>WRMI01000035.1 GCA_009777175.1 Marinilabiliaceae bacterium
TTTAAGAAATATTTATCAACCTCACTTTTCCACATTCCATTAGGAATGTGACGCTTGGTAGAAAATAATTTCAAAGCATAAAAACGGTTGTTTGTATGGCTATTTTTCTACCAAGCGATGCATTCATTTTCGACAAGCTCAATGCATCGCCTAACGGAATGCAAAAAACCAAAATGTAGGACATTTTGGTTTCCGCAGCAAAAATAGATTTTTCCTTATAAAATAACAAAAAAACGTTTATGAGGTAAGGAACTCTGAGCCTAATTCTCGCAGTTAATAAAAAAGAAGTCATTTAGACTTATATTCAGACGATTTTTGGGAATATTTTGAGGCAGCAGTAGAATTGTACAAATTAAATATGGAACGCCCAATTAGAGCAGTTTTAGCAGGAATTGAAAAAAGATGACAAGTATGAAAACACTTAAAGATTATACATTTTGCGGAATTTTTCTTCACGTGCCTTCCTTTTGCGCTCTCGGCGCTCATCAGCTACTTCAGAAAAAATTTGCCAAACACTTTTGCCGCCAAATACTTTTGCCTCGAGTTCGTCAAATTCTTTTGATTTCTGGTCTGCATAAGGGGTATTTCCAACTATAAAATAACGCATAATATTAATTATTTCTCCATAAGTACGCAAAATTTTTATAAATATTATATTTTTTCATAAAAAATCACTATTAACCGATTAAATTTTTATTCAATATTTATATAGTTGGATTTCAAAATTTTATGATTTATATTTACCCTTTTCAAAAAGTAACCTTATTCATACCTTATTTTTTTAACAGAACAACCTTAATATAAATAGGATGATGCTATTTTTTTATTGGTCGGTAGTGTAAATTTATTTTTAAAAAAGAAACTTTTTTTGAAATTTTTTTGGTAAATAAAAAAAAAATGTTTTACTTTGCGGATTATTTTTAATCAATATTTTTAAATATTTAAATTATTTACAGATGAAAAGACTGATTTTATTAGGATTTATGGGGTTAATTACAGCAATCAATGCACAAATCCCCGATGCCTTTTCATATCAGGCAGTTATCAGAGATAATGACCAGACTTTGATTAAGAATCAAACAGTTACTGTTAAGGCAACGATTCTAAGAAATGAAGAGGTGATTTTCACCCAAACGCAAACGGCAACAACAAACGAAAATGGTTTGCTTACAATCGAAATTGGAAATGAAAGTTTCCAAGAAATAAACTGGCTGGATGGTCCATTGTTTATAAAAACAGAGATTGACACCACCGGTGAAAATAATTTTATGATTGAAACTGAAACGCAGTTGCTAACAGTGCCATACTCAATGACGGCAAAAACTGCGGAGACGGCAATGGCTGTAACGGGATTG
The DNA here is from genome assembly GCA_009777175.1 of Marinilabiliaceae bacterium. Taxonomy (GTDB): domain Bacteria; phylum Bacteroidota; class Bacteroidia; order Bacteroidales; family Marinilabiliaceae; genus WRMI01. The sequence continues at coordinate 1,356 of WRMI01000035.1, forward strand.
GACTTTTTGATAGAAAGAATTGAAAATTTGGAGGCGCAAGTTGAAGAACTATATTTTCATTTGGGTATACCTATTGAAGTTCCTTTTGAAGAATATACATTGACAACTCCACACTGCTCGTGGATGCCCGTAAATACACATTGTCATTGCTATTTAGAAGGAGGTGGTGAAGTTGTTTTTGTTAATAGTTATGAAGAGTTGGAAAATTATGCCTATTGTTTAGAAGGTTATACTTTGCCTGAAATTGATTTTTCTGCAAATACTTTATTAGTTACATGCGGTTACACCCCGGGAGAGCCGGGTTTTGTTGAGAATATTGAACTTATAAAAATTTCATCAAACCACTTTCTATTGAATTTAGATGTATTTAGTGGACCGTGGGCTTTTATAGATCTATGGAGATTAGGAATAATTGTTCAAAAATTACCAGAAAACACAATTGTAGAACTAAATGTTACAATGTATGATTTTTGAGAATAGTAATTTGTTTTTTTTTGATAATCAAAAAATCATCTTAAATAATGCAAGTTAGAGTAATCATTATATATATAAAATAGTCCAAATAAAAGTTATAAAAAAATGAAAATATTTAAAATTATTTTTCTAATCACTACTTTAGTTATTTTGGCACATCAGATAACTGCTCAAACATTTCCTCAAGGCATTGTAACAGCGACGCAACAGGGTAATGCTGTTCTTTTAGCGCAACATTTCAACGACAAAGTAGAAATCATACTTCCGTCAAAATCGGGTGTTTACAGCAAGGAGCAGGCTCAATTTGTGATGAAAGACTTTTTCGCAAGTTATCGTCCGACTTCGTTTAAGATTAATCATGAAGGAAAACGAGACAATTCTTCTTATGCCATAGGGAATTACGTTAGTGCGAGAGAGCAGTTTCGATTCTATTTTTTGACACGAAATGTAAATGGCAGGATATTGATTAGCCAAATTAGAATTGACAAACAAGATGATTAACGATTTTCTTCACACATTTATCGAAAATGCGTTGGCAGAAGATATCGGTGACGGAGACCACTCTTCGTTGTCATCGATTTCTTGTGAAACAAAAGGAAAAATGAAATTGTTGGTAAAATCTGCGGGCATCTTAGCGGGCGTAGAAATTGCTCGGCAAATTTATAAACAAGTAGAACCCGACCTGAAATTTCAAAAAATTTTATCAGATGGCGACAAAATTTCCAATGGAGATGTTGCTTTTACTGCCGAAGGCACAATTCACACACTTTTAAAGACTGAACGGTTGATACTTAACATAATGCAACGAATGAGCGGAATTGCTTCCCATACGCGCCAATACACCGAAAAATTGCAGGGACTTAAAACAAAAATACTTGATACCCGTAAAACTACCCCATGTTTTCGTATGTTTGAAAAAGAGGCAGTTCGAATTGGGGGAGGCGAAAATCATCGTATGGGTTTATATGATATGATAATGCTGAAAGATAACCACATAGACTTTGCAGGAGGAATAGAAAATGCAATAAAATCAGCACAAAATTATTTAAAAAAAACAGGTAAAAACTTAAAAATTGAAATTGAAGTTCGAAATTTATCGGAATTGAAACAAGTTATGCAAGTTGGTGGTATTGACCGTATTATGTTCGATAACTTCGACATTCTTACTACCCAAGAAGCTGTAAAAATAGTTGATAGACGTTTTGAAACCGAATCATCTGGAAATATTACTTTGGAAACAGTGCGCGGCTACGCTGAGACAGGCGTTGATTTTATTTCGGTTGGCGCACTAACACACCATATCAAAAGTTTGGATATGAGTTTGAAGGTGTCATACGTGAGTAATGAGACGTGAGTGATGAGACGTGAGTAGTTAGTTGTGAGATTCAGATTTTTTGACGTCAAAACGTTTTAGTTGTTAAAACGGAAACAATTAATCTTTTTTTGGGGGAAATCAAAATGTCCTTCGTTTTTATTGATGAAATTTTTTTATTTTTTTTTGAAAAAAACTGAACAGTTACAAAAATTTCATTTATATTTGCATTTTATTTGAAACCATTTTTTTAATTATAATGTACAATGTCAACTAATAGAAGGATTTTTTTAAAACAAACGGGCTTACTCCTTGCGGGTGGAATTGTAGGGAACAGGCTACTTTCAAGTTGTGCTGTCAGCCCAATTTCCAAAAAACACATCGGACTGCAACTATATTCTTTGCGAGATGACGTTAAAGAACTCGGCATTAAGCGGGTTTTAGAAATTGTCTCTAAAATGGGATATCAACATTTGGAAACAGCAGGTTATTCTGACGGCAAAATTTACGGTTTAGAACCAAAAGAGTTCAAAACAATTGTAGAAGATTTAGGAATGCGTGCCACAAGCGCTCATTTATCTCGAAATATTAGCGGAAATGAAGATGAAGATTTCGCTTGGTGGAACAAAGCAATCGAAGCGCACAACGAAGCAGGCATGAAATATATGGTTATGCCAATTTCACCCCTCAGTGGTGACGGTGCTACCATCGAAAACGTGAAACGATATGGAGAATATTTTAACACCATAGGAATGAACGCAGCAGCGGCAAGCATTAATTTTGGATATCATAACCACGCTTTCGAATTTAACTACGTAATTAATGACATCCCGATTTTTGACCTTTTGATGGAAAATACCAGCCCGCAGCATGTTTCATTCCAACTTGATGTTTTTTGGTGTATTGAAGGAGGTTACGACCCCGTTGATTATCTGAAAAAATATCCGAAACGAATACAAATGCTTCATATTAAAGATGATAAAGCAATTGGCGCAAGTGGCAAAATTGATTTTAAACCAATTTTTGACACTTTTTATTCAAACGGTATGAAAGATTGGTACGTTGAAGTAGAACAATATGACGGCACACCACAAGAAGATGTAAAAAATAGCTATGATTTTCTTAATAATGCAGGATTTGTGAAGTGAAAGTTTAGATATTAGATATTAGAGTTTAGATATTAGATATTAAAAAAAGACTTACGAATTAAAAATACTTATTTACTCATTCACTCATTCACTCATTCACTAACCACTAACCACTATATAAATATGAATAAATTAAAACAACTATTTCTGTTGATACTATTACTCTTTTTGGTATCGATAGTTTTTTCGCAGAATCCTAACGGATATTACAATAGTACAGATGGATTAAAAAAAGAGGCATTGAAAACGGCATTGCATAATATAACGAAAAATCATACTGTACTGAGTTATAGTTCGTTATGGGTTGTATTTCAATCAACGGATGCACTTCCAAACAATCAAGTTTGGGATATGTATTCCGATATCGTGCGTTATTATCCGAGTACTGCGGGATTAAATCGCGAGCATTCGTTTCCTGTAAGTTGGTGGGGTGGAAGCACATCTGTTCCGTGTTATACTGATATTAATCATATTTTTCCATCGGATGAGGCAGCGAATAATCGCAAATCAAACTATCCTCTTGGTATTGTTGGCGGTAATCCTAACTACGATAACGGAGTAATCAAAGTAGGACAAAATACTTTTCCGGGTTTTTCAGGTCTCGTTTTTGAACCTGCAGACGAATATAAAGGCGATTTTGCACGTGCATATTTTTATATGGTAACTTGTTATCAAGACTATTATAATCAATGGAATCCTAATTATATGTACATGTTAGAAGCAAATACCTATCCAACATTAAAACCGTGGGCAATTCAATTATTGTTAGGATGGCATCGAAACGACCCTGTTAGCGAGAAAGAAGTTAATCGCAATGAAGAAGTTTTTATTAGACAAAACAACCGAAATCCTTTTATAGATTATCCCGAATTAGTCGAGCATATTTGGGGAGATAAAATGGATGATTTTTTCTTTGTAGATATAGAATCCAAGCCTGTTTTAGCCACTCCAACAAATGAGACAAAATTAGAATTTGGCACAATAGAATCGGGGAAAAGCCTCGAATTAGAACTCTTTGTAAAGGGAAATAACCTCACAGGGAGCGGACTCTACTTTGATTTAGTGGGCATAAATGCTAATCAATTTACTATAAATACCAATTCAATTACGGTTGCGGTTGCTAATGCGGGCTATTTTTTGAAAGTTACATATAAACCTACATCTGTTTCAAATCTGCATAATGCAGCCATTTATATTGAAGGAGGGAATATTACCGGAAGCGTAAAAGTTAATATTACAGGAAGTAGTATAACTCCCATCACTCCGCCAGTTGCTCTACCCGCTACAAATGTTACATCAAACGGATTCAGAGCTAATTGGCAATCTGACGGAACAAATATCTATACACTTGACCTGTTTATTGTTGAAAACGGAGACAAAATATTTATTGATGATTTCGAACATATTGAAACAAATTTTTATGACGTATCTGGTTTAGAACCTCTTAAAACTTATAAATACAGCGTTAGAAAGTGGATGCTCGGAGTATTATCTGACCCATCAGAAGAAATTACCGTCAATACAACCGTTTCAATTAACAATACGAATCAAATTGAAGATATTTATTTTTATTCGTTTAACGAGAACATCGTTATTCAAAATAAAAGTAATAAAAATCAAACAGTTGAAATATACGACATTCTTGGAAGAAAAATCGAACAATTTGAACTAAGTCCCAACGAAACCAGAACAGAAAAATATGGTTATGGAATATTTTTAATAAAAAATAAAAATGCAATAAAAAATAAAAATGCAGTGGGTAAAATTGTAAATATAAATTATTAATTATCAGTATATTATTGTTAAAGTAAAAATTTTTTAAAATGAACAGACATTATTTTTTAGTCGCAACCTTGGCGATGAGTTTATTATTTTTGATATCTTGTAAAAAAGATGATGTAGAAGTTGAAGATCCTTCTTTGGTTTCTGGTACCATTACCGGTGAACATGCCGAATGGTCTGAAGTTGGAGTATCTTTCGACTTAGGTAAAACTTGGGCGGATTCAGTAAAAATATCCGACAAAAAATTTTCAATAAAACTACCAATTCCTATGGCAGAGTATTTGGAAGACGTAGAAAGTATGATTTTGGACAAGATTACAGATGCTATTCGGGTAAGTGACTTGACGATACCTGAAGTGCTAATAATACCGTTACGCAACAAAATTGCCGAGGTTATTAAGATTGACAATAAAGAGGCAAAAGGAAGAGCAGCATCTTTTTATGTTCGAAAAGATGATTTGAAAGAACTGCTTTCTCTGATTTATGTTGAACCCTTAGACCTTTCAACATCTACCGTCAATTATATGTATGTGAGCAATGACCTTAACATTAGCGGTGAATTTAACGAAACAATTGAAGTTGAAAACGTTAAGATGCCAACTGAATTTTCTTTGGACTTACTACTGAAAAAAGGTTGGAATAATGCCCATTTTGCAATAGGTACAACAACTTCTGGTATTTTTAAAATATCTGTTACTGCTGATAAAGAAATACCAATGATAGCCCTTTGGAAAGTAGTTCCTGTTAAATAGTAAATTCAGAATAGCTGATATTATATAATTTTTTTGTTGTTAAATGGGAAAATAATATTGTTGCGGCGGAAACCCAATCGTCCTGTTTTCTTATTTTTTGCATTCCGTTAGTCGATGCATTGAATTTATTGAAATGAATGCATCGCTTGGTAGAAAAACGTACAATCATGCAGCCTGCATTCCATTAGGAATGCATCCATTTTCTTGAGATCCCCCGAATTGCGCTTTCGGTCGACCGCAAGGGTACGCCCATACCGGGTTATCTACGTGGCACTCCTTGCGGAGTGCTGCTGCGTGGGGTGAGTTGAGGGTGTGGGGTCAGCGCGGTAATATGCCGCATTCCGTTAGGAATGTGGATTAGAGGAGAATAAATTATTCATAAGAAATGAAAATATCTTTTAACCACAAAGGAACATAAAAAATAACTGAAAACTGAAAACTATAAATAACTGAATACTGAAAACTGAAAACTCCTGACTTCGACAATGCGACACCCAAATAGTATAAAATTGGCATTTTCAGCCACTTTTACGACTTTTTGCGACACCCACTCGAAATTTTATATTATTGATTTTCAGTGCATTATAAAAAAATTTTTTAAAAGTGTCGAAGTCAGGAAAACTATAAATAACTGAATACTGAAAACTGAAAACTGAAAACTGAAAACTATTAATGCGTTCTCAACTTTGCGCCTTTGCGTTAAAATAAATAATATGAATAATGTAGGTTAAAACATTTAGTGTTGATTCGTGTAATCCGTGGCTGAATATAATGCACGCTCAAACAAATCACAATAATAATTCCAAAAATATTTTCGAATCATAAAGTCTGTTTTTATGAATATTCAAATTATGTTCTCTTTTCTTTTTTTCAAAATCAACATCAAGTAGCCCTATTGATTCTCTTCGATTGTTTATTTCTTCTGTCTTTGTCTCATTGAGATAGGGATCCCAAACATTATAAATAAATTCAAAGCCTTTTCTTTTATTTCGTTTCCATTTTGCTCTGAAATCACAAAAAAAACCATAAGCATAAGGTGTCAAATTACCGTTTTCTAATTGATTATAAAGCAATTGATTGTATTCGTCCCAATCTTTTTCATAATTAGAAAAATAGTGAACTAACATATAAAAAGTTTCGTATCGGTTTGGGATGTATCTCTCAATATCACCAATATTTTCTGAAACTCCAACTATTTTTTCTCCCGGAAAACCATATTCGTTTATCATGCCTTTTACGATTTTTGCATTTATTTTTGTCACCCTTCTCCATTTAAAATAATATAAAAATGATTTATTGACTTGATTAGTAACTTTTTGGTCAAGTTCAAACATTGGTATTATTTTTTGCAATAAGTCATTATTTATTCTTCCATAATAAATTTCCAAAAGCGAGTCAATAATTTCTCTATTAATATTTTGCCACAAATCAAAATTCAGATTTTTGTTTATAAAAATATCTTTTTTAATAGATTCTACGGGTAGTCCCATTGAGATTCCTTTCAATAAATATTTACTTGCACCTACCGAATCATTATTCAGAATCGCTACTTTTAATGCATAAAAACAATCTCCTGCAAAAATAAAATCATAATTATTGTAAAGGCTATCAAAATATATTTGCGATTCATGAAATTTATCGTCTATGATACAATCCACTGCTTTCCACTTAATTTTGCTATATTCAATATAGTTTTGTGAAAACAACAATTTGGTACTCAACATATTAATGATAACAATGAAAAATATTAATGCTTTTTTAAAAAACAGAACCGAATTATCTTTGAGCACATTCCGAAAAGTGTTCTTTACCACAAGGAACACAAAGAATGCACAAAGAACACAAGTTGATATATGTTGATATTTAATGCATTGGTTACTTTGTGAAATCACCTTGTGACCTTTGTGGTAAAGCAATTTTACTTTTCTGAGGGAACTCATCTTAATTATTTAGAATAGTTGTTTTAAATTTTTATCTAATTATCCACAAATTTTTTTTACAAAGGTAATAAAAAATGATAATTATTTTTTTGAAAAAAAATTTGTTATAAAAAATATAATTATCTTTGCGGCGTTTTTTTTATTGTTTAATTAACCAACTTTTTTGATATATGACTGAATTTTATAGAATAAAGACATTTACAGAGGAAGTTCTGATGAAAAGTCTAAAAAATTTAATAAAAGTGTGCAGATTAAAAATACTTTCGTTTGTTGTATTATCAATCTGTTTACTTCAGATGCCAACCTTCGCTTATTCGCAAGAGACATCATCACTGCCAATTACCATCACAGGTACAGTTACAGACGATACAGGCGACACACTACCCGGCGCAACCGTAAAGATTAGAGGCGTAAATATTGGAACGACAACTGATGTCAATGGCTATTACACGCTGCAAGTTCCCAATGAAAATACAATACTGATATTTTCTTTTTTGGGATTTACCCGACAGCGAGTCACCGTGGGGACGCAACGCGAAATTAACATAACCCTCGTCGAAAATGCCCGACAGATTGACGAAGTGGTTGCCATCGGATATGGTGCAGTAAAAAAATCTGACTTATCAGGGTCGATTTCCACTGTTTCAAGAAGATCGTACAATGAGCAGCCTGTTAAACAGATTGGCGAGATTCTTCAAGGACGTACTGCAGGTGTAGAAGTAACCACGTTGAGCGGTTTACCCGGAAGCGGTCCCAGCATTCTTATACGTGGAACTACTTCAATAAACAAAAGCAGTGCGCCATTATATATCGTTGACGGAATTTTCGGTGCTGAAATTCCAAATCCTTCTGATATTCAGTCTATTGAGATATTGAAAGATGCTTCTGCAACTGCTATCTACGGCTCGAGAGGCTCAAACGGCGTGATATTAATCACAACAAAACGAGGCATTGAAAATAACGCTGTTGTTACAGTAGAAATGAATTGGGGAATATCTAAAATCATCAAAAAATATGATTTGATGAACGCTTATGATTATGCAAATGCACTGGACAGTGTCACAGGAAAACCCTTCTCAGCGGATGTATTAGAAGGCTATAAAAATGGCTCTTTAGGAATTGATTGGCAAGACTTGATGTTACAAACAGCTTGCAGTCAAGAATATAAATTAAGTATTACGGGCGGCTCTGGTAAAACTCAATATTTTATTTCGGGAAGTTTTTTAGACCAAACTGCGATAACAGTTAACACAAAATACAACAGGTATCATTTCAGAACGAACCTCAATACAGAGGTAAAGCCATGGTTCAATATTGCTTACGGGGTGAATCTCTCGCAGGTAAAAACTCACAATCTTTATAACAATATGCACGACATCATTACCTATTCGCCAAGCATGGAATTGAAAAATGATTCAACAGGAATTTATAACCTCGACCCTTATAACTCGTTTAGTGAAAACCCTTATGGAGTTCAAATGGAAACAAAACAAGACAATTATACCAACAGAGTTACCGGAAATGTTGATTTACGGTTTAAAATAATAGACGGTCTTACGTTATCTTTGCAAGGTGCGCTCGTTTATACTCATTCCCCGTCATTTAATTTTCAGTCGGAAAAAAGAAGTTTCGGGAAACAAAGCGCTATGAGCAATTCTAGCAGTTATAGTACTTATTGGCAGAATACCAATAACTTGACCTACGGTAAAATAATCGGAGACCATCAAGTAACGGCAACTGCAGTATGGGAACTTAGTCAGACAGAAACAAAAAGTATGAGCTTATCAGGCAACAATCTTGCGAATGAAGTTGTGGGGTATTATAATTATATGAATGCAGCCACACGTTTCGGCGGAAATGGCTATTCTGCATCGAGTATTGCTTCAGGACTTGGCAGGTTGATGTACGCCTACAAGAACCGTTATTTTGTAACAGGAACCTACCGAGCCGATGGCTCATCAAAGTTTCAGGGCGATAACAAGTGGGGATATTTTCCTTCGGGTTCTGTTGGATGGGATATTGTCCAAGAAGATTTTTTTAATGCACAAAACCTTTTCAAGCAACTCAAACTGCGCGCAAGTTACGGTATTACAGGAAATCAGGATATTGCCAATTATAGTACACTTGCGATGTTAAGTTCAGTTAATCACGCTTATGGAACCACAAACCAATATGCTGGTTATTGGGAAAATACCTTTGATACACCAAACGTTTCGTGGGAAAAAGTGAAACAATTTGATGTCGGAATTGATATTGGTATCCTAAATCATAGGGTTAATTTGACTGTCGATTGGTATATGAAAAATTGTACTGATTTACTTTTACAAAAAGCGATACCGGGCTACAACGGCGGAGGTTCCGTTTGGGTAAATATGGGCGAAGTAAAAAATACAGGTTTCGATATTACGATAGATACGTATCCTGTTACTAAAAAATATTTCACTTGGCAATCTGTTCTCACCGGTGGTTTCCAGAAAAATGAAGTAGTAGATATGGGCGGATTAGAATACCTCCTCGTCGCAAATGGAAGCACTTATGGTGGTTATATGCAGATAATACAAGTAGGATATCCCATAACTTCTTATTGGCTATGGGATTGGGCGGGATTTGATGACGAAGGATGTAATCTATACCGCACAAAGAATGGCGACTTAGTTATTGATCCAGATGGCGAAGACCGCATCGTTACAGGACAGGGCGTCCCCAAATTTTATTTCGGTTGGAACAACACAGTAGAGTGGAGAAACTGGACGGTAAATATTCTTGCCACTGCCGCACTCGGCGTTGACAGGCTTAATATATCGCGTGCTATCACTGCACACGGAGGAGGAAGTAACCGATTTACTACCCTCCGAGATGCATATTTTCTAAGTTGGGATATGGTTGAAAATAAAGAAGATGCAAAATACTCTTCCCTTAAAAATGGAAACAATAGAAGACATTTTATGTCCACTTTTTACTTAGAGGATGCCTCTTATCTGAAATTGAAAAATATAAGTATATCCTACCATATTCCTTATAGTGTATTGAAAGTGATGAACGCAACTATTTCACTCAGTGTACAGAATATATACACATTCACTAACTATTCGGGTATGGATCCCGAAGTTTACGGCGCTACGGGAGTCAGCGGAGGCAACGGAGGAATTGATTTAGGTGCATATCCCGTACCACGAACTTATTCACTCGGATTAATGTTTAATTTTTAAATAAGTGGGTGAGTAAATGAGTGAATGAGTAAATGAGTGAATGAGTAAATGAGTGAATGAGTAAATGAGTGAATGAGTAAATGAGTGAATGAGTAAACGAGTGAATGAGTAAATGAGTAAATGAGTTATTAGGCACTAACCACTAATCACTAACCACTAACCACTAACCACTAATCACTAACCACTAATCACTAACCACTAACCACTAACCGCTAACCTCTAACCACTAATTTTTATTTTATCCACCCCATAAACTCAAAGTCGCAATTTTTCCAACTTGGACTGATAGAAATATATGTTTCTTGTTGTTTTTTGATTATCCATTGTTTAAAAGCATCTTCACTTTTTTGGTCTTCTAAAAGTGATTGAATAAGTTGATAATCATCTTTTAAATTTGCTTTATGTGGTTCGTTAAAAGATTTCAATTTAATTATAGTAAAAAAATCTTTTCCCAGACGGTCGTCTTTCATCATAAAAGCGTTTGAGATGTCGCCGGGTTTCAATTTTTCAATTTCACGATAAATAGCAGGTGCTACGTGCTGTATTTCAAATTTTGTAGATTGATTTTGTGGATTTACCATTAATCCGCCGTTGGCGCGGGAATCTTTATCCATAGAAAATCTCAATGCTGCCTCTTCAAAACTCATTGTTCCATCTCTAATAACATTTGCTAATGAATCTGTCATGTTTCTGGCTTCAACTATTGCTTCGGGTCTTGCTTTTGGACGAAGTAAAATATGCCTTACGTTTATTCTATCTCCTTGTCTGTCAATAAGTTGAATTATATGGAAACCGAACTCAGTTTCGACAATTTTGGAAACTCTATTTTTGTCTTGCATATTAAATGCCACTTGAGCAAATTCGGGCACAAGTTCGGAGCGAGCCATATATCCTAATTCACCTCCTCGTCCCGCACTGCCTTGATCTTCCGAATAAAGAACGGCTAAAACAGCAAAATCGTTTCCTTCATTTACTTGTCGTTGGTAGTCGCGTAAACGTGTTTTTACCGCTTCGATTTCTTCTGTTTCAATGCGCGGATATATTGTTAATTGTTGAACTTCAAATTGTGCGGGTACATCAGGAAGCGAGTCGGATTGTGTTCTGTAAAATTGTCTTATTTCAGACGGTGTAACCCTAACCTCTTCGGTTATTTTGCCTTGCATTTGCTGCGTAATTAACTGATTTCGAACTATATCGCGCTGTTCTAATTTTATCTGAAAAAGAGGTTTATTGAGCCATTCTTCTAATTTTTCTTTGGAACCTGCTCGATTTATGAACTCGTTTATCTGTCGGTCAACGTATGAAATAACAGTATTCTCGCTTACTTCAACACTATCAATTTTTGCCTGTTCTAATAATAATTTTTGAACTAAAAGTTGTTCAAATATATGACATTTTAAATCACCCTGATAATTAGCGCCTTGCATCATAATTTGCTGATATTGATATTCGATATCCGAACGCAAAATTGGCGCATCACCAACAACTGCTATAACTTCGTCAATAATTCCTGTCTGTGCCGTTGATATGAATGGAGAAACAAATAATAGCACTGATAATGCCCCTATAAAGATTTTCGATTTGAACATAATATAAATTGTTGATTAGTATTGAATTAAAAAATTAATTAAATTTTACTAAATTGTTTCGTACCCCTTCTTCGTACAATTCTTTTTCTAAATGATAAATAAATTCCACTCTTTTTTTGTTTAAAAGTATTGCTTTTATTCTGTTTTCAACATACGAGAGTGGTGCTGTTTGTCCAATTATCATATATTCATTGATATTAAGATAATAATTATACTCGTTGTCGGTTGTTTCATAATATCTATTCCAAGAAAACCATCTTTCAGCGTTCTGGATTGGAATAGGTAAATAATCATTTATTAGGTTGAATGGTAGCCAGTCGTCAACAAATATCTCAAAAAGAACAGCATTTAGGTAACAATATGATTCTAATTCCATAAAATCTTCAGGTTTTTTTGAGCGATACCATTGTCTAACAAGATGTTGATTGGGACTTTCAACGGGGATTTTTATCAAAAGTCCTTTTATGATATTCTCTTGAAGATTGAAATTATTTTTCATTTCATTGTAATATTTTTCGATTTCGGCGGGTCTAACTAACGGCGAATGTTTTTGTTCCAACATTTTTTGTTGGTAAAGGTATATTAATAGGGATGCCCTATAATCTTGAAGTTTTTGTTCTACATTTTTTTCTTCTGTTGTAAGGTTAAGCTCGGCTTTTCGCAGGGTGAGTTGGGTTTTAATCCATCGGTCAATAAAAGCTTCAGCAACAGCGGCGCTATCGTCTGGATTTAAATTTTCAGGAACAGCCCTCATTAAGTCGTTCACAGTTAAAACATTACCTTCTACTGAAACGATTACAGGATTTGTATCTTTATCGCCGCTGCTTTTACAACTGCAAATAAGAACTATCAAGACAAAATATGCTATGTATCTCATGGGTAGTTTTCAGTATTCAGTATTTAGTATTCAGTATTCAGCATTCCGTTAGGAATGCATCGCCTGGTAGAAATCAATGAACCGCGACACCTTATTTTTCCTTATTTTTTCAACAAAAAAACCTTATGGATGACAAATAATTAAAAAATCTTAATTATTCCTGTATTTCTTATTTTTAAGCAATTTATAATTGAAAACAGGGTTATATTTTTTGCGCATTTCTATCATCCAATCTGCTTCCATTTTTGATTGATAGCTATTCATAACATCACCTTTGCAGTTTTCGTAAGGTATAAGTTCGCCGTTTTCAGTATAATCGGAGGCAAAGTTCAAATAGTGTTCGTAAAGTGCAACCGTGTCAGCGCCTACTTGCGACCATATTCTTTTATTGCTAATTTCAAAAATCAACAACCCGTCATAATATTCGTTAGATAAATATTGGTATGTTGGAATTTTCTTTGGCAGGTTGTTTTTTTCAATTTTCATTATCTCTTCTGATGCCATTCTGTCCATTGCTTTTTCGACAGAAACAATCCCTTCGGATACCATAAAAGTGTTGTCATTCTTTAAATATTCGAGGAATTGAGAAACTGTAACGTTTTCTTTTTCATATTCATACAATTTCCTACTATCTGTTTGTGAAATTTTTCCAAAAAATTCCTCGTTTGTTTTTGTATCGTTTGACAATGCTGTTATTTCATCAAAAACAGGTTTGTTTACTTTAAATGCGCTACTATATCTTTTAGTTTTAATGAATGCCGTATTTCCTGCTTGTCCTCTTTCGTCCCGTGCCATATTGGTAATAATCTGAGGACGAGATGTTTGATAATCTTCAATAGGCAGGAGTTCTAATCTTTTAATTATGTGCCATCCGTATGGAGTTTTAACGGGAGCAGAAACCTCTCCATCTTTGCTCAACTTAAATGCTTCGTCAGTAAAAACAGGAATTTGTCCTAATAAAAGGGGCTGCATTTCGCCACCTCTTGTTGCACTTTGTTTGTCATCTGAAAATTCTTTTGCTAATTCGGCAAAATCACCTCCACTTTGTAGGACTCTATAAATGGAATCGATACTGTTTTTCAACTGTGCTTCGGCTTCGGGTGGTGCATTTCGTTGAAACTGTTTCATAATATGTGCTACTCTAATTTTGCCGGGATTTTGTTTCAGGTCGTTCACTTTAATAATGTGGTATCCGAACTGCGATCTAACGATTTCAGAAATTTGTCCAACAGGAGTACTAAATGCAGTTTTTTCGAAAGGATATACCATTTGAAATGCGGAAAAATATCCGAGTTCGCCACCATTTTGGGCAACTGATGGGTCTTCTGAATATTCAATGGCTAATTTGTTAAAATCTTCTCCTGCGACTGCTTTTTGGCGTGCTTCATTAATTTTTGTCCACGCAGCAAGTGTATCTGCGGGAGTAGCGGGCTGGTTTCGGGGCAACTGCACTAAAATATGCGCTGCACTGACCATTCGGGTCATGTTGTGATGTGCGGCTCTCGCTGCCTGCTCTATTGCAACTGAATCAATTAGATACGATGCTGACAACTCTTCGGCATACTTCGAAAATTCGGTTACGAAATCATCGTCCGTTTCTAATTTGTGATTAATTGCATCTACAACTTTCAACTTATAATTTGTAAATCGTTCGGCAAATTGTTCAGGGGTTTCTGTAAAAGAAGACAAATCTTTGTTTTTGTTGTATATATGCCAAAATTCGCCTACTGTAAATTGATGGTTACCGATTGTTAAAATTGTAGGGTCGTTTTTACTTTGTGAAAATATCAAGGATGATAAAAAGATAAACCCTATAAAAATCAACGTTTTTTTCATATTTAACGTAAAATGGTTAGTTTTGTGTGAGTTATTAATACTTTAGAAATTCTTATTTCTTAATTGTGGTGCCACCGGGAATCGAACCAGGGACACACGGATTTTCAGTCCGTTGCTCTACCAACTGAGCTATGGCACCTTAAAATTTTGCGCCGCAAAGATAAATACTTTTTTTTTAACTGCAAAAAAAATATAAAAAAAAAATGAAAATTTTCGATATTTTATTCAAAACAAAATATTGATGCGACCAAAACCCATTACTCGAAAAATTAGTTTTAACCTACATTATTCATAAAAATTGAAAATATCTTTTAACCACAAAGAAACACAAAAAATAACTGAAAAACTGAAAAACTGAAAACTTTTAATGCGTTCTCAACTTTGCGTCTTTGCGTTAAAATAAATAATATGAATAATGTACACAAAAAAGAGGCTGTTCAGAACACCTGACCTCAGGTGAAATCAAAGTGTCATCATTTGAAGAAATATTTTGTCTGCACAGATATTAAATTGGGGGTTGAAATAATAACTCTGAATACTAGTTATTCAATACTAAGGAGTTGAGTAGTGAGTAATTAGTAGTAAGGAGCAATAAAGAAATAATTATTGCAAATTTTTTTATGAAGAAACCCTTATTTCACAAAAGTACCCTTAGTAGAAATGAACAACCCCTAACAACTCTTCCCTTATTTTCAGTTGAATAAGGGAATAAGGGGAATAGATATCCGAAAACTAATGCTATTAAGGGAACTGATTAATAAGGAATCTCCATAGTAATTCTTTTCTTATAAAAGTCGTGGCAAACTCCGGCGGCACCAAAGCCTTCTTTAAAAGATGCCAATCCGCTGTTTAAATTTTGTCCATTATTTTCAGTTGATGTTCCAAAACTAAGATATCGTTTTGTTTTTCCATATTTTTGCATCAAATTGTCGATTAAAAATTCGGGTGCGCACAAATTGCGACCTTTTTCATTAAAATGAAGATATTGAGTATGTATAAAATCATTATCTACAAAAAGAAGCGTTCCGCCAAGAAATTCATCCTCTTGAAATATAGTAATAGTAAAAATATTGTTTGGAAATCTACTCTGTAAAAGGGTTACTTCTTCGGCAGTATGAATGGGGTCTGTATTATATTTTTTGTTAAGATTGTCTTTAACTAAGTCCATAAATTGAACGATGTTGCCTTTTTCTTCTAATATGAGATTATTTCGAGATGATTTGTTTAATCTGTATCGTTTATCGCGTGCAAATCCTGCAAAATTCTTAAAATCAATAAGAAATGATAAATCGCGTCGCCATAGTTCATAATTATTTTTCCAAAGTAACCAAGCATCTGTATCGTTTAAATGTTGGTCGAAAATAGTAGGTTTAAGTTTGTATTGAATTTCGTCGAAACCGTTTTCATCGGCGTATATTTCCAATAAGAAAAAAAACTGTTCCAAATCTTCAGTTGACAAACGTGGTGCAGTGATCCATCCGCCGTAAGTTAATCCTTGATGCGAATATAAAACTCCTGAATTTTCATTGGCAGGAAACAACGCTTTTAATTTATTATCGTGATAAGCAAGCAAACTGTGGTCAGTGAATTTATGTGAGTGATAATCCATAAATTGACGCTTAAATAAAAAAACACCATTCCAAGATTGCATTACAAATTCATCCCAAACTTTTGACATTTGTTGGTCGTAACGGATTAATTTAAAATCTTTTTGTAAATCTGTCATAATTAATTATAAATTAAATAATTGTCTTAAAAAATGCGGTACAAATTTAATTTTTTTTTGTGAATAAAGATTATTTTTTTTTAATAAGTACTTAAAATAAATTATTAACGTTATGTATTTTTAGTTATCAGTTTTCAGTTTTCAGTTTTCAGAATGAGTAAATGAGTAAATGAGTAAATGAGTGAATGAGTAAATGAGTAAATAAGTAAATAAGTGAATGAGTAAATGAGTGAATGAGTAAATGAGCGAATGAGTAAAATATCTCACATCTAAACTCTAATAACTACACTCTACTCACTAACCACTACTCACTAACCACTAACCGCTAATCACTAACCACTAACCACTAACCACTAACCACTAACCACTAACCACTAACCACTAATCACTAACCACTAACCACTATGAAATTAATCCTAAAATCAATAATTATTTTTTTAACTATCTTTATGACAGATACTTACTCGAACGCACAGGAGGTACAAACACCTAATTTAAAAGTATCAGGTAGCAGTGCCAACGATGAAGTTTACCTTCAATCGCTAAATATTGAGGTTGACGTAATTGGTAATATTTCAACTACGAAATTTACCATGGTTTTTAAAAACCGCACAAGTAAAATTTTAGAGGGCGAATTGAATTTTCCTTTGCCTGACGGTACTACCGTTAGCGGTTTTGCCCTAGATATAAACGGAAAAATGCGAAATGCCGTTCCTGTTGAAAAAGCAAAAGCAACACAAGTTTTTGAAGAAATCGTTCAACAGCGAATCGATCCCGGACTGCTTGAACGAACAGAAGGCAACAATTTTCGTACACGTATATATCCAATTCCATCAAACGGAACACGCACAATTTCAGTTAGTTATGAGCAGGAACTGAAAATTGAAAATAGTGCACTTAGATACAGGTTGCCAATGGCTTTTAAAGAAAATATTGAAAAATTTTCCTTAAAAGCAACCGTTTCGCTTAATAAAGAAGTTCCTCAAATAGTTGAAAATTTTTCAGACGAATTATCTTTCGATAAACAAGGAATAGAATATGTTGCTCAATTTTCAAGAAATGATTATAAACCAGAACGTTCTTTATCGTTTGCATTGCCTGTACCTGAAAATATTCCTCAAACAATTATCCAATCCGCATCGGGTAGTTATTACTTCACAACTTCTTGTTTGCCCACGAATGAAACACGTAAAAAGCAATGGAACGACAAAATCGCAATTATTTGGGATGTTTCCTTGAGCGGTTTAGAACGTGATATAAAAAGAGAATTAAACCTTTTGAATCATATTATTAAAGAAAAAAATGATTTACAAATATCTCTTTATTTGCTTAATAATCAATTTAAAGAGGCGGGAAATTTTGTTATTTCCAACGGAAATTGGGACGAGTTGCAAAAAACCCTCGAAAATCTTGTGTTCGACGGAGGAACCAATTATAGCGAAATTGATATTAATAAAATAAGTGCTACTGAAATTTTGTTCTTTTCAGACGGAATTTCTACATTAAGCGATGGTGATTTTATCAAAAATTCAAGAAACAAAAGTTTCCATTGTATAGTTTCTGCTCCAAAAGCCGACTACAGCCTGCTAAAATGGATTTCATTCCAAACGGGAGGTAAATTTATTAATCTGAACAATTTATCAGACGAAAACTTAAAAAACGAATTGTTCTTTGAATCACTATATTTTCTTGGCGTAGAGAACGATAATAATACAAGAGAACTTTTTCCATCTATTTCAACGCCAGTAACAGGCAGTTTTTCCATTGCCGGAATTATGGAAACTCAGAAAGCCGAGATAACACTATTGTTTGGATATGGAAATAAAGTAACGTCAAAAATTAATGTAGACCTTGACGCAAAAGAGGCAACATCTCTATCAAATGTTTATAAGATATGGGCTCAGAAAAAAATCAACGAACTTGATATGCAGTATGATAAAAACAAAGAGGAAATAAAAGAATTGGCTAATCAATTTGGAATTGTTACCCGAAACACATCGTTGATTGTACTTGAAACTATTCAGGATTACATAACTTACAATATAGTTCCTCCCGCAGAGTTGCAAAATGAGTATAATAGTTTCAAAAAGAGACAAGCCGCTGATACAGAGCAAAATAGCAAAAATATGCTTGAAAATGCAATTCAATCAATGGAAGATTTAACAAAATGGTGGAACACTGACTTTAAGCAACAAAAACCTAAATATCCACAACCTGATACGAATGTACCACCACCATCTCATGGACACGTATCCGAAGTCCTGAATATTGTTGAAGATGATGTTGAACTTGACGATGCTTTGTATGTTTTCGATACAGAAATGGATGATGCTCGAGAATTTAGTATGGTTATGGCTTCAGAAATGCCAGTATCAGACTATTCACGTACAAATATGGTGTCACTCAGAAGAGAAGATTCGCAAGACAAAAGAAACAGACAAAGTGGCTCAACCCAACCATCCATTCATATTGCAACAATAAAGCAAGACAACGAATATATGAAACAATTAACGGGAAATGCAACTGCCGACTACGATATTTATCTGAAAATCAGACCCGAATATATTAGTACACCCTCTTTTTATTTTGATTTTGCCGATTGGTTTTATAAATTAAATGACCATGAAACTGCAATGAAAATATTGACCTCAATAGCAGATTTAGATTTGGAAAATGCCTCTCTCTATCGACTTTTGAGTTACCGTTTCAAAGAATATGGTAATTTTGAACTTGCAGTTTTTACTGCTAAAAAAGTAGTTGATTGGCGTCCAATGGAGCCTCAAAGTTATCGAGATTATGCACTTGCACTATTTGATGCAGGAAAAAATCAAGAAGCACTGAATGAACTTTATTCAGTTTTAACACGTTCATTTTCAATTAATATACATCAAAAAAGTTTAGGAATAGATGAGGTAACTGTTACGGAAATAAACAATATAATTGCAATGAATAAAAAACTGAATATCTTGGGTATTGATAAAAAACTGATTTTTGAAATGCCTGTAGATATCCGCGTGGTACTTAATTGGAATATGAATAATACCGACTTAGATTTATATGTAAAAGACCCAAACGGAGAAATGTGCAGTTATAAGAACAAAAGAACAGCATTAGGTGGTCGGATTAGTAGAGATATTACGCAAGGTTATGGACCCGAACAGTTTATGCTGAAAAAAGCAATTAAAGGAAAATACGAAATATTTGTCAATTATTTTGGAGACTCTCAAGTGAAGGCAGAAGGACCATCAACGGTTATGCTTGAGATATTTACCAATTATTCAGACGGTTATCAGCAACGTAAAGTAGTTTGTTTGCAACTTTCAAAAGAAAATAAAAAAGAAAAAAACGGATTAGTGAAAGTTGCAGAATTTGAATTTTAGTAAATTTAATTCATAAAAAAGAAAAGCACACAGATAGTTCTGCGTTGATCACTGTTAGTGACACAGATTCGACAGAATTTCACAGATTTTACTTTTCAGTAAGATAAAGAATTTTCTTTTTTGGAAATAAATGACGCTTGTATCAAATGGACCAAAACAGTTTACATATAAAAGATATTTTGTCTCAAATAATGGAGCAGCCAGAGTGGAGTAGGGGAGTAGGGGAATCTTTGGCGGTAAAAGCGTGGGGCGAAGTGTTAGGGCAATCGGTAGTCAGAAAAACATCTAATATCTACATCAAAGATAAAGTATTGTTTGTTACAATTAATTCAAGTATAGTGAGGCACGAACTTTTTCTTAATAAAAGAAAAATAATCGATTCTATTAACGAATACGTTGGTTCAAAGGTAGTTAGCAATATAATTTTTCGATAAATTAGGACCGAGGATGATATTGAATAATGGTATTTTTTAGATATTCTCTATTAAGATGTGTATAAATTTCAGTTGTTGTTATAGATTCGTGACCGAGCATTTCTTGTACGGCTCTAAGGTTTGCGCCGCCGTCTATTAAATGAGTTGCAAATGAATGTCTGAATGTGTGAGGACTAATATTTTTGTGAATATTAACTTTTTTCATTAAATCTTTAATAATAGTAAAAATCATTACACGTGTAAGTTTTTTTCCTCTACAGTTTAAAAACAGAATATCTTCATCTATCTTATTAATATTTAAAGTATTACGCTTTTTTTTTAAATAAATATTTATTTCATTTATTGCTTTTTCTCCAATGGGCACAAATCGTTCTTTATTTCCTTTTCCTTCAACTTTTATGAAACCCATATCTAAAAACATATTTGAAATTTTTATATTAATTAGTTCTGACACTCTAATTCCGCAACCGAACAGAGTTTCAATTATTGCTTTGTTGCGTTGTCCTTCTGCTTTATTTAAATCAATTGCATTTATTAAAGTGTCAATTTCATCAATTGAAAGAACATCGGGTAGTTTTCTGCCTATTTTTGGTGCTTCTAAAAGAGTTGATGGGTCTTCTGAAATCTTACCTTCAATCATCAAAAATTTGAAGAACGCTTTAATACCACTAATAATTCTTGCTTGTGATAATATATGTAAACCTACATCATTAATGTTGAATAACAACTCTTTAAGGTGCGTCAATTTAACCTCCATCGGAGTAATTTCATAACCTGAATCGATTAAAAAATGCTCTAATTTTTCTAAGTCAGAAATATATGCAAGAATAGAATTGTCTGACAATCCTTTTTCAAATTTTAGATAGTTTTTAAACTCTTTAATTTCAATCTCCCAATTCATAAAAAAAAGTTTTCAGTTATCAGTTTTCAGTGTTAGTAAATGAGTGAATAAGTAAATGAGTGAATAAGTATTCTCAATTCATTAATCTTTTTAGTGTTTTAGTGTTTAGTGTACCTTATTTTTGTATTCAGTTTTCAGAAATAATAACGTTTCATAACTAATAACTGAAAACTGATAACTGAAAACTATTTATTTCGCTGTTCCACTACCTTTTCGATTGCTTTAACAATCACATCTGCAACAGCCAATTTTCCATTAATTACGCTTGTTGTTGTGATAACTGATTTTAAGCAAATTTTGTTGTCGGGTAGTCGAAAAATATCTTGGTAAAAAATATATTTAATACCTGAATGTTCTACACGCAATTTAACAACAAATTTGTCGCAACTTTTTAAAGATGTTTTGTATGACAGTTCTGCACGTGCAACAAAAGGATAAATACCTTTATGTATAATATTTTCAAAGCTAAGTCCGATTGAGCGGCAAAACTCGTGTCGTGCATGTTCTAAATAGTTTAAGTAAACGCTGTTATTAACAATTCCTTGGAGGTCGCATTCATAGTCGCGCACTATAAACTCTTGTTCGAAGTCGTAATTTTGATTCATAATAGTAATAATTAAAAATTTTTCAAGTTATCAAACACTTTGTCAATGGGCAGTCCCATTACGTTATAGTAAGAGCCGATGATATAATTAATTGATGTAAATCCTATCCAATCTTGTATTCCGTAGGCGCCTGCTTTGTCTAAAGTATTAAAATTTTCAACATAATAATCAATAATTTTTTTAGAAAGAGGCTTAAATGATACAAATGTTGTAGAATAAAACTCACTTGTTTTGTTATTACTTTTTATTGAAACTCCCGAGACAACTAAATGCGTTTTATCAGACAATTGTTTTAATATTTTACGCGCTTCATTTTTGTCTGTAGGCTTTCCAATAATTTTATTTTTTAAAGATACAATGGTATCGGCTGTTATAACTATGTTCTTTTCAACACTCCACAGGTGTTTATATGCTTCCTGTTTTTGTTTTGCAATAAAAAGAGGGATTTCTGTTATATCTAATTCTTTAGGATAATCTTCATTCAAATCAGGGATATATTCAACTTTGAATTGAACATCAATCATCTTCAGCAACTCTTGTCTACGTGCCGATTGAGATGCTAAAATTACTGTTTTATTTTTAAGATTTTCTAACATATTTATAAAATATTTTCAAATTCTTTCCAGAGGTTGTCATTATTTGGAATTGGTGCGACAATGGATACAAATTCTTTTGTAACAGGGTGTTCAAATTCCAATTTATGAGCGTGCAGAGATATGCCGCCGTTGCTATTTGAGCGGGCAAATCCATATTTTAAATCCCCCCGAATAGGACAACCTATTTTTGCCAACTGACACCGTATTTGATGATGCCTACCCGTAATTAAATCTATTTCAAGTAAATAGTAGTTTGAGGCAGATGAAATTAACCTATATGACAAAACTGCTTCTTTTGTTCCTGAACGTTTTTTTATATAAGCATAAGACTTATTTTTTTCACTGTCTTTTGATATATAATGAGTTATTGTTGCTTCATCTTCGGGTGGAAGAGTTTTAACTATTGCCAAATAAGTTTTTTTCACTTTTTTGTCTTGAAAAAGTTTGTTCATACGTACTAATGCTTTGCTTGTACGTGCAAAAAGCACTGTTCCTGTAACGGGACGGTCAATACGATGTACAATTCCGAGATAAACATCACCTGCTTTATTGTACTTTTTTTTAATATAATTTTTTACTTTATCAACTAACGGCTCGTCGCCTGTACTGTCGCTTTGCACCAAATCATAACCAATTTTATTAATTGCTATAAGATGATTATCTTCGTATAATATATTCATTTTGATTAATATTGTTCTTTTTCGTTAGGAAAGTCGCCTGATTTCACGTCATCAACATAATTTCCAACGGCAAATTTAATTTCGTCGTATAAGTTATGGTATCTACGCAGGAATCTTGGTGAAAAATCTTGATTAATGCCCAGCATATCGTGCAACACTAAAACTTGTCCATCAACTAATGGTCCTGCGCCAATTCCAATGATAGGAATACGGAGTTCTGATGCCACCTTTCCTGCTAATTGAGCGGGGATTTTTTCAAGAACGATGGCAAAAACACCCGCCTCTTGCAACAAGTAGGCGTCTTCAATCAATTTTTTAGCCTCTTCTTCTTGTTTTGCTCTTACGGTATAAGTTCCGAACTTATTGATAGACTGTGGCGTAAGCCCTAAATGACCCATTACGGGTATTCCTGCTGAAAGTATTCGGTTCACAGAATCGACTATTTCGGCACCACCTTCTAATTTGATAGCATTTGCGGTGGTTTCTTTCATGATGCGAATTGCTGATACTATTGCTTCAACGCTGTTACCCTGATACGAACCGAAGGGCATATCTATCACTACCATTGCGCGTTTGACCGCTCTCACTACTGATTCGCCATGATAAATCATCTGCGACAAAGTAATAGGGAGGGTAGTTTTCCAACCCGCCATAACATTTGCCGCCGAATCGCCTACTAAAATTACATCAATTCCCGCTTTATCTACGATACGAGCCAACGAATAATCATAAGATGTTAGCATCGCTATTTTCTCGCCTCGCATCTTCATTTCTCCCAATACATGAGTGGTTACCTTTTTCACTCGTTGTGTTTCTATTGCTACTGACATCGCTTTATTTGAATAAATAATTAATGTTTTTTTTTATAATTCTATTTATTTTTTTGCAAAGATATTTTATTTTTTAATAACAGACAAATTTGCTAAAAATTTTATTTTTTTTTGAAAAATGAAAAAATAGTTGTATTTTTGTCGCAAAATTCTAAAAATAAATTTATGAAATACTTTAACGTAGCTGGTCCCTGCATCGAGGGCGAGCATTATATGATTGACGCAACCGAGCGGTTGTATGACGAGTTGATGGAACTTATCAACTCAAAGCAATATTACGTTGTTCACGCTGCACGTCAGACGGGAAAAACAACGCTGTTGATTGACCTTGCCAATAAAATCAACAAAGAGGGTAAATATTATGCTGTTTATTGTTCTTTGGAAAATGCATATATTACGCCCGAACCAGAAAAAGGCATTCCTGTGATTATAAATTCCTTCGTAATGGCATTAGAAAATCATAGTATGCCCAATCATGATAAATTTCTTGAAAAAATAAATTTCGATGATTATGCAAATGCATTAGGATTTGCTTTAAGAAATTATTGCCGAAGACTCGAAAAGCCCTTAGTTATTTTCTTTGATGAGGCTGATTGTTTAAGCGAAAATACATTATTGTCATTTTTGAGACAACTTCGTAATGGTTACATAAATCGTTCTTTTGCGCCTTTTCCAATTTCAATTGCATTAGTCGGCATGCGCAATATTCGTGATTACAAGGCAAAAATCCGCGAAAAACAGGAAACGCTTGGCTCGGCAAGTCCATTTAACATTATTACAGAATCTTTAACTCTTCGAAATTTTACAAAAATAGAAGTTGAAAATCTTTACAGACAACACACCAACCAAACAGGACAGGTTTTCGAAGAAAAGGCACTTGAACTAGTTTTTGGACAAACCCAAGGGCAACCATGGTTAGTTAACGCTATTGCACGACAAGTTATTGAGAAACAACTTAAAAATGATTATTTAGTACTAATAACCGCTGCAATGGTTTCTGAAGCAATAAATACAATTATTCTCCGTAGAGATGTTCATATTGACCAACTGCTTGATAAACTGAAAGATCCAAGAGTCCAAAAAATTATCGAACAAGTCATCTTAGGGGATGGAGATAGTATCGAACGAATTTCTGATGATTATAGTTATGTAAAAGATTTAGGACTAATCAGAGATATCAATAAAGTTATTGAACCTGCAAATCCTATCTATGGTGAAGTTATTGTCCGAACGTTAAATTATAATGAACAGATGATTTTAGAAACTGATGCAAGTTTTTCCCAATATCAAATGCCCAAATATTACAAAAATGATACTTTTGATATGAATTTGATGTTGCAAGATTTTCAAAAATTTTGGCGCAAAAATTCTGATATTTGGCAAAATCGTTTTCAATACAGGGAGGCGGCACCTCACTTAATTTTACAAGCCTTTTTGCAACGCGTCTTAAATGGAGGAGGTGATATACGTAGAGAGATGGCAACAGGCAGAAGACGTTTAGATTTATGCGTTGAATATCTTGGAAAAAAATATCCTATTGAATTAAAAATTAACTACGGCAAAAAATATTTGGAACGAGGCACCGAACAGTTATTACAATATATGGATATTCTGGGTTGTAACGAAGGTTGGCTCGTTGCTTTTGATAGAAACGTAGAGAAATCGTGGGAAGATAAAATATACCAAAAAAGTGAAGAAAAAGAGGGAAAAATTGTTAATATTTTTGGATGTTAAAATCCTTTCAATTGTACCTCTATTTTTTAACAAATTTCAGAACTATAATGTCGTTTTCACTTGAAAAAAACTTGTTATCGAATTTGCTAAAAATTTTCACAAAATAGACCCCCGATGGAAGTTTTGAAACATCAATTTCAGTATTGTTTGTTTCAGAAGACATAATAAGCAAGCCGGTTGTTGTAATAATTTCAATATCAAATTTTTCGCTTATTGGGCTGATAATGTTTAACTTATCTGACACAGGATTAGGAAAAATTTTAAAACTATCAAATAATCCTGAACTTTTAATCCCTGATATATCAAAATTTGCTACTAAATGTATATCTTGCATCACAGGAAAGGTATATTCTTCATCAGTTGAAACTTCATCATTGTCAACTGTCCAATTTATAAAGGAATAACCATCGTTTGGAATTGCGATAACGGTTGCCTCTTCTGCATAAAAATATGTTCCACCACCCAGAACAATGCCCGCTCCTATTGGATTTGAAGAAACAGCAACAGTGTATTTTTGAATACTTTCGCCCTCAATTGTAATGCCGTCTAATTGAATGCCACGCGCATAATCTATTGTTCCTTCAAAAGCAATATAATAATCTGCTGTTCCATTGGGAAGTCCTATTACTCTTTCTGTCCAATCAGCTACATTATTAGAATATTCTGCCAATAAAATCCAATTACTATTTAACGATGTTTTGTAAAATACTTTCAAGATGTCTTGCGAACCCCACCATTCCATTTGAGTATGCCAAAATTTTAACGTTGGATTACCGCCACCGCTTAAATCAATTGGAGGCATTATAAGTTTTGTAATATCCCCCTGTTCTAATAATTCGCCATATAAACGCGCTTTAAAAACACCACCTTGCACTGTATATGGTTTTCCACCGCTTGATGGTACAATTTTCCAACTGCTTGAACCCGCTACAAACTCTTGCGACCAGCAAGCAGGCAGATTTGTGCCGTTGTGTTCAAAACTCTCGCTGTATGGAAATGTATCTATTGTCGTACAATACTCGTGTGAGATTGTTGCCGCTGGACTTTCTCCCACAGAATTAATGGCAACTATCGTATATGTATATCTATCAGGATTAGTATAAGAAACCGAAAAATAGCCATTTTCACCTATTTCGGGACTATTATTTGTATATATTGGAATTGGATTGCTATTTTCATAAACAATTACCGATGTTAATTCAGCAAGAGGATTCCCACCATAATTAAAACTTGGATTTGTCCAACTTATATGTGCCGTATTATGTGATTGAGTAATAGACAGATTTGTAACACTTTCAGGGACATCAGGGTTTGGAATAGTTGTCATAATGCAAAAAGATTGGTATCTTTGCGTACAAGTTCCTATTAAAGTAAACGCTCCTGATGTTTTGTCGATTCTGTAAAAAGGATAATAACTTGGAATTCCGGGCTGAATATAAAGTTCGTTAGTTTCACGGTCGATGCTCATATTAAAAACATAATTATAGGGCTCGAAACTGCCCGAAATTTGTGTAAAAACTCCTGTATTCAAATTTACTGTACCAAAACCCGCACCAACCATATTGGTTACTTCCTGTGCATAACATATTCCATTATTATCAATGGCAATTGTAACAATTTCGTTGAACATACCGATTTGAGAAAAAGTTCCGTTGTTTAAATTTATTTTTCCGAACCTTTTATCCCAAGTAGAAACAAACATTTCTTGTGTAATCGGATTCCAAGCCAAACCGTTGGCATCGTAGGGAAAATTTCCATTAATTATTGTAAATGCACAAGTTATAGGATTAATAGTTCCAAATCTACAAATATACGTATCTTCGTTGCAATCAATGGCATAAACAACCCCATTTACATATTCCAAGGCACGAAAATCGGTTGTAACTTCCGATAATTTAATTCCGCCGCCGGGCACTCCCAAAGGAGTAACGAAAATCCCAGGATCATCAGGATAATCAAATTGTGTTGCATACATCATCCCTGAAATTTCACTTCTTAATTTGTTTTGTGTAAAATCTTGAGAGATAATTAAACTGCTGGTTATCAGAAAAATAACACTGAATAAAGAAAAAAGTTTTCTAATCATAATACAAAAATATAAATTTTTAAAAATTTTTGCAAAAATAATAAAAAATCATAACATTTTTAAAAATTTTAAGCTAAAATAAATAATTTCGAGTAAAAAAATAAAAAAAATGAGTCTCCCAAAAGTCATATTTCTTTACCACAAAGGTCACAAAGTGATTTCACAAACTACACAAAGCATTAAATATCAACAAATATCAACTTGTGTTCTTTGTGCATTCTTTGTGTACTTTGTGGTAGAAAACTCTTTTCGGAGTCGCAATTGAATTTTTTAAATTTATATTCTTAGCGTCTATTGCGTATTTCAATAAATTCAATAACTAAAACCTTTGCGCCTTTGCGTTAAAATAAATAGATATTAGAAAAAATCTGTCTTTGAGGTCAGTCAGTGATAAAAAAATCAAATTTATGAAAAAAAAAACAAAAATTCCAAAAAAATTTGCATGTCCGCAAAAAAAATATTACTTTTGCGGCGTAAAATTTTTGAATAATAATATGGCAGAACAAAAGAAGGACATAATCATCGCTAACCCGATGTATGACGCGGTGTTCAAGTCGCTGATGGCGGACAAGGACAACGCACGATGCCTTGTGGGTACAATAACTGGTGAGCGGATTTTGGACATCGAATTTGCGCCGCAGGAATATATTCAGGAAAAAAATAAAGACGCAGAAACTGAAAAACAGACAAAACAGACAAAACAGACAAAACCGATAGAAACGCTAAAACCTATACATTTAGATTTTGTTACCACAATTCGCACGAGAGACGGCAGCAAGAAAAAAGTGTTGATAGAAATACAGCAGTCGCTCAAACCCGCTGACGTAGCACGTTTTCGCACATACATGGGCAATCATTACAAAAATGAAGATAATCTAATCAAAAAAGGTGACAGAATTTTAAAGGCGATGCCAATCGCAGTCATTTACATAATAGGTGACGAAACACCGAAAACATCGCACATTTCAGATGTAGCATATAAGGTAAAACGAAGCGGCGTTTCTTTGTTGACAGGTGAAGAAATAAGCATTAAAAAGCCCTTCGACCCGCTTATCGAAGCCCTTACTCACGATGCCTACTTCATACATGTGGGGCGCATCGCACCGGAATTGTTTAGCTCAGGTTACAAATGCCGCGATTTGTTACAACTATTAAGTTTATTTGAGCAAATTAATTTTGTAGAAGAAAATTTATTAAAAATTCATAATTATCCAATAACCAATAAATACATACAGAAAATGAGAAATACATTAGAATACTTAGCAACCGACCCGGTTACAAAAAGATTAATGCAAGAGCAGAGATTTGCAGAAATGGACGTTTTGTCGTGGAAACAAACTATTAAAGAACAGAATAGAGTAATCAGAAGAAAGGACAATACCATTATCGGTCTGCAAAGCAATAATACTGCCCTCTTAGCACAACTCGCCGAGTACCAGCAACGTTTTGGAAAATTAACACCGTCTCTTAATTGATGACAAACATGAGAAATACATTAGAATACTTAGCAACCGATCCGGTTACAAAAAGATTGATGCAAGAGCAGAGGTTTGCCGAAATGGACGTTTTGTCGTGGAAACAAACTATTAAAGAACAGAATAGAGTAATCCGAAGAAAAGGCAACACAATTACAAAACAAGGCAACACAATTACAAAACAAGGCAACACAATTGCAAAAGTATCCGCAGAAAGAGACTACGCGTGGAAGGAAAGAGACAACGCACTTGCAATGCTCACCGAGTACCAGCAACGTTTTGGAAACTTAACGCCATCTCTTAATTGACGTATGGCAAACACATTAGATTACTTAGCAACCGATCCGGTAACAAAAAGATTGATGCATGAGCAGAGATTTGCAGAAATGGACGTTTTGTCGTGGAAACAAACTGTTAAAGAACAGAATAGAGTAATCAGAAGAAAGGACAATACCATTACAAAACAAGGCAACACAATTACAAAACAAGGCAACACAATTGCCAAAGTATCCGCCGAAAGAGACAACGCACTTGCAATGCTCACCGAGTACCAGCAACGTTTTGGAAACTTAACGCCATCTCTTAATTGACGTATGGCAAACACATTAGAATACTTAGCAACCGATCCGGTAACAAAAAGATTAATGCAAGAGCAGAATGATAAATGAAAATTTTAGTGAAAATTAGTGTATTTCGGTAAACTCAATAACAATTTCGGTAAACTCAATAACAATTTCGGTAAACTCAATAACAATTTCAATAAATTCAATAACAGATTCGTGGCTAAAAATAATAAGATATGAAATACTTTAACGTAGCTGGTCCCTGCATTGAGGGCGAGCATTATATGATTGACGCAACCGAGCGGTTGTATGACGAGTTGATGGAACTTATCAACTCAAAACAATACTACGTTGTTCACGCTGCACGTCAGACGGGAAAAACAACGTTATTGATAGACCTTGCCAATAAAATTAACAAAGAGGGCAAATATTATGCTGTTTATTGTTCTTTGGAAAATGGATATGGAATAACTGACCCAGAAAAAGGGATAAAATCTGTTATAGGAAGTATAAAGTCGGCAATTAAAACTTATTCTTCAATACTTAAAAATCCATTTACAGAT
>WRMI01000036.1 GCA_009777175.1 Marinilabiliaceae bacterium
TCGGAATGACGAATTATACTTTGGGGTAGTTCAGGTTCCGCTGCGGCAGCGCCGCAGCGGAAACATGCCACATTAAAGGAATGAAATGGTCATTCCGAGCGTAGCGAGGAATCTTGGTCTGCGTCATTATACACATAACTTTACACTAGATAATGAAATCCACTTTATTAACCGCTAACTCTAATCTGCTGTACAAAAACAACTATTTTTTCAATAACGATTCCAATAATTTGTTTTGGGATTCCATCATGGTAAAGATTTTTTGTTGATTCGATATAATATCTTCCAAAATGTTTTCAGGAAAATTATTGATAGTTACTTGACTTTGAATATTGCCAATTCCCTTATCAAAGATATTTTGATTTATAAAATCCTCTTTCAATAGCTCGTTAATATCCACGTCTAATACTTCAGCTATCCTACGAAGCATTACTGAATTTGGAATGCTTTTATCAGATTCTAAACTTGAAATAATACTTTGGCTAACATCGGATCTTAGAGCCAAATCACTTTGTGACAGCGACTTAAGATTTCTGAATTTTCTTACTTTGGAACCGATACTCATTTTAACAATATTTGGGTAACATTTTAACAATATTTTGTTAACGTTATATTTTTCATTATATTATTTTTGTACTTTATTTTTTAAAAATTATTTATAAATTTACTAAAATTTGTACACTATGAAACAAACAATTTTTGTTTTTATCGCAACACTCCTATTTTGTGGAGTAGTTGCCGCACAAAATCAGAACGAACATGAGGAGTTTTTGAACGCTCAATTTCTGATTTTAGACGAAGTTCAGCCGCTAACGCAGGCAGAACGAGATCAAATGAAAAGCATTTTCTATGAAGAAATTGCTGAATCGGGTATTCAAGATTTTGCCTTTAATATGGCAATGAGTGCAACGCTCAAAAACATTGAATACTACAAGCATTATTACAAGGATGCGATTGCAAAAAGAGCATGGGTTTTGTACCACGAAGATCTATTCTTTTATGAAGAAGAAATGGAACTTGCTGAGTCTACGCTCGAAACAGTTAAACCTGATTTAAAAGAGCTTAGCGAGCAATTAGCACTTGTTGAACTCTATTTTTTTGCCACACCGTTTGATATCTATGATGTTAAAGCGGATGTCAGGTTTAGGTACGAAAAAAAACATTTCAGATATTTATATCAGAA
The DNA here is from genome assembly GCA_009777175.1 of Marinilabiliaceae bacterium. Classification (GTDB taxonomy): domain Bacteria; phylum Bacteroidota; class Bacteroidia; order Bacteroidales; family Marinilabiliaceae; genus WRMI01. Next base: position 1,184 of record WRMI01000036.1, read on the forward strand.
ATGATTCCAAAGGAACGAGTTATAATCTTGGGTTGGTGTTGCAAAACAGAGAAACATTAAGCCTTGATGCAGCTCAAATTGATGCCATTGTTGATGCAGCTCAGAATATTAAAGAATTGTCTGCTGATGGCACTATTGATGAGTTGAGAAATAATTGCTGGCTCTACGAAAGAGAGTTTATAATGCAAATATTAAATGAAGAGCAGGTAGGTGATTTTGCGATGCTTCGTTACAAGGACGAAGCAGTAGAATACACCATAAAAATGTGGAAAGAAGGGATGTCGTATAACATTGAGGTTGAAGACTCCATTGCGGTATTAAATCAAATTTTTCATTATCAGGTAAACAAAATCAAAATTCAATATATTTACCAAGATGATGACGAGCAACTGCGAGAGATGGAGGATTTTTGGTATAGAGAGGCATATCCTAGATTTTTAAGTCAACTTATGGCAGAACGCCGCAGAAGGCAAGCGGAAGATGTAGATGATAAAGATGTTTTTAGATTTTAAAAAAGAAAGGATATGAAAAATCAATTAAGATGTCATTGCGGGATTGACCCGCAATATCCAGAAATACAAGTGGTACATAAACAAGCGCATCGTGAATTCGGTTTTATAAAGATGTGCTTTACGTTATTTGTACTATTTTTTTGTATGGCACTTTCTGCGCAAGAACCCGATCCTCAAGATTCGGTAATAACAATGAAAATGCGGTTGGCAAACAAACTGATTTTATCAAACGGGCATGAACAGGCATACCAACTCTATCACGAGTGTGCAAATGCGGGCAATGGTAGCGCAATGAATGCCATCGGCATTATGAAACAGCGAGGATGGGGTACAGAGCAAGACGAAACTGGCTCAATGGATTGGTTTGTGCAAGCAGCACAAGCAGGGTATGCTAAGGCATATTTCAATCTTTTTAACATTTTTGCAAAAGCGCTGGGTGTTGAGCAAAATTTTGAAAATGCCGTTAATTACCTCGATACATTGCACAATACGCAACACAGATCAGTAGCACTTTTTTTTCTTGGTTATTATTATTACAAAGGTTTTGGGGTAGAGCAAAATTATGAAACAGCGGTAAACTTTTTTTTACAATCAGCAGAGTTTGATAAACCTGATGCCCTATATTTCCTTGGTTTATGCTATCGAAACGGCTACGGAGTGGCTATTGATGAAGAAATGGCACAATATTATTTAAACCGTGCCGCAGAACTCGGTCATTATTACGCTTTTGAGGAATTAGAGGACGAAACAACTGAAATAATTATCGAGCCAAAGCATATTTCAATGAACGGCGAAAATGGCAACAGCGAACACGAAAAATTGCAAATTCCAAAGCAATTTCGCCAAATTGAAAAGCAAAATTTAGATAAAACTATTTTGGGTGAATATAGCGGCACTATTGTGATGTATGACTACAGCGGAAAAAATATTGTCAGCAAATCAAATCTGAAAATTTTGTTTGAAGAAATAATAAATGGCAAAATTTTTGGCAAATGGATTGAAAATGATACACTTTATACTGATTTTGAGGCAATTTTAACCGATAGCACTTTGCAGTTTATTGATACGGAATATAAACGCACAGACAGGTATTCAAAGAATTATGCAAGAAAATGGAAATTTGATAACGCCATTTTGGAAAAAACCGAAACCGACAGCGTCTCTTATCTTCTGGGTAATATAAGGCAATACGATATAAAACGTAAAGAGCCGGGAAAACCGCTATATATTTCATTGCAAAAAAATAAAGTTGCTCCTAATGCCGTAATTTTAGAAAAAGATTTTTTGATTGCTTATCCAAATCCGTTTGATGGCGAGATAAACATACTCTTTTCTATTGAAAGTGAGCAAAATATATCAATTTCTGTATATGATATAAACGGCAATCTGTTCGACCAACAAAATCTTGGCATATTGTATGCAGGACAACACAATTATCAGCTTGCTCTTTCCGCACCAAAAGGGCAATACATGCTTGTGGTGCAATTAGAAAACAAAAAATTTACACATTTAATTATAAAAAAATAGACGATCATGAACAAATTATTGAAAAAAATTATTACTTTTGCATTTTTAATTATTATAAATATGCAAATATTTGGACAAGGATGGCAATGGGGTAACCCGTATGATGTTTATTGGTTTACCAATATGGTACATTCTTTGGAATGGCTTAAAGAAAATCCATGGTTTGAACCGCCGGGAGGGGGCACAGGCTCAGGCAATGGCCAATTTTATGTAAACATTATGACTTATAATTTAAACACCAAACTCAAAAAACCCAAAGAAATTATTAAGGATAGCGGTGCGCAGGTAGTTGCGATACAGGAAATGCTGGGGACCAACCCTTTCAAAAGACTTAAAAAGAGAACAGATATGGATGGTAGTTTTTTAGTTTTGGATAGTGATTATAATAGTTGGGTTTATAGTAGCTGGGGCATAGTTCTACTGTGGAAAAAACCACACACCTCTGGGAATGTCGGAACTCCAACAATAACACATAGAAGTTCTTCAGATGAGGACGGAACGGGTTATATAATTGGGGAATTTTATAATTTTTGCATTGTTTGTGTTCATTACGAAGCAAGTGAATATGACAAGGGTATCCAAACTTCAAACGCAATTATAGCTGATGATATTGTTACAGCCTGCAAAAATAAAGGAAAAGCGATATATATAGCGGGTGATTTTAATTATGAGCCAGGTACCGATGTTATCGATATATTAACAGATTCAGAATTTAATTTTAAAGTACTGAATAAACATAACGATGGCGATCATGCAACTTATGAACATAAAAGTTTAGGATGGCAACATATAGATTTGATACTTGAGCATAACACCACTCCTTACCCCAAAAAACAACTTATTTGGCGAGGAAGATCCCCTTCCTTCGACATTGACAGGCTTGGTTGGGCTTGGTGGTGTGATAATTGGTGGGATTTTTGGAAGTTTTGGCAATCAAATATATCAGATCATATTCCATATCTTGTTAAACTTAGGGTTTATTAATTAATCGTATGAAGTTAAAAATCTCGGTAATTCTGGCATTGTTTGCTGTTTTTGCAACCTTAAATAGTTGCAGATGTAATATTCATTATCTTGAACTTTCAAAGACTCAACAACAAATGATACCCTATGAATTAGGGCAAACAATAAATTTTGTTGATTCAGTAGGAAAGAAATTTGATGTAGTCGTTATTAGTGATACAACATATTGGGAAAATCCCATTGTGTATCATTATAATTGTGAAATATATAGAGAATATCGAGAGGTAACATTACGTTCTGATTCTGAAAATCTAGAAATAGCATTGACCATTTATGGTGAAGCTAAAGAAATAGATAATCTTTCTTTAATTATTTCTATAGCTCAGAGCGATATTGTTATAAAGTACTTTACTTTGGGTTATGACAAGAAAGGAAGATTTAGAAACTATGAGAGCTATTTTGGAAGCCAAAATTTGTACGAAAGATTTGAAATAAATAGTCATGTTTATTGCGAAGTGTTAGAAAATCAATTTTCTTTTTATGTAATTTATTTCAACAAAACCTACGGTATATTGCAGATAAAAATAAAGGATGAAATAATTTTTACCATAGACAATTAAATTTACGGTGGATGTGCGGCAGCACATCCACCGTAAAAATATTGTTTTGATAGTTTCAATGTACATTAATTTATAAAGAATAATGAAAAAAATATGAGAAAATTTTTAACTATCGTGTTATGGGTTTGTGCGTCAATTCTTAATGCCCAAGAAAATACAATTCATAATGATAATTCTAAACTACCAAAATATGAATTATCCTTTTCTGTTGGCCACTATGTGACTTTTGGTAAACTGGTGGAGGGTTTCGGTACTTATTCAATCTCTTACCACAAACGTAATAATCATAAAAATTGGTTTTGGTATGGCTTTTATTCTTACCTTTTTCCTGGCTGGGTAGTCAATTCTCCCCCTTGTCGAGACTATTTTCGATTTTATTCAATTGCTTCATCAATTAGGCTTTCTTATTTAAACAAACCAAAAACAATAATGTATTCGGGTTTGTCACTAGGAATAGGATTAATGAATGGTGACGTAGGTGGAATCTATCCTTTCTTTCAAGTAACTAGTTTTGGTTTTTCTTATGGAAAAAACTTCTTTGTTGGAGGGGAATTAGGTTATGGACTCAAAGGCATTGGATGTTTCAATGCAGGATATAGGTTTTGATAAAACATACGAGACCTCACAAACCTATATTACTCTTTCCGCACCAAAAGGGCAATATATGCTTGTGGTGCAATTAGAAACCAAAAAATTCACAAATTTAATTATCAAAAAATAGACAATCATGAACAAATTATTGAAAAAAATTATTACTTTTGCATTTTTAATTATTATAAATATGCAAATATTTGGACAAGGTTCATGGGATCCTAACCCGTGGGATGTTTATTGGTTTACCGATATGGTACATTCTTTGCAATGGCTTGATGAACATCCATGGTTTGATCCGCCAGGAGGGGGCACAGGTTCGGGCAATGGAGACCTGCCATCAGGACCTGATATCACTTACGTAAATATTATGACTTATAATTTATGGCGAGAAAGTGCGCTGTTTTGGAAACACAAAGATGTTATCAACGGTAGTGATGCTGATGTGGTAGCACTTCAGGAAGTGTTAACTTCATCCAACTTCAACAATCTGAAACAAAATACTGGAATGGCAGGTAATTTCTTATACAAACATAGTGGTGTGTTTGCTCTGCACTATGGTATATCGATTTTGTGGAAAACATCCAAAGTGGGCACACCTAAAATTTTTCAGTGCGAAGGGCATACGGATGGATATCCTTCTTCTTATATTGTAGCGGAGTTTGTTTCTTTCTGTTTTGTTTGTGTTCATTATAGTCATGATAATCAACAAGCAAGAGAAGCCAATTCACAATCAATTTTGATAAATGGTCATATTAACAGCTGCAAAAATAAAGGAAAGCCAGTGTATATTGCAGGTGATTTCAATTGCGGGCCACCCAGTGCTCCAATAAATAAATTAAAAAATTCCCCAGGTAATTTTATAGTGCTTAATGATGTGACGTACTTTAATGGAAAGTATAACCATGCTACTAAGAAAAATGGTACGATGATTGACCTTATACTTGAACATAACAACAATCCTAATAAATCAAATCCTCCACTTTGGAGAGGCACGCCTTCTTCTTTTCCTAGTAGTTGGTTAGGAAAATGTTGGTGTTGTGAAAGGTGGTGGTGTCTTTGTCCAAACCATGTTTCAGACCACAAGCCATACCTTGTTAAATTGAAAATTAAATAATTACATAGCATGAAGTTGAATATTTTAATTATCCTATTATTTTTTGGTTTTTTGATTTCATCATGTTGCAGGGGAAAAGAAGTTGAACGTTGGGAAATTCCAGAAGATGGCAAACAGTTAATTCAATATGAATTAGGACAAACTATAAATTTTATTGATTCCTTAGGAAATCCATTTATTCTGACAGTAACAAATAATACTACAAGTTGGAAAAAATGGGATTTAGAAGAAAGTCATTGCGAATATGTGTCTGTAAAAGAAAAATTGGTAACTTTGATACCTGATAGTGATTATTTAAGTATCATTTATTTGGGCATACATCATATTGGAATTTCTGGTTGTCAGAATTGCTTAATAATGCACTTAAGTCAATATGCATTTGTATTAAGCTACAATATTGATGGCCTTTTTTTGTCAGATGATCTTTATCAATATTTTTATGATAGTTTGAAAATCAATAATAAATTCTATTACGATGTTGTTGAACGGGAAGAAAGACATAATCATCGGTACAATGAAAATGGGGAATTTATTTCTTTGCCCGACCAACTTTTTTATAACAAGGAATATGGTATTCTGCAGATGAAAATTGAAGGTAGAGATTTTTTTACGATAGATAATTAACATTTCAACGATATATGAAAAAACTTGTATGTTTTATTTTGGGACTGATTCCATTGCAATTCGCCTTTTCACAGGATATAATTGTTACCACTAATCAGGATACTATTTTTTGTAAAATATTGATGGTATCGTCAAAATACATTAGATTTCAGGAAAAAGTAGCAACAGGCCAAACTGTTGCAAAATTTATTGAAAAGAATTATGTGTCTGAATATCACAAAAATAAGTATCCTACAAGTACTCCAGCCCGTCAAAATCAAAATTTGCAAGAAAATGCACATCCATCAAAAAAATACCAATTATCAAGACATGAGTTTTCCATTTCGGCGGGCAGCAATTTTGGTGTGAAGATATTTGAAGGCGATCCTAAAAATCAAATAAAAAATATTCAATCTTTCACACTCTCTTATCATAAACGCATTGATGATTCTTTTTGGTTTGGCGTTCAATCAACCGCAACACTTATTGAGTATTCAAATAGTGATATATATTATGGAAGTGAGCCTTATGATAGCTATCTTTCACATGCTGCTTCACTGCGTGTTTCATATTTTAACACACCCAATGCCATGCTTTATTTAAGGATATCTTTAGGCATAGGATTTATGGGAGCAATTGTCCCGTTCTTTCATATAACTCCTTTTGGTTTTTCATTTGGAAATCACTTTTTCGCCAGCGGAGAATTAGGTTTTGGTATGCAAGGATTTTTCGGCTTAAACGCTGGTTATAGGTTTTGATTAATGCATATAAACCTCACAAGCATGTATTTCCCTTTCCGCACCCAAAGGGCAATACATGCTTGTGGTACAATTAGAAAACAAAAAATTTACAAATTTAATTATAAAAAAATAGACAATCATGAATAAATTATTGAAAAAAATTATTACTTTTGCATTTTTAATTTTTATAAATATGCAAATATTTGGACAAGGAGGATGGGACCCTAACCCATTTGATGTTTATTGGTTTACTGATATGGTACATTCTTTGGAATGGCTTAATCAACATCCGTGGTTTGAACCGCCCAGTTCGGGGTCCGGAGGAGAAAAAACACATACTTTAAACTTAATGACTTATAACTTATGGCGCGGAAGTGCTCGTTGGGGAGAACATAAAAATGTTATTAACGGAAGCGGTGCTCAGGTAGTTGCATTGCAGGAAATGTTAGGTTCCAATAGATTTAAAAGAATTAAGAAAAAAACCCATATGAATGGAAGTTTCTTGATTACTGATGATTGTGCAAATTGGCTTTTTCAAGACTACGGTATAGCTCTATTATGGAACGATCTAATTACATCTCCAACCATAACTCATAGAATAACTAGTCAGTCCCCCTATATAATAGAAGTCTTTACAAATTATTGTGTTGTTTGTGTCCATTATCCTTTAACTGAAGCTAACCAAACGTTTATGTCTAACACAATATTAACCGACCCCGTGATTGTCGCTTGCCAAAACAACAACAGACCTATTTTTATTGCAGGCGATTTTAATTGTAGTCCTTGGGCAAATAAAGAACCTATAAAAGCATTTACAGACGTAGGTTATGAAGTGCTTAATTTTATGGGCACATATGAGGACCCTCCGAATTCTGGTAACTATAAATGGGATCATGCAACAAAAAAGAATGGCACTATGATAGATTTGATACTTGAATATAGTACTAAATCAAATAAAACAACTTTGTGGAAAGGGATACCCTCTTCTTTTCCATCTAACTGGTTAGGAAAGTGTGATTGTTGTGAATGTGATTTGTGCCCATGTCATGATCATGTTTCAGACCATTATCCATACCTTGTAAAACGGCGTTGGAGGTTAAATTATTAAAAATATCGTACAAAATGAAATCAAAAATATTATTACTGTTATTTGCCCTGCTGGTTGTTTTTGTTTTATCTTGCGAGAAGGAAAAAATCGATTACTTTTATTTGACAGAGACACAAATTAAGATGATACCATACACCTTAGGTCAGTCTGTGATGTTTCTTCATACTGATGGTGATAGTTTTGAACTAAATGTAGTTAGCGATGGTATATTTATTGAAGAATATAATGATGATGGTATAGCCCCTAATTATTCTATACAGATACAACGTAGAATAGTAAGATTGAATTCTAATAGAAAATATAGAAAAAATTATGAAATAGAAATGACTAATTCAGGAGAGGGAAGTGCTATTACGATTAATATTTTTGATTATTTTTTGACTGGTTTTTATCATAACGATGAAGGAAAATTTATTATATCGGATAGTTATAATGGAAGACAATACTTATTAGATTCCATAGAAATTAACAGCAATATCTATTATGATGTTGTTGAGCATAATCGTATTGACCCTGATAACAACAATGAAATAGTAGGTCGGCTTTTATACAACACAACTTACGGTATTCTTCAATTTGAACATAAGGGAATAGAAGGTTTTATGATAGATAATTTTTCAAACAACAATATAAATGAAAAAAGTAATTTTTGTTATTTCAATCCTGATGTTTGCACATATAGCGGTTTCTCAGGATATAATTGTTACAACCAATCAGGATACTATTTTTTGTAAAATATTGATGGTATCGTCAAAATACATTAGATTTCAGGAAAAAGTAACAACGGGTCAAAGTGTAGCAAAATTTATTGAACAGAGTTCTGTGTCTGAATATCATAAAAATATAAATGATCCACTATATCAAGAAAAAATTGAATCAAAAAAGGTGCTATTGCCAAAGAATGAATTTACTTTTTCGGTAGGTGGTGTTGTAGAGCAATTTAATCCATTTTATGGTTATGGTTCTTTCACGTTATCATATCACAAACGTAATAAAATAAAAAATTGGTTTTGGTTTGGTTTTTGTTCTGTCGATATTCATGGGCAAGACCGTTTTGGTTATTATAGATATTTTTCAATTGCACCCTCAATGCGTTTTTCGTACCTAAATAAACCAAAAGTTACACTCTATTCGGGTCTTTCCCTTGGAATAGGAATACTGACTGGAAGTGCCTGGGGATACTTTCCTTTCTTTCAAATAACGCCAATCGGTTTTTCTTACGGCAAACGATTTTTTGTTGGAAGTGAGTTTGGTTATGGATTAAAAGGTACTTTTTGCGCCAATACGGGTTATAAATGGTGATTCAAGCCACATAAACTCAACAAGCATGTATTTCCCTTTCCGCACCCAAAGGGCAATATATGCTTGTGGTGCAATTAGAAACCAAAAAATTCACAAATTTAATTATAAAAAAATAGACAATCATGAACAAATTATTGAAAAAAATTATTACTTTTGCATTCATTTTCACAATTTTTGCCCAACTTGCCCAACTATTTCACACATTTCGTACCAAATATTAGAGTCGAAAGTTCAAATTTTTGTTAAAATGGAAAAATTGCTTACTAACCTACATTATTCATATTATTTATTTTAACGCAAAGGCGCAAAGTTGAGAACGCATTAATAGTTTTCAGTTATTAGTCGTTAGTTGTTAGTCGTTAGTCTTTTCATCCCGTTAGGGATGTAATATTGGTAAAAAATCAGTTTTTAATTATTTTTTGTGTTCTTTTGTGGTTAAAAGATATTTTCATTTCTTAAGAATAATGCAAGTTACAGAAATGAATAAAAGAAATATAATTTGGTAAATTCCTACGCAAAATGGGCTAAATGTTGTTCAGTCTTTCAAGATAATATTCTTCCTTGTCCCGAATTATTTGTTTTTGCTCCTCTGTTTTATCGTCAAAACCGAGTAAATGCAAAATTCCATGTATAATTACCCGATGAAGTTCGGTTAAAAATTGTGTTTTAAATTGTTTGGAATTGGAAAGAACGGTATCAATACTTATAATTAAGTCACCAGAAATAAAATTTTTTTCAGAATAGTCAAAAGTTAGTATATCAGTGTAGTACGAATGGTCTAAATATTTTTCGTTTAGTTGTAAAATATATTGGTCATCACAAAAGATTATCGATAACTCTTTGATTTTTTTTCCATTAGATATAACTGCATCGGAAATCCATTTAGATAATTCCTTTTGATTAATTGCGGGTAACGTTGTATTTATACTATCAAATAAAATTTGCATCTGTTTATTTTTTTCTGCTGAGAGATTAGTGGTTAGCGGTTAGCGGTTAGTGGTTAGTGGTTATTGATTAATGATTTATTCACTTATTCTCTCATTCCCTCATTTACTCATTTATTATAAGGCGGGCGACCGCAAGGGTGCGCCCCTACACTCATTCACTCATTCACTCATTCCCTCATTCACTCATTCTCTCATTCCCTACTTCAGATAAAAAACGAGTTTAACTTTATTTCCTGGTTCTGTAAATTCGAGTTCGTCGGCTAAATGTTTCATTAGGAATATGCCTCTGCCGTGGGTTTTTTCGATATTTTCGGGTTTGGTTGGGTCGGGTATGTTTTTGAAATCAAAACCATTACCGCTATCTGTGATACAAAATTGAATATTTTCATCTCCGATGCAATAATCTACTTTTATATCTTTGTCTGTTACCATTTTATTGCCGTGTACGATGGCATTATTTACCCCTTCAACAACAGCAAGCAGTAATTTTCCATAAATATCTGAATTAAGGTTATGGTCTACTGCTATCTCATCGATTAATCTCTCGACGATGTTTATATTTTGAATTTCTGATTTAAAAACCATTTGATACACAAATCTTTAATTGATAAACTTCCCCAAAATAACATTTGAATTTTCCATTTTTACTTTATTAATATAAAAAAGTTTCAAAAAAGTTTAATTTTTTTTAAAAAAGTTAATAAAATAAATCGAATTATTTTTAAAATCTCTATCGATATATCTTAAAATAAGCATTTTACAAAACTATTTTTTTAAACTCGAAAAAGAATTTTGCAGCCCTTTATAAGAATCGAGTTCACAAATAAATGAGCCAACAACTAAATTGAAACGAATTTTAATCGGCAATTTGTTATCGTCGCGACTTATCCAAACTTGCATGTCATCTTCCCCTTTGAATGCACGTCCCACTTCAGTTACAGGCGAAAATTTGTAACACTCAACTCTTCCAAATTTGGTCTTTATTGTTTCAATTCCCCTATATTTGATTCTTAAAGGAAAAACATCATGTCCAAAATAGGTTTGAATTACAATAATTTGACCTTCTACCATGGAATCGTTAAAATATTTTTTTCTTCCTATGTAAAAAGCCGACACAATATCGTAAATATCCGGTGTTACGTACCTTTCACCCTTCTTTTGACAATTAACGTAGGTGGAATCTTTCCCGTGCCTGAACAATACTTCGTTGTAGTAACGATACTTCCCCTCCCTAATATTACGAATTGATTTTACGGGCTGAACAGTTCGGGTGTCCACAAAACTTTCATACACGTCATGCACCTTCCAAATAGAAGCAACTCCTGTGGTGTAACCTAATGCAGTTAAATGAAAAACTTTTCTTCCTCTCAAAACACTATCTTTAACAGACAAAACACCCTCGCCTGCTTTTACAATACCCCATGATAACGAATATTTTAGTTCTTCACCCGCACCAAATGGATTCTTTTGAGCATTCATTTCTCCTGCAAAAAATGATAACACGCAAAAAATGGTAATAATTTTTATTAATTTCATATTATTTTTATTCTAAAAAATTGTTATAAATCCTAATTTTTGATAATTTTTTCTCAACAATTAGTCCGTTTTACGTAATAATTTTATAAAAGTTTCAAAATAATAATATTTTTCGTTTTTTTGTTAAATTTTTGATTTTCTCTTAAATTTAATCTACTTTTGCCGCCCAAATTTCGTTAGATGTCTAATAACAAAGAAAAAACAGATATATTTACTGAACCTGTTGCAGAAGAAATTCGGGATGAAATAAACGTTCTTGGAGCAAGGGTGCATAATCTTCAAAACATTGATGTTACTATACCAAGAAATCAATTGGTCGTAATCACAGGGTTAAGTGGCAGTGGAAAATCTTCTTTAGCCTTCGACACTATTTATGCGGAAGGTCAAAGACGTTATATCGAAACATTTTCGTCTTATGCGCGGCAATTTCTCGGCGACTTAGAACGACCCGACGTTGACAAAATATTAGGCTTAAGCCCCGTAATTTCAATAGAACAAAGAACTACGGGCAAAAATCCACGCTCAACAGTGGGTACAATCACCGAAATTTACGATTTTTTAAGACTACTTTTTGCAAGAGCAGCTGAACCTCACTCTTACAAAACAGGCGAAAAGATGATTAAATATACTGACGAAAAAATTCTCGAAATAATATTTTCTGATTACTATGAAAAACCAATTTTTATACTCGCTCCTTTGATACAGGGCAGAAAAGGGCATTATAAAGAACTTTTTGATTTGATAAGAAAAAAAGGATTCTTAAATGTGAGGGTAGACGGTAAAATGGAAGAATTGCAGTACGGATTGAAACTTGACCGCTACAAAAATCACTTTATTGAAGTGGTTGTAGATAAATTAGTTGTTACTCAAAAAGAGAAAAAACGGTTGGAAGCCTCAATAAAAACAGGAATGAAACAAGGAAAAAATTCTATTATGATATTGGAAAGAGGTCCCGAAACCGCAAGATATTTCAGCCGTTTACTAATGTGTCCGACATCAGGAATTTCTTATAATGAACCTGCGCCACACAATTTTTCGTTTAACTCACCGCAAGGTTCTTGTCCCAGATGCAAAGGTTTAGGTACAATCGAAGAAGTTGACGTTAATAAAATAATTCCAGACAAATCTAAAAGTATTTACAACGGTGGAATAGAGCCGATTGGAATGCATAAAGATACTTTAATATTCAGACAATTAGAAAATATTGCTTTTCAATACAAATTTTCACTGAAAACTCCCATAGAAGATATACCCAAAGAGGCACTTGAAGTTATTTTGTATGGCTCAAATGCACCTATTATTAAGAATAATCCAACGGTCGATTATCCCGTCCACTTTTTTCTGGGATTCAATGGTTTAACTAACTATATTTCTGATATTCAAGCAAATGAGTTGTCCAAAAAAACACTTAAATGGGCTGGGCAATATATTATGGATATTATTTGTCCCGAATGTAAAGGGCAACGCTTAAATATAGTTTCCAGACATTTCTTAATAGACAAAAAAAATATTTCCGACCTTGCTGCAATGGATGTTGAAACATTGTTTCAATGGATGAAAAATATTGAAAAACGAATGAGCGACAAACAAAAACTGATTGCGAAAGAAATATTGAAAGAAATCCGCACCCGTCTTGGTTTTATGCTTGATGTTGGTTTAAACTATTTATCATTGAGTCGCGGCTCTGTTACACTTTCGGGAGGTGAAAGTCAGCGTATCAGGTTGGCAACACAAATTGGTTCTCAACTTGTTAACGTGCTTTATATTCTTGATGAACCAAGCATTGGACTACATCAACGAGATAACAGACGTTTGATTGAATCTCTGAAACAGTTAAGAGATATTGGAAATTCTGTTATCGTAGTAGAACATGACCGGGAAACTATGATGCAAGCCGACCACGTAATCGATATGGGACCCTTTGCGGGACGCTTAGGTGGTAAAATTGTTGCACAAGGAACTCCCGCAGATATTCTTAACGCAAATTCTTTGACAGGTGATTATTTAAATTACCGAAAAGTTATTCCTATTCCTAAAAAAAGACGTACAGGAAACGGCAATTTTATTACTATTAAAGGCGCATGTGGCAATAATTTGAAAAATGTAGATATCACTTTTCCGTTGGGAACACTTATTGGTGTTACAGGCGTTTCAGGAAGCGGCAAATCAACCCTTATCAATAAAACACTTTATCCTATTTTAAATCAATATGTTTATCGTTCGATTCAAGACCCATTACCTTTCAAAGAAGTTGAAGGGCTTAAAAATATTGATAAAGTAGCCGAGGTTGACCAATCGCCCATCGGGAGGACTCCCCGCTCTAATCCGGCTACATACACCAAAATATTTGATGAAATAAGAAAACTATATTCCGAACTTCCTGAATCTAAAATCAGAAATTATAAAGCAGGGCGTTTTTCGTTCAACGTTCAGGGTGGACGATGCGAAACATGTAACGGCGGCGGAGTTAAAATCATTGAAATGAACTTTTTACCCGATGTAACCGTAGAATGTCCTAATTGTAGGGGAAAAAGATATAATCGTGAAACTTTGGAAGTACATTTCAAAGAAAAATCCATCGGAGACGTTTTAGATATGACTATCAATCAGGCAGTTGAAATTTTTGAAAACGTTCCGTCAATAATTACAAAACTGAAAATGTTGCAAAAAGTTGGATTAGGTTACATTAAACTCGGACAGTCGTCAACAACCCTATCAGGCGGGGAATCTCAAAGAGTTAAACTTTCTTTTGAACTTTCTAAAAAAGATACGGGAAAAACTGTTTATATTTTAGATGAACCCACAACGGGTCTTCATTTTGAAGATACGCGACTGTTGCTCGAAGTATTAAACCAATTGGTAGATAGAGGTAATAGTGTGATTGTTATCGAACATAATATGGATGTCATTAAAACAATGGATTATATCATCGATTTGGGTCCGGAAGGAGGTCAAAAAGGCGGTGAAATAGTTACGTTCGGCACGCCCGAAGAGGTCGCAAAATGCGAAAAAAGTTATACAGGGCAATTTTTAAAATTAGAATTAGAAAACGAATAAATAAAAAAGCACTAATATAATGAATTATCAACAATTAATACCCTATCGGGTTGTAATTTTTAGGCGGAAACTAAAACCTTTGTGGAAAAAGATTACGCAGCAGAACATGCGAAAAAAATCTAAAATTCCTATTTTGCATATTCATCTTGCTGATCATTGCAACTTAAATTGTCGTGGCTGTGATAACTTTTCGCCGCTTGCACCCAAAGTTTTTGCAGATATTTCAATCGTTACGCAAGATCTGAAACGGATTTCGGAGTTAAGTACGGGGCGTGTTCGAGATATTCAACTATTGGGCGGCGAACCTCTTTTGCATAAACAAGTTACTGATTTTTTTCATGTAACAAGAAAATATTTTCCAAAAACGTCTATCAAAATGATTACTAACGGAATACTGTTATTTGCCCAAACCGAAGATTTTTGGAAAAGTTGCAGAGAAAACAAAATTGAAATTATAGTAACAAAATATCCTATCAAAATAGACCATAATGCAATAAAACAACTAGTTAAAAGCAAAAAAATAATGTTTAATTTTTATGGTCGAACGGAAATGATTTCTAAATCAATGCAATGTGTTCCGTTAGATATTACGGGATGTCAAAATAGAAAAGATAGTTTTTTGCGGTGTAGTGCGGCTAATCGCTGTATCGCTTTAGATAACGGAAAAATTTATACTTGCACTACAATTCCATACATAAAATATTTCAATAATCATTTCAACCAAAATCTTGAAGTATCAAAACACGACTATATCAACATATATGAGGCTAAAAATTTTGACGAAATAATGACCTTCCTCTCAAAACCTATGCCTTTTTGCCGTTTTTGTAATCAAAAAGGGATTATTTGGGATATAGGTTACGGAGTATCAAAGGGTAAAATTGAAGAATGGACAGGAAAAAGTTGTGGTTAGTTAATAGTGAGTAGTGAGTAGTGAGTATTAAGTGAATGAGTAAATGAGTAAATGAGTGAATGAGTGAATGAGTGTAGGGGCGCACCCTTGCGGTCGCCCGCCTTATAATAAATGAGTAAATGAGTGTAGGGGCGCACCCTTGCGGTCGCCCGCCTTATAATAAATGAGTGAATGAGTGTAGGGGCGCACCCTTGCGGTCGCCCGCCTTATAATAAATGAGTGAATGAGTGTAGGGGAGCACCCTTGCGGTCGCACGCCTTATAATAAATGAGTGAATGAGTGTAGGGGCGCACCCTTGCGGTCGCACGCCTTATAATGAATGAGTAAATGAGTGTAGGGGCGCACCCTTGCGGTCGCCCGCCTTATAATGAATGAGTAAATGAGTGTAGGGGCGCACCCTTGCGGTCGCCCGCCTTATAATGAATGAGTAAATGAGTGTAGGGGCGCACCCTTGCGGTCGCCCGCCTTATAATAAATGAGTAAATGAGTGAATGAGTAAAAGAGTGAATGAGCAAGAAAGCATTCCGTTAGGAATGCAACGCTTGGTAGAAAAATGAGAGAATGAGAAAACGTTTCATGTTATCACCTATCCCTTATTTTTATAAGCTCCCTTAGTAGCCGTTAGGAATGTAATATTGGCATAAACAATGGATTTTCAGTCACTTCAGGAACTTCGATTTTATTAACTGCGGGCTTTAGCCCCTAACTTTTAGTGAAAATTAGTGTATTTCAATATATTCAATAACAAATTAGTGGCAAATAAAATATACAGATGAAAAATATTTTGATTTTAAGTGATGCATTTCCGCCTGCGTTTAATCCCCGTATGGGTTTTCTTTGTAAATATTTGCCCGAACATGGCTGGAACCCGACCATTATTACCGAATACACTCCCCAAAACATTTTTAATAATCTTACAAATTTACATAATACCAACTATATAAACTTTTATTGGAATAAAAATGGAAAATTAAACAAATTGAAGTATATATTAGTTTTTCTTTCAGATTTTTTCTTTAATTACAAAGATTTTATTTTCACAAAAAATGCTGCCAAAGTAATTAAATCCAATGATATATCAATGATACTTGCAAGTGTTTCTTGGCGCGCCTTTCCAGCGACGACTGCTAAAATTTTAAGTGAAAAATTTAATATTCCATACATCATTGATTGTAGAGATATTTATGAGCAATTTCCTAATTATGAGTACACAAGTAAGAATTTTCTTAAATCTTCTTTTATTAACAAAGCAACTGCAATTCTTATTCAAAATAAATATAAACGCCAAAGAGACAAAATATTACGTAAAGCTAACGCTGTTACTACGGTATCTCAATGGCACACACAAAAACTTTCTGAACTTAACAAAAATGCTCATCTGATTTTCAATGGATTTGATAGCGAAACCTTTTATTTTAAAACTATTACAAGTAGTATTTTCAAAATAACTTATACAGGAAGGATTGAAAGTGAAGCTATAAAAGACCCATCTTTATTGTTTGAAACAGTTGCAATTATGTCAAAACAAAACATTATTTCACCCAATAACTTCAGAGTGCAATTTTATCTGTTAAATCAAACATCAAAAGATATCATCAAAAAAATGAGAGAAAAATATGGAATTGAAATATATGTAGATATTTTTGATGGCGTTCCAAACGAAGAAGTTCCTGCTATTTTAAATGAAAGTTCTATATTATTGTTGCTTGCAAACAGTTCGGTTGGCGACAAAACTCCCAAAGGAATAATGGGGACAAAAATTTTTGAATTTCTTGCGGTAGAAAAACCAATTTTATGCGTAAGAAACGACCAATCATGTTTAGAAGAAACTATAAATAACACAAAATCAGGTATATCAGCCTCAACAACGGAAGAAGTTTCAGGATTTATTTTAGAAAAATACGCCGAATGGAAAAAGAACGGTTTTACACATCAAACTGTTGATAAACAGTCCATTGAAATATTTTCACGTAAATATCAATCAAAGCAATTTGTGAAATTGTTTGAGAAACTGTGCTGATGTTATTATAGGAACTACAAAGTCAGGAGTTTTGAGTTCACCGTTTAGCGTTCTTTATCCAACATCACAAATCCTGCCCGATAATGTGTTTTTTTGTTTGTCGGATAACAATTTTCAAATTACCTGACTTGGTAGTTCTTTTTCCTTATATCACAAAGGATTATGAAAATGTTACCGCAAACTAATGATGTCGCATGGTAAATAATATGCGAAAATTCCGACAATGATTGTAACTCTAAGTCAAGAGTTCTGAAGTTTTTATATCCACAAATAGATAAAAATTTTTTTAAAACAAGCACAAAAAGCAAAAAATTAAATAAAATAATTACTTTTGCAAAATAATATTAAAAATAAAATCTTGTAATAACTTAATTAATATGAAATTACATATTTTTATATCCATATTGTTTATATTTATTTCTGTAAACTCTTTTTCAAGGGGTATCAGGGGCAAAGTTGTTGACGATGCGGAAATTCCAATACCCAATGTTTCAATCTATTTTAAAGAACTTTTAACGGGAACAACCACCAATAATGAGGGCTTATATGAAATTTCGTTACCTGCGGGTGTTTATACGCTTTCGTTTCAATCAGTAGGTTTTACGAAACAAGAATTTCGGATTACCATAAAAGATAAATGGCTCGAACTTGATGTTACAATGTTGCCTTTTTTGTTAAAATTAAGCGAAGTAAAAGTATATTCCGGCGAAGACCCTGCATATCCAATTATGCGAAAAGCGATTAGTCGTGCCCCGTATTTTCTGAATCAGGTTAAGAATTATGAGGCAGAAATATATCTCAAAGGAAGTTATACCATTCAAAAAATGCCCAAAATATTTGAAAAAGTTATGGAAAACGATGAGGACAACATAAAAATTGGACAAACTTATACTTCTGAATCGTTGAACAGGTTAAGATTTGCAGCACCCGATACTATTGACCATAAAGTTATTGCCTCTCAAAATTCATATCCGGGTGATGATATCGAATCAAATATTATGCCTTTTACATACCTCTCGCTTTATGATACTTCTGATAATGAACTATTTATATCGCCACTTGCAGCAAACGCATTTCGACATTATAATTTTAGATACGAAGGTTTTATTGACGAAGGAAAATATACTGTAAACATTATCAAAGTGATACCAAAACGCAAAAGTCAGCAACTATTTGCGGGTGAAATTTATATAGTTGAAAATCTTTGGTGTATCTATTCGGCTGATTTGTCGTTGGAAATGTTTATGGGTAAAGTCAAAATTAGTCAACTTTTTGGTGAAGTTAGAGATAAAGTTTGGCTTCCCGTTAATCATTTTTTTACGGTTGATTTCGGTATGCTGGGTGTCAAAGGTGATATGAACTTTACGGGTGCTGTTAAGTTTCTGTCGGTCAATACAAACGACAAACAAAAAGTAAATGTTTTTAAAGAGAGTGAACTTGCCTCAGTTGGAACAGATGAAGATGTTATAAAAGAAGACAAAAAGCCGTCTCTAACCAAAAATCAGCAAAAAATAGAAGAACTATTAGAAAAAGATGATTTAAAAAATCGCGACATGATGAAATTGGCAGGGCTTATGGAAAAAGAAAACACTCCATCACGCAAAGAGACACCCCTTGAAATCAAAGATAACCGAACATTCGAAATATTAAAAGATTCAATAACACGAGATACACACTTTTGGGATAATATGCGTCCTATTCCGCTTACTCAAAGTGAAAAAGAAGGTTTTGAAATTGAAGAACAAAAAAAACTTGCCGAAAAACCAAAAGATGAAAAAAAGAAAAAACGTGGAAAAGTTACCGTTTCAATCGGAGAACAAGTGTCGGTTGATACTGAAATTACAGAAGATTCAACTTCAATAGATATACATAAAAAAACAACTTTTGGAACCGTTTCGAGAGATATTCTTTTAGGTAGAAGTTTTCCGCGCGGATCAGCAAATTTTAGAGTATGGTTCGGCGGATTGATTACACTACGAGAACTTGATTTTAATCCCGTTGACGGATTTAAATATGGACAAAATATTGCACTAACATGGACGCAAGCATCCGGTCATTATTTCAATATGGGGCTTAGCGGCGGATATGGTTTTTCACGTAAAGCATTTCACGGAAATTTTTCTTTAACACAGGAATATGCAAAAACAAGGCGCGGCTCTATCAGTTTTTTTGCTAATTTTGGCTCCAAAGACTACAATCCCGAAGTTGATATAAATCGCCTGATTTTTGCTGGGTCATCTCTATTTTTCAAATATAACTTTCCCCGTTTTTACGAAAATAAAAGTTTATCAGTAAAAAATCAAATTGATATCGCAAATGGGTTGCAATTAGATTTTACGGGCAGTTACTTGAAGGCTGCACCGTTAGAAAACAATACCAACTTCTCTTTGGCATATCAAAATAAAGATTACAAACCTAATGAAATAACAAATAATCCTGCGGCATATAGAGATATTGCAAACGCAAATAACGATGTGAACAATTTGTCTGTTTTTAAAGAACAAGAAACATTTTGGTATAAGGCAAAATTCAGTTATACTCCCTATCAGCGATATTATTTTAGTAAGGGGCGAAAAGTAATGACAGAATCTGATTTTCCTACTTTTACACTCGGAGTTGAGCAAGGTTTAAAACTATTTTCGAGCGATGCTGACTATTTATTAGCCGAAATTGGTGCTTATAATAATAAAAAATTATTCTCTTTTCGACCTCAATTTATTTGGGATATTAATGCAGGTTGGTTTTTAATTGACAAACAGCTTCATTTTTCTCGTTTTTTTCATTTTAACGCTACCAAAATTCCTATTAAGACAAACGGTTTTTTCTTTATCGATAGTTATGAAGCTTCTACAAATCAATGGTTTGTAAGAGGAAATGGAACTTATTCTACTCCTTATTTATTAATAAAATATCTTCCTTTTTTGAGTAACAAAATATGGAACGAAAATATTCATGTCGGATATATACATACTCCTGATTTTCAAAACTATGTGCAAGTAGGATATAGTTTAACAAGAATTTTTATACTTGGAAACATTGGTGTTTTTGCAGGATTTAGCGATTGGGAATATAAACATTGGGGCGTAAGAGTTTCTTTATCAACTTTTTAATAATACATTAAAATATAAATAAAATGGCACTAAAATTTATGACTGCCGATGAGGCGGCTTCTTTAATCAAACACAATGTTAATGTAGGTATCAGCGGCTTTACGCCTGCGGGATGTCCAAAAGATGTTCCTGTTGCGCTCGCTAAACGTGCCGAAGCGGAACATTCCAAAGGTAATCCTTTCAAAATTGGCATGTTTACTGGTGCTTCGACGGATGACTATACTGACGGTTTTTTGACAAGAGCGGGTGCAATTAAATTTCGTACCCCATATCAAACAAACAATGACATGCGAAAAGCAATTAATAATGAGGAATTTTCCTATTTTGATTTGCATCTTTCAACTTTAGCACAAGACCTCCGCTATGGTTTTTTTGGAAATGTTGACGTAGCAATTATTGAAGCCTGCGCCGTTTCTGAATCTGGCGAAATTGTACCCACATGCGGTGTTGGTATCATGCCTACAATCGCTAAAATGGCTAATACAGTCATTGTGGAACTTAATCAATGGCACCCAAAAGAGTTAACGGGTATGCACGATTTATGCGAACCTTTGCCGCCACCCAATAGAAAAGCATATAATATTGAAAAAGTTAGCGATAGAATTGGTAATGAGTTTGTTAAAGTCGATCCATCAAAAATAGTTGTAGTAAAATGTAATGTTCCTAATGAAGGAACTGATTTTGCTCCTGTTGATGACATCACTACACAAATTGGGCAAAACGTTGCAAATTTCCTTATAGATGAGATAAGAGCGGGCAGGATGCCGAAATCATTTTTGCCTGTTCAGTCAGGCGTTGGAAATATTGCAAATGCTGTCCTCGCTGCAATGGGTGAAAGCAAAGATATTCCTGATTTTGAAATTTATACGGAAGTTATTCAAGATGCTGTTATTGCACTTATGGAAAACAGACGTATTAAATTTGCAAGTGGTTGCGCATTAACTGTTAGTAATCAATGTATTGAAAATGTTTATAATAATTTAAATTTTTTCAAAGAAAAACTTCTACTTCGTCCCTCTGAAATATCAAATAGTCCTGAAATTATCCGCAAACTTGGACTTATTTCGATAAATACTGCATTAGAAGCGGATATTTTTGGAAATATCAATTCTACGCACGTAATGGGAAGTAAGATGATGAACGGTATTGGTGGCTCGGGTGATTTTACACGTTCGGCATATTTATCGATTTTTGTAACGCCATCCGTTGCCAAAGGTGGTAAAATAAGCGCTTTTGTACCAATGGTTTCGCACCACGACCATAACGAACATTCTGTAAAAGTATTAGTTTCAGAACATGGTATTGCCGATTTGCGCGGAAAATCACCTCGCGAACGTGCTAATTGCATCATTGATAATTGCGCTCACCCCGAATTCCGTCCGCTACTCAAAGAATACTTAAAAAGAGGCGCCAAAGGACAAACCCCCGTTGATCTATATAATGCCTTTGCATTTCATAAAGCATTTTTGGAAACGGGCGATATGAGGAATAGTAAAATAAATGTGGGATGTTGATAGTGGTTAGTGATTAGTGGTTAGCGGTTAGTGGTTAGAGATTAGTAGTTAAATAATTAATAATTAGTGATTATTAGTGTAATTAGTGGCTAAAATAAATACATGAAACAAGAAACTTTTAATGTTGAGGAGTAGGAAACAAATTCAACAGTTGTTTTCGTCAGGTTTAATTTTGAATTAATAATTAATAATAACAAACAATATGAGAAAAAAGTTAGTAATATTATCAGGTGCGGGTATGAGTGCCGAAAGTGGAATTCCAACATTTAGAGATATGGGTGGAATGTGGGAGAAATATGATGTTACCGAAGTTGCATCCCCGCAAGCATGGAAACAAAATCCGCAACTTGTTCTAGATTTTTACAACCAAAGACGAAAAAAATTGTTGGAATCTCATCCAAACAAAGGACACATCATAATATCCGAATTGGAAAAATATTTTGATGTATATGTTGTTACTCAAAACGTTGATGATTTACACGAACGTGCGGGCAGTAGCAATATTTTGCACCTTCATGGCGAGTTGCGAAAAGTTAGGAGTACAAAATATCCTAACCTTATTTACGAACTACCGGGGTGGGAACTCAAATTAGGAGACTTATGTGACAAAGGTGCTCAATTAAGACCGCATATAGTATGGTTCGGCGAAAGCGTTGACAAAATTACGGATGCACAACAGATTGTCAAAGTTGCTGATATTTTGGTTGTAGTGGGTACTTCGTTAAATGTGTATCCAGCAGCGGGTCTTGTCCATTTTGCACCAAAAAATATACCAATTTATGTTATTGACCCCACGAAACCCACTTTGGTATCCGAAAATAATATAACTTTTATCACCGAAAAAGCATCAGTGGGATTGGAAAAACTTAAAGAAATGCTAATAACCTAAATTACAGCACTTTTAACTACTCCGTCTTTAAATTTTGTTTCAATTATATCGCCTTGTTTTAAAAGGGTTGCTTCTTTTATAAGTTTTCCATTTAAGAATGTGAGCGTATAACCACGTTTCAATAATTCGAATGGGCTATTCAAATTGATTTCTTTTTCAAGAAACTCCAACTCTTTTTGCTTGTTTTTGAGGTATGATGTTGCAGAAAACTCAAGATGTTTTGAAAAAGAGTTCAAATTATTTGTTTCGTTCTGAATTATCAAATGTGCCATTGTAGTAATTTTATCAATAAACGATTTAATTTTTTGAAAATGTTTATCGAATTCTTCTTTAACAAGGTAATTAATAAGATTATCAAAGTTGTCAATTTGGTTGGCAAAATCTGCGGATATACTTATTAAAAATTGAGCGACAGCAGTTGGTGTTTTTAAAGAACTGTTAGCAACCAAGTCGGCTATTGAATTGTCTCGCTCGTGTCCAATTCCTGTAATTACGGGTAGAGGAAACTGCGTAATATAATAAGCCAAGTTGTAATCGTCAAAACAGAGTAAATCGATTGCTGAGCCTCCACCTCTAATTAGGGCAACAACATCATATAAATCAATATTTTCATATATTTTATCGAATGCGCTGATAATTGAAGCAGGAGCTTGTTCTCCCTGCATAATAGCCTGAAAAAGAGAATGTTCGAATTTTATTCCATATTGATTATTTTCCAACTGATTAATAAAATCGCCGAAACCTGCGGCAGTCGCAGAAGAGATAATTGCAATGCGCTGTGGAACAATAGGAAGCGGCAATTCTTTGTTCATCTCAAAGACTCCTTTTTCGATTAATTGTGAAATAATTTCACGTTTTCGTTGCTCTAAATCGCCAAGCGTAAAAGTGGGGTCTATATCATTGATTACCAAACTTAAACCATAAACTTCATGAAACTCCACAGAAACTTGAACCAAAACTTTTAATCCGTTAGAAAGTGAACATCCTGTTTCATTTTCAAAATAAGGTTTTAACATTCTGTAGGTATATGACCAAATAATTGACTTAACTCTTGCCGCTACTTGGTCTGAATCCGTCTGTTTTTCAATGAGTTCCAAATAACAATGTCCATTTCTATTTTCTCGAAATTCGGCAATTTCAGCTCGAACCCAAATGTCATTGAAAAATTCATCGTTTATCGTTTCTTTGAGATAGCCGCATAATTGAAATAATGTGATAGCTTCTTTTTGCATATATCTAGTTTTAGGTTTATCAAAAATATTATAAATTTTAAGCAAAAGTAGTTAAAATTTTAATATCTTTACTCAAAGGGTATCTTTTTTTAATTATATTATATTTGGAATAATATTTGTATAAAAATTACGTTATCAAAAAAAATATTATAATGAAAAAAATAAAAATAATTTCAAAGTCCACAATAGTTGTGGCAGTCGGGTTATTACTTTTAGTAGTAACGGGATTTGTATCATCACCAGATGCTCGTAATTTCGAAATCGTAAAAAATCTTGATATTTTTTACAGTCTTTTTCGGGAGTTAAACAGTTATTATGTTGATGACATCGAGCCTGAAAAACTTATTCACACGGGCATTGAAGCGATGCTTGAATCGTTGGATCCATACACAAATTTTTTCCCTGAATCAGATGTCGATGATTTACGTTTTATGACCACTGGAGAATATGCAGGCATTGGCGCAATAATCACTAAACGTGGTAAATATGTTGTTATTTCAGAACCTTATGAAGGATTTCCCGCACATGAAGCAGGGTTACGTGCAGGAGATAGAATCATCGAAATTAACGGTGAAAATATGATCGGTGGCGAAAGTACCTTAGCAAGCGAAAAACTCAAAGGACCAGCGCAAACTCAAGTGAAACTGAAAATTGAACGACCCGGAACAAAAGGTAACATTGACCTTACAATTACTCGCCGTTTAATTCATATCAGTTCCGTTCCTTATTATGGAATGTTGGACAAAGAGACAGGAATAATTATTTTTTCAAATTTCACTGTCGATTGTACTCAAGAAGTAGAAAATGCTTTCAATGATTTGAAAAACAATCATAATATGAAAAATCTTGTTTTAGATATGCGCGGAAATCCGGGCGGAGTTATGGACGAAGCCATTAAAGTTGCAAATCTATTCTTACCACGTGGCATTGAAATAGTGAGTACAAAAGGAAAAGTGTCGCAGTGGGACAAGACTTATCGCTCCCCAAAAGACCCACTTGATTTAGAAATGCCTATAATTGTTTTGATAAGTAGAGGATCAGCGTCGTCATCAGAAATTGTGGCAGGTGCTTTGCAAGATTATGATAGAGCCGTTATTATCGGACAGCGTTCATTTGGCAAAGGTTTAGTGCAAACGCCCCGAAATTTAGCATACAACGCAAAATTAAAAATTACGACAGCAAAATATTACATTCCGAGTGGACGTTGCATTCAAGCCGTTGATTATTCTCACCGTAATGAAGACGGCAGCGTGGGTTACATTCCCGATTCGCTTATCAATGAATTTCAAACAAAAGGCGGACGACCCGTTTTTGACGGTGGCGGAATTACTCCCGACATCGATACACCCGTTGATAATTATCCAAACTTAGTATTTGCACTCGTCTTTCAGCAAACGTTTTTCGACTTCGTTACCGAATATGCTATTAATCAGCAATCTATCCCTACTCCCGACAAATTTATCCTGTCAGACGACGTTTACCAACAATTTAAAGAATATGTTGTTGGATTGCCCGATTTTAAGTATCAGTCAGAATCGAAAGAGCAACTTAAAAAACTTACTGATATGGCGAAAAAAGAAGGATACTACGACAAGTTGCAAGAATCTTTCGAAATTCTTGAATCCGGTTTAAAACCTAACGTAGAGCGAGATATGGATATTTTTAAAACAGAAGTTAGTGAATTGTTGAGCATCGAACTTATAAAACGGTACTATTACCAAAAAGGCGCGATTCTTTTTTCGTTAAAAGATGACAAAGAAGTAGACTTTGCACTTGAAACATTTGCCGATAAAGAAAAATATCGCAAGATATTAATTAGCGAATAAGTTAAATAAAATTTTCATTATACCTGCTTGGAATTAAAAAAAAATATCTACTTTTGCAAAAAATTTTTAAGTGATTTTTTTACGAAGTGGTTTAAAAAGAGAAATATATGGGGAAAATTATTGCTTTGGCAAATCAAAAAGGCGGAGTAGGTAAAACAACTACCGCTATTAATCTTGCTGCAAGCCTTGCAGTTTTGGAATATAAAGTGCTTGTTGTAGATGCTGACCCTCAAGCAAATGCAACTTCCGGACTCGGTATTGACCTAAGAAACATTGAAACAACTATTTACGATTGTATCATCGAAGGTACAGACCCCAAAAAAGTTATTCTAAAAGCAGAAGTAGAACAACTATCTGTCCTGCCATCGCATATCGATTTGGTTGGTGCTGAAATTGAGATGATTAATATGCACGAAAGAGAGTACGTTCTTAAAAAAATATTATCAAAAATAAGGAATGAATACGATATCATCCTAATTGACTGTTCTCCTTCGTTAGGATTAATAACCGTAAACGCACTAACAGCCGCAGATACAGTCATTATTCCCGTTCAGTGTGAATATTTTGCATTGGAAGGTTTAGGAAAATTGCTTAACACAATAAAAATAATCAAAGGTCGTTTTAATCCAAATTTAGAATATGAAGGATTTTTGCTCACAATGTACGATTCGAGGCTGAATCTATCTAATTTAGTTGTCGAAGAAGTCCGAACACATTTTCAAGATTTGGTCTTTGATACGATAATAGCACGAAATACTACATTAAGCGTAGCACCCAGCCACGGAAAATCTGTTATTGCTTATGATGCAACCTCCAAAGGCGCACTTAACTATCTGAACTTAGCACGAGAACTACTTCAGAAAAATAAAATGACTAAAATTGATAATAAAGAAAAACAATTGTAAAGAATAAATAAATATGGGAAAGAAAAATGTTTTAGGGCGCGGATTAAATGCTTTAATGGATAATTCAGAAGGTGTAGTACTCAGAAAACCCGCCGCTACTACACTAGAAATAGACATTGACAAAATAGATGTCAATCCATGGCAACCCCGTTCGAGATTTGACGTAGACAAATTAACCGACCTTGCCGCATCTATAAAAGAACATGGAATAATACAGCCATTGACGCTCCGCAAAACTGAAACAGAACAATATCAAATTATTTCAGGCGAAAGAAGGCTTAAAGCCGCTCAAATTGCAGGATTGTTTAGAGTACCTGCTTACGTACGCCAAGCAGAAGATGAGGTAATGCTTGAATTGGCATTAGTAGAAAACATTCAACGCGAAGACCTAGACCCTATTGAAATTGCCGTTAGTTATCAACGACTGATAGACGAATGTAACCTTACGCAAGAAAAAATGTCTGAACGCATTGGTAAAAAAAGAGCTACAGTTGCCCAATTTTTACGACTCCTTAAATTGCCACCCGAAATACAATTAGGTCTCAGAGACAAACTAATTTTTATGGGACACGCTAAAATATTAATGAGTATCGATGAGACTAATATTCAATTAGATATATATGAAAAAATCATTAAAAATGATTTGTCTGTTAGAGACGTAGAAGCAATCGTGCGAAAATTAGGAAAACAACAGAAAAAAATTGAAGAGAAACTCACCGAAATAATAGAAAACCGCGACTACGAAAAACTGAAAAGTCAACTATCAGGTTTTTTTCAGACAAATATTAATTTCTCAAGAACAATAAAAGGAAAAGGAAAAATTGTTATTCCATTTCAATCGGACGAAGAATTAGAAAAAATTGTCGCAATTTTAGATAAGGCAAATACCGAAAAATTAAAACTTTAAATAACAAATAGTCTGCATGTGGGAAAAATTTTGGTTATTATATACGTTTTGGCAGCAATGTTTATAAATACTTTGCCTGCGCAGATATTCCCAAGTGATACTCTTTTTGCCAACGATTCAATTTCTACTTTTTACGATACTTATCCTACCGAAGAAGACTCAATATCAAGCGTTTACGTTCCCAAAGTCATATTTACACCTGATGACGACTTTCACAATGATTCAATTAATATAATTTCCGGTGAAATAGTTGTTGTTACACTTCCTGATACTGACGAAAAGTTACATTCACCGCACCGAGCAAGTATGTTTAGCGCAATTATTCCCGGTGTTGGACAAATTTATAATAAAAAATATTGGAAAATACCCATATTATTTGGCGGAATTGGAGGCGTGGCTTATGCAATTTCTTTTAATTCAGAACGTTATAGTTATTATAGAGGCGCATATCGTGATTTTATTATTCGAGACCCCGCTAACAAAAGTTATTTAGAAATTATTGAAGGAACCGTAATTACCGAAGAACGAATTTACGGAGACGCACAGCAGTGGTTTAGAGACTATCTAAATAATTCTAAAAACCGTTTCAAACGATACCGCGACATTAGTTATGCAGGTATGGTTTTTGTTTATGTAATTAATATCATTGACGCATCAATAGATGCCCACTTCTACTATTTTGATGTCAGCGACGACCTCTCTTTTACTATTGAACCCGCTTATTTTCATTTTAATGGTGATATTGGTGGTGCCTTCGGACTAAGTTTGAAACTTAATTTTTGATTTCTGCCCAAAAGTGTTCTCTACCACAAAGTACACAAAGAATGCACAAAGAACACAAGTATAGCTTGAGCATAAATCAATTATTTCATATTGTTTAACGGTTTCTGTATGGGCAACCCTTGCGGTTGCCTTTGATATATGGAGAAATTATTGTAGGGGCAACCCTTGCGGTTGCCTTTGATATATGGAGAAATTATTGTATGGGCAACCCTTGCGGTTGCCTTTGATATATGGAGAAATCATTGTAGGGGCAACCCTTGCGGTTGCCCAGAATAACACGAATTGGCCGCCTGAAATAACACGAGGGGATTGCCCAAAAATAAAAATGGCGAAGGCAAGGCAGCCCAGAATAAAAACGACGAGGCAGCCACAAACAAAAAGGGCGAGGACAAGCCTCGCCCCTACATACTACACAAGATGATACTCCTGACTTCGACAATGCGACACCCAAATAGTATAAAATTGGCATTTTAAGCCACTTTTACGACTTTTTGCGACACCCACTCGAAATTTTATATTATTGATTTTCAGTGCATTATAAAAAAAT
>WRMI01000037.1 GCA_009777175.1 Marinilabiliaceae bacterium
CACTTTTTCCCGCCCTCATTTACAGGCTGATACAGTCATTCCGAACGAAGTGAGGAATCTTGATCAGGTCCTTTATATGCAACCAATGCAAAGTCCTCTCCCAAAAGTAATATTATTTTTCCCAAAAATCACAGGTTAATTCACAAAGGACACAAAGTGTTAAATATCGACATATATCAACTTGTGCTTTTTGTGTATTCTGTGTCTCGCTGTGTGTGCGACCCTTGCGGTCGCTCAATTGGCATCCCGTATAGTATTGTAGGGGCGAGGCTTGCCCTCGTCCTTTGTATTTTAGGCAACCGCAAGGGTTGCCCCTACAATATCTATCTTCATATCATTCAAGGCAACCGCAAGGGTTGCCCCTACAATATCTATCTTCATATCATTCAAGGCAACCGCAAGGGTTGCCCCTACAATATCTATCCTTATATCATTCAAGGCAACCGCAAGGGTTGCCCAAACAGACACCGTTAAACGATACTACATATTTGCTTTATTAATAATGCAAGTTATAATTTCAGAACTCCTGACTGATCATTTGCTATAAACTTAAATTACAAAGTATTAGGAAAATGATACCGCAAACAAAAAATGTCTCATTTTTTGGAGTTACCCCGAATTGCGCTTACGAACGACCGCAAGGGTACGCCCCTACCGTTTATTTACCTTGCACTCTACAGAGTGCTGCTTCGTGGGATGTAGGAAATATATGGGGTTTGTGTTTTAGGGGATCCCCCGAATTGCGCTACCGCTTATTCGGGGTTATTTACGTGGCACTCTACCGAGTGCTGCAGTGTAGGATGTACGGAGGGATAGCACTACAGAAAGGTCGTAAATTCGTTGATTGTGCCCTCAATGCGGGTGCAGATTTCATAGTTACTAACGACCACCATTTTAATATTTTGAAATCTCTAAACTTTCCACATGTCAAAGTTTTCAGTTTCTTTAGCCACTAATTACACGAAATTTCAGGAATTTTTCTCTGTAGGTTCCTTTGTTGAGACGTGGCACGCCACGTACCTACCATTACTCATTACTCACTACTCATTACTCACTACTAACTACTTATTCACTCATTCACTCATTTACTCATTCCCATATACTATCGAAAAATTATTCTTTTTTTTTTGGTTTTTTCAAAAAAAAAGCGTTACTTTGCATTTCAAAATTCTCTAAAAATGGCATCTAAATCATTAAAAACCAAAAAGAACACTAAATCTAACGGTAATAATAAAACAAATATTTTTACTGCAATTAGAAAAAATTTTCAAAATGAAACAGTAAAGTTTGTTATGGGAATTTTACTGATTGCTTTTGCACTTTTTATGACTTTTGCTTATTTTTCGTTTTTCTGGTCAGGTGCCGCAGATAGTAGCAAGTTAGAAATACCTTTTATTGAATATATAACAGAATCAGACCTTAAAGTAGAAAATGTTACGGGCAAATTTGGTGCATTATTTTCAGATATTATTATCAATAGGTGGTTTGGAATAGCCTCAATATCAATTATTTTTATGATTTATCTTGTTGGTTTTAGATTATTAGGCGCAAAATTATTACCATTAAGAAAAACTTTTCTTAAAATAACTATTATAACAATTTGGCTTTCAACTACTATTGGCTTTTTTATGATTGATTCAATAGATGATAAATATCTTCTTTTGGGTGGTGCCCATGGACATTTTGTTAGCGACTGGCTTCGCTCTGCAGTCGGTACATTTGGAACTTTCATTATCATTGTACTTACTTTTATTATCTACACCGCGGTGAATTTCGGATGGTTTATGGGACTTTTTAAACGCAAATCAGGAAGCAAAAAAACAAGGGAGAAAAAATCTACTCCAAAAGAAATCAACAAAGAAGATGAAAATGAAAACGAAGATGAAGATGACGAGTTAGAAAATGAAGATAACGAGGACGATAACAGCAATGTGGTTACTCCCCAAAATACTACAAATCCCAAAAAAAATCCCGATTCGTCAAACACTTCGGGTAGCGATTTTTCTTTTACCATCGAAACACCCATACCCGAAGATGAATGGCAACCTAACTCCGACCAACCACTTCAAACCCATACACTTACAGTAGAAAAAGCTCCCGTTGAAAATGTTTCATTAGACGAATTAGATAATGTTCCACTTGGCGACTACGACCCAACATTAGATTTATCAACATACAAATTGCCCGATATAGAACTATTAGACGACCACGGTGGCGAACAAACAGAAGTGCAAGAACAAGAACTTATTGACAATAAAAATAAAATTGTCAAAACATTAGAAGATTACAAAATCGACATAAAAAGTATCAAAGCAACTGTTGGTCCAACTGTAACGCTTTATGAAATAGTTCCGAGTCCGGGCATCAGAATTGCAAAAATCAAAAGTTTAGAAGATGATATTGCATTGTCTTTAAAGGCTTTGGGAATAAGAATCATTGCGCCAATTCCAGGCAGAGGAACCATTGGCATCGAGGTTCCAAATTCTTGTCCTGAAATTGTTTCAATGAAATCTATTATTACAGCAAAAAAGTTTCAAAATTCAACTTTTGAATTACCAATTGCATTAGGAAAAACCATTTCCAACGAAACGTATGTTCTCGATTTAGTCAAAACTCCGCACATGTTAGTTGCAGGTGCCACAGGACAAGGAAAATCTGTTGGATTGAACGCAATATTGACTTCGTTACTCTACAAAAAACATCCATCACAGTTGAAATTTGTACTTATTGATCCCAAAAAAGTTGAGTTGAATATTTATAGCACAATAGAACGTCATTTTCTTGCCAAGCTCCCCGATGAAGAAGAGCCTGTTATCACAGATGTAAAACGTGTTGTTGCCACCTTAAACTCGCTAACCATCGAGATGGATCAGCGCTACGAATTATTGAAAAAAGCACATACGCGAAATATAAAAGAGTATAATTCAAAATTTATCACCCGCTCATTAAACCCTGAAAAAGGTCATCGTTTTTTACCTTATATAGTAGTTGTTGTTGATGAGTTTGCCGATTTGATAATGACTGCGGGAAAAGAGGTAGAGCTTCCCATTGCACGAATTGCGCAATTAGCGCGGGCAGTCGGTATCCATATGATTATAGCCACACAGCGACCATCTGTGAATGTTATTACAGGAATTATCAAAGCAAATTTCCCTACTCGTGTTGCGTTTAAAGTTGCACAAATGATAGATAGTCGCACAATACTCGATTCTCCTGGCGCAAATCAACTAATAGGACGCGGTGACATGTTAATTTCGCAGGGTAACGATTTGGTACGCGTACAATGTGCCTTCGTAGATACTCCCGAAGTTGATAGAATAGTTAATTTTATTGGTTCACAGCGCGGTTATGCCACTGCAATGATATTGCCGGAAGTTGCCGTCGAAGGCTCAACACCCGATTCTGCTGACTTAGACCCATCCAAAAGAGACCCAATGTTTGAAGATGCTGCACGATGCGTTGTGCAAAACCAATCTGGCTCTACATCTTTGATACAAAGAAGATTTTCAATAGGTTACAACCGCGCAGGACGTATAATGGACAATTTAGAAAAAGCAGGAATTGTAGGTCCCGCCGAAGGTAGCAAACCCCGAAATGTTCTGATTCCCGACGAATTTGAATTAAACAGATTTTTGGCACGAATGGGATAATTCCCTCAATATTCACTCCCCAACGCACATAAAACTCTTTGTAAGTCGGTTGCCTAAATCATCTACAATAGTTATATAATTAATTCCTGTAACTGGCAATACTTCAATTTGATGTAATGAGTTGGTGTCGCCAAAATATTCATTGTTGAAATGCCAATGTAGGGTTGCCTGCAGATTTCTGTGGACTGCTTTTAATACAATCCTCGAAAGATTTCCATCTAAACCAATTGGCACATAAACAGTCGTTCCTGGTGGGGGATATATAAAGTCCATTGGAGCAAATAATTCAGAACTTTGGCAACCTTGTTTAAATGGTGGAAGCGATTTATATTCAGGGTGGAGTTGTTTATAATACCATTCAATAACAGGTGGCAAAACAAATCGTTTTTCACTGTTCAATTCACCCGAAGGTTCACAATCGATGCGGGTTTGATGAAGTCCATCTTTTGTTAAATGAATTAAATAATGATATGGGCAAGCACCTGTTTGTTTGACAGTTACAGGAATATATACAGTATCAACATCTTCACAATATTCAGAATTTCTAAAACCAGATTTTTTGCAAACAGTTATTTCAAGAAAGTCATCATAAGGAACTAAAAATTTGGATGTTGGGGGCAGAAGGTTAAAAAGTTCAAACATAATTGGAGCAGCCGTTGTTCCGCCGATTATTGCAGGATGTCCTTCGCCAGTTGCATTTCCTACCCAAACGGCGACAACATATTCGGGTGTAATTCCAATACTCCATGCGTCTCTAAATCCGTAACTTGTACCCGTTTTCCAAGCAATTTGGCGTGAAGAAGAAAAATTTTCCCATCCTAATTCTTCGGGAGGTCTTTGAACGTTGGTTAATGCTTTTAATGTAAAATAGATAGCAGAAGCAGATAAAATAAAAGGATTAAATTGCTGTTTAATTTTTTTGTCATATTTTTGAGGAAAAAATGTTAATTTTTTGAAATCATTGTCAAAATACACTGATCCTTTTTCGACGAAATTGTTAAGAATACGTGCCAATGAGGCATAACAACCTGCCAAGTCCCACAAAGTAACTTCAGAACCTCCCAGAATCAAACTCAGACCATAGTGAGAATATGGTTTGTTGACGGTTGTGAAACCCATTTTTTGTAAATCGTTCAAAAATATGTCGCCGCCATATTCATTTAAAAGTCTAACAAAAGGAACATTTAGCGAGCGGGACAATGCTTCGTCTGCAAAAACAGCACCATCAAATCTACGTTGATAATTTTGAGGAGTAAAATTTCGGTAATAAGTCGGTACATCGGGAAGTAAAGTTTTTGGCAGAATAATTCCTTCTTGCAGTGATTTTGCATAAAGTATCGGTTTTAGTACGCTACCCGAACTCCGTGATGCCCTTATAATATCAACTTGATGCCCTTTTGTGATGTCCTCGCCGCGACTATTTCCAATATATGCTAAAACATGTCCTGTTTCCACAGAAACAATAATAGCCGCAGCGTTATGTATTTGATTTTGTTTCAATCGGTCGGCGTGTCGATTAATGACATTATCGGCTAATTGTTGCAATCGGTGGTCAATTGTAGTTTCGATACGTTTCCCTCGATGTTCTTTTAACATAGTATTAAGAAGATGAGTTGCTTTTTGAGGAATTGGGAACGGCTTTTCGGGTAATGGTTCGGCGAGTGATAATTGGTAGGTTATCAGGTCAATAACTTGTTTTTGATATAGTTTTTGGAGAAGTCTATTACGTTTTTCTAAAAGTTGTTGCCTGTTTTTACCCGGATGAACCATTGCGGGCGCATTTGGTAAAACCGATAGAAGAGCCGCTTCTGCCCATGTCAGTTCAAACGAGGGACGGTTGAAGTAACGCCATGCTGCCGCTTCCAAGCCGACAATATTTCCTCCAAAAGGTGCTTCTGCTACATATAACGACAAAATGGAATCTTTGTCAATAAAAAATTCCAATCGAACAGCCAAATAAATCTCTTTAATTTTATTAAACACATTTCTCTTAGCAGGTTTTGAAAGCCGAATAACCTGCATTGTAATGGTACTCCCGCCACTAACCTGTTTCTTTTCTTTGATATTTTGCACTATCGCCCTTCCGATTGAAACCGGATTTATTCCCGGATGCCAATAAAAATACTCATCTTCAAACAATAAAAGGGATTTTTTAAACTTAAAAGGAATCGAATCGCCGGGTGGAAAACGCCACTGACCGTCATCGGCTATTTGAGCACCAAGTAAAACAGACTCTTTGTCGGTTAATATTGTGCTATAAGGAGTATCAAACAAATTGCGAGGTTTTGTTAAAATGAAAAATATGAGTAGTAAAACGCCGATAAAAAGACGTACTTTAAAATTTTTACTTATCGAAACGTTTAATTTATTTATTCTTAAAAATTGGAACATACATATTATTTATAACAAAAACAACCTGATAAACAATTATTTCGCCGTTATCTTAACTAATCATTCCCCAATTTCCTTTTTCTATTGCAAGATGTCGCATTCTTTCCTTTAATAAAAGATTTTCATTTTTGGTTAAAAGTGGGTCGTCGTCAAGTATCATTGTAGCGGCATCTCTACCCAGAATCAAAATTTGGCTGTCTCTTGCGAGGTTTGCAATTTTCAAATCGAATGGTAAACCCGATTGTTGTGTTCCTTCTAAGTCGCCGGGTCCACGAATTTTCATGTCTGCTTCGGCAATTTCAAAACCATCGTTTGTTTTTATCATAATTTCCATTCTTTTTCTGGACTCTTCGCCCAATTTATAAGATGTCATAAGGATACAGAAACTTTGTTCGGCACCTCTACCAACTCTGCCGCGCAATTGATGTAGTTGTGACAATCCAAATCGTTCGGCACTCTCGATTATCATTACAGAGGCATTAGGAACATCCACTCCAACCTCAATGACCGTTGTAGCGACCAAAATATTTGCTTCACCTGAAACAAATTGTCGCATTGCATCGTCTTTTTCAACTTGTTTCAACCTTCCGTGCGCTATCACAACTTTCAAATCGGGAAATGCCTCACGCATATAGTTACAGCCATCATTTAGATTTTTAAAATCCATCTTTTCGGATTCTTCAATCAAAGGAAATACAACATAAACCTGACGACCGTTATTTATTTGACCACGTATAAATTTGTTGAGGCTGTTTCGGTTATTATGGTAATAATGATATGTTTGAACAGGTTTCCTTCCGGGAGGCATTTCGTCGATTACAGAAACGTCTAAATCTCCATATACTGTCATTGCCAAAGTTCGAGGGATTGGCGTAGCCGTCATCACTAATACATGAGGCGGAGGTTTACTTTTTTTCCACAAACGCGACCTTTGCGCTACTCCGAAACGGTGCTGCTCGTCAATAATAATCAGAGCAAGTTTTTTAAACAATACATTATCTTCTATCAATGCGTGAGTACCTATAAGTATTTGTATTTCACCATTTTCAAGACCTTCGTGAATAATTTTTCGTTCCTTCTTTTTTGTTGTTCCCGTTAATAATGCAACTTTAACTCCCAAAGGTTCGAGCATTTTTTTGAACGTATTAAAATGTTGTGCTGATAGAATTTCAGTTGGAACCATCATACATGTCTGAAAATCATTATCAAGCGCAATTAACATAATCATCATTGCCACCAATGTTTTTCCGCTTCCAACGTCTCCTTGCAAAAGTCGGTTCATCTGTTTTCCACTACCTAAATCATGCCGAATTTCACGTATAACCCTCTTTTGAGCATCGGTAAGTGTAAAAGGCAAAAAATCAGAGTAAAAACGGTTCAGATAATCACCTACTTTGGGAAATGGACTTCCTTTACTAATAGAAATTCGCTTATTTTTGAGGCTAAGTATATTCAATTGGATATAAAAAAGTTCTTCAAAAATTAATCGGAACCTTGCTTTTGCAAGTATTTGATTATCAGGCGGAAAATGAATTACACGCAATGCAGTGTCTAAATCTATAAGTCTATATTTTTCAATCAAAAAAGATGGCAGTGTTTCGGGAATTTTTGTCTTTAATGAAAGTAGAAGGTTTTTTACTAACTTCTGTATTCCTTTGGAATTAAGGAAATTTTCTTTCATTTTTTCGGAAGTATTGTATGCAGGGTTAAGTCCAAGAAGATGTATTTGTTTATTACTCTCGTCATAAATTTCTATTTCAGGGTGCGCAATATTATATTCGTTGTTGAAAATGGTTGGTTTACCAAAAACTATATATTCTACATTTTGTTTCAAAAAACTTTGTATATATTTCAATCCTTTGAACCAAATAAGTTCAATATATCCCGTCCCGTCTGAAAAAATAGCGGTCAACCGTTTTGTTCTACCCTCGCCCGCACTTTTAATAGATAATATCTTTCCTTTCAGTTGAATATGAGGCATCGAACTATCTATTTCACTTATAGTAAATATCTTACTTCGGTCGACATATTTATAAGGAAAGTAGTAGAGTAACTCTTCAAAAGTCTCTATATCTAATTCTTTTTTAAGGAGTTCCGCCTTTTTGGGACCTACTCCTTGAAGAAACATAATATTTTGAGATAATTGTTCTAACATAAATGCGAAAGTAGTAAAAATTTTTTAAATAGGATTTTTTTACAAAAATATTATCAATTTTTTAATTTTTAATTTTTGTCATTTTATTTTCATCTTTATATTTTATTTTCAAAAATATTATATAATTTTGCCGCTTTAATTTATTGTAATTTTTTATTAATTGTTTAAATATTAAATGTTTATGAAAAAAATAGCATGTTATTTATTTGTTTTCACATTTTTGACTTTACAATCATGTGATTTAAATGAAGTCAACGCTTTGACCGAAGCAGAAGTCATTGAAGGTTTAAAAGCAGCACTTTCAATAGGAACTGAAAATGCTGCAGGTATTCTTTCCGCAACTGACGGATACTTTTTAGACGCAATAGTTAAAATTTTGCTACCACCCGAAGCAAAATATATCATTGACCAAGCAAAAGATATAGATTTAATCAGCGAGTCAGTTAAAAAACTTGAAAGTGATTTGCTTTTGAGTATTAACCGTTCTGCGGAAGCAGCGGCAAAAGAAGTAGGTCCAATTTTTTTAAATGCAATTACTAATTTAACTATTCAAGATGGTTTTGCAATTTTGAGAGACGAAAAAGATGAAGAATTGGTCTTTATGGCTAAAAATACTTATCCCGCTGCTACACGATATTTGGAAGTTAATACCTACAATCCATTAAAAGATCTTTTTCAACCTAAAATTAAAAGCGCGTTAGATATAAAAATTGTTGAAGGATTCTCTGCAAATCAAACATGGAATTCTTTGACATCTTTATGGAACAATTTACCTCCTTATTTAACAATGTTTATCGATGATTATAAAAAAGTTGATACAGAACTTGATACATATCTAACCGAAAAAGCATTAGATGGTTTATTTTTTAAAATCGCCATCGAAGAAGAAAAAATAAGAACAGACCCTTTGGCAAGAGTTACTGATATTCTTAAAAGAGTTTTTGGAGAATAGATTTTAAAGTGAATAAGTGAATGAGTGAATGAGGGAATGAGGGAATGAGGGAATAAGTGAATGAGTGAATGAGTAAATAAGAAAAAACCTTATTTTCACCTTATTTTTTCAAACAAAACAACCTTAGTAGAAAAATGAGGGAATGAGTAAATGAGGGAATGGGTGAATGAGTAAATAAGAAAAAACCTTATTTTTTTAACAAAACAACCTTAGTAGAAAAATGAGTAAATGAGTCGTTAACCACTAATCACTAACCACTAACCACTATTTTTGCGACCCTTGCGTCCTCAACTTTGCGCCTTTGCGTTAAAAATAATCCAAACGCAAAGAACCCAAAAAATTAGTAGTGTAAATTAGTGTATTTAGTGACTAAATATTAATAACAGATGAACGAAATTATTAATTTTCTAAAAGAATTAGAACAGAACAATAACCGCGAGTGGTTTAATAGTAATAAGGACAGGTACCTTAACGTAAAATCCATGTTTGAAGATTTTATAGAACAAGTAATTCAAGGACTTGCTACATTTGATAAAGATTTATCAATCGTAAGCACAAAAGAGAGCATTTTTCGTATTCATCGCGATACTCGGTTTTCGCATGACAAAACTCCCTACAAAACTCATTTAGGAGCATTTATGGCAAAAGGTGGAAAAACTAATCCTCGCGGGGGCTATTATGTTCACATACAGCCCAATAATTCTCTTTTATCGGGTGGAATTTGGTGCCCTACTCCTGCAATTTTGAAATCTTTGCGTCAAGAAATTTATAATAATGCTGATGAGTTTTTGTCTATTGTCGAAAATCCGGACCTTACACACTATTATCAACACGATGACGAAAAACTGAAAAAAGTTCCTCCGACATTTCCAAGTGACTCTCCCGTTTCTGAATGGTTAAAAAACAAACGTTTTACGCCTGTTTGCTATGTTCCTGAACAAATTTTTTCAAGTAGCGATGCCGTTCAACAAACAGTTGAGCGATTAAAACTGCTCTACCCTTTGAATAGTTTTATTAATTATTCACTTTCATTATAGAGAAAAGAAAAAGCCCCGAATTTTAGGACTTTTTCAAAAAACATTATACAATAAATTTTTAATTTCTCAAACTTTGCGACCCAATAATATTGAAAAATTCTGCTCTTGTGGCGGGATTTTTCAAGAACGCACCCGTGAAATCGGAAGTTGTTGTGATGGAATGTTGTTTTTGCACACCTCTAATCTGCATGCACATGTGCTGTGCCTCTATAACAACCGCAACACCTAAGGGGTTCAATGTATTTTTTATACAATCTTTAATTTGGGTTGTCAAACGCTCTTGGACTTGGAGTCTTCTTGAATATGTTTCCACCACTCGTGCAATTTTGCTTAATCCAGTGATATAATATCTCGGAATATATGCCACGTGTGCTTTTCCGAAAAAAGGCAAAAAATGGTGTTCACAAAGAGAATATAGCTCAATGTCTTTTACAACAACCATTTGCCTGTAATTTTCACGAAACATGGCAGATTTAATTATTTCTTCGGGATTAATATGATATCCCTGTGTTAGAAATTGCATTACTTTAGCAACTCGCAAAGGAGTTTTTTCCAAGCCCTCACGTGAAATATCTTCACCTACCAACTCGATAACTTGACGATAAATATCCGATAACTTTTCTGTTGTCTCCTCCGGATACAATTCTTTTGTACTATAACCTTTTGTCTCACTCATTTTACATGTATTAAAACTATTTTTTCATTGTGCAAAAGTATGAAAAAAAATCCACTATTTTCATAAAAAAAGGCATGAAATTGGAAAATTTCTTCCATGTTTGCAAAAATTATGGAACTTTAAGTACTCTACAAAACCATAATTACTTTTCAACAAGTAATTATTGTTACTCATTTTTTCCAACTATTCACCTTTAATATTGTCAGCCCGATAGCTTAAAAATGCTTCGTTGAACTTTACTTTTTCAAAAAAAGTGAGTTCGACCTTCGTAGGTAAAGCCAAAAAATACTTTAATTTAAGCGGCGTACCAGGGGTAATAGACATTAATTGCAACCCCTTTTCTTTCATAAAATAATCAATTGCCTCTTCTTCACTGAATCTATTTGCTGTTATTGCATGAAATGTATCTACTACTTCCTTTCGCATATTTTCTTGATGCAAGAAGAGTTTCTGATATAAAAACTCCTTACCCTGTGAACTCATGTAATAAGGAAAAAGATACTTATGAATCACAAAATATAAGGACCCGCAAAAAATAATCAGTAATATACATGTTCCCATATTTTTATATTATTAATTATAAAATATAATTTTTTTAGGATTCTATTAAAAAAATAGAGTTGCAAAGATAATATATTATTTTTTGTTTTTACAAATTTTTTTTAAGAATTTATTGATTTAAAAAGTATATTAATATGTAAATATTTGTATATCAATGATATTATAATAGTTCTAAATATTTAAAATATTTAAACACGGACGAGTCCATTGCCTGTGATGGTAACACTGTTGAGGCTAATCTTTATAATGAGCGTGAGTGCAATTCGGGCCAACTCGTATAATATCACATAGTTGCATTCGGTATGATAGTAACATAGATAAACCCGTTATTGGTTACCCTTGATTTGCCCCTATCGAGGTATCTCCAAAAAAAGTGGTCGACTCCTGCCAGAGTCAAGTCGAAGTCACGTTCTGAGGTTATAAATAATGAAGGCTAAAGTAAGTTTTTTTAATTAAAAATCTTTAAAACTTTTTTTATTTCAAATTTTTTTTCTATTATTGCGCCCTGAAAAATTTCAATAATGCCTAATTAATAAGCATTACAACTGTTTTTATTACTTTTTTGTTACTTTTATGGAAAAAAGAAAATTTTATAAATATTTTTGGGGAAACATCTTTTTTTTGTTGTTTTTTGCAACTCATTCTTTCTCACAACCATCTGCTCATGTGGAAATAAATGGTATTGACTATATGTGTTTTGATAGAGAATCAATCTCTCTTACCGATAGTATTAGAATTCACTATAAAATTACTTTTACGGGACAACATCCTTTTGGAGCCAGATTAGTTGTTCATGACGAGGAAGGAAAATCCATTCCACCACCTTATGTAACTCCCCGTAGTGCCACTCCTATTATTCAAGGTTATTGGCATAGTAATCTTGGACTAATTGTTAAAGATTATGAGGGAGTTAGTCAAATTAAATTTACTCTTACAATACTTGATTATTACGATGGTAATGTACCTGAAGATCAATGGATAACCGACAACATTTCGGGTGAAATTATTTATAACTTATATCAACTTCCCTCTCCGCGATTTGATAGAGTATATGATAAAGAGTGCGGCGAAACCACTACCATTATTGTAATTGACCAAGATGGTGACGGAAATGCTGTTGGAGGTACATTCAAATGGGAAGAAGAAAACGGAAAAGGCAGTTTCGAACCTGATAATGAACTGATTACAACCTTTTCTGCAAATCCATCTGATGATCCTTATAAAATAAAATTCACTCAAACCAACGGCGAATGTCCTACGCAAATATCAACTGATCTTATTTTTCTTGGTGCACCAAAAGGGACTATTTCAACTGATTCCGAAATTTGCGGCGAAGGAGACGCAAAAATTATTTTCAATTTTGAAAATTCCATTGAATCATTATTACCATTTACTGTTGAATATACTGATAATGAAGGTGCTACATATCCTTACAAAACAATGACAACTCTTGTTTCAGACACAACAATAAATGTTAAAGGAACAAAAACATTCACCTTAAAAAGCGCCACAGACCTCAATGATTGCGAATCGACTCCAAGTGATTTGACGGGCAATGCTTTAGTAAAAGATATTACACCTCAACCGTTTGCCTTTGCGCCTGAAAATGAGGCCTGCGGAAATTCAATTGAATTATGGACTCTAAAACCAAAAGAAAATGAAAATGAAACCGGTGAATGGACATTTTTTGAGAAGTATATAACTGTTTTTGGAACAGAAGCTTGGGTGCCTGCAGAGGGAGAGTGTAAATACGATAAAGATGATCAATATAGTTTGCACGAAATATATTCTTTTGAAACTCCTGAAATATTGAGAGATTTTATGGATTTTAGGTTGTTTTGGACATTATCTGTTCCTTTTAATAATGATAAATGTTCGGCAACTGACACCGTCTATGTTAAATTGTGGGAAATACCCACAGCAAATGCAGGAAAAGATACAATTGCTGTTTTTAAAGAAATAACATTAAATGCAAAAGAACCTGAAATAGGGACAGGCATTTGGAGTATTATAAGCGGAAACTGCGACGTGATTGAACCAAATAATCGCAATTCAAAAGTAATAATTAATGATTTTTTCCAACCAATAGAACTACAATGGACTGTTACACACGGAAGTGAATGCAAAGATAGCTCTCAAATTAAAATTACAAAAGTAGATTTTAAGGCACCTAATGCCTTTTCTCCGGGTGATAATGGAAAAAATGATTTTTTTGTAATATATGGGGCGTGGGGCGTTGAGGATAATAAACTTGTGGTATTCGACAAGAACGGTATAGTTGTTTATGAAAAAGAGGGCTACGGAACGGACAATAATTATTGGAACGGAACATACAAAAACGGTGACCCTGTACCAGATGGCATTTACAACTATGTATTTATTGGAAAAGATATTAAACCCATTAAGAATTTTTTAGTAATCAAACGAGATAAATAGATATGAAATATTTGAAATATTTTTTAACATTTGCATTTTTGCTAATTATTCATTTATCACTATTTTCGCAGGATAGAATGTTGATGATGTCTCAATATACGCATAATAGGTATATGTTAAATCCTGCATTTGGTGGTTGTCGTGATGCATTTTCGATATTTGGCGCATATCGAATACAGTGGTTAGGTAGCGAGTATCCGCCTAATTTTCAGGCACTTACGGCGCACGCTCCAATGAAAAATGAAAATGTTGCACTCGGTGCATTAATTTTTAATGAAAAATTTGGACCATATCACGGTACAAAAGTCAATGGTTCTTATACTTACAGGTTATTTTTAAAATCAGGCACAAAAATAGCATTTAGCCTCAATCCTGGCGTAAGATTGGCAAACTACGGAATGGAAAGTTTAGATATTATTGACAATCCAGACCCTACTTTTGAGGGTTGGGATAAAGCCGAGTATGATGCCCGCTTTTCAATGGGATTCGGAACAGCCTGGTACGGCGAAAAATTCTTCCTCGGATTTTCTGTTTACGACTTCTTTTATCGAACCCCATTTGACCCAGATGCAGATTTTTTCTCTCTGGGGAAATCAGCGCTATTATTGACTGGCGGATATCTATTCAGGATTACAGATACTTTTATTTTTCAACCTTCAACATTAGTAAATATCGTGGAATCTAAACATACAATAACCGATATTTCTGCTACGTTAATATTTGGCGATTTGTTATGGGTTGGAGGCACTTGGCGGACTAATAATGAATTTATTGCAATGGTTGGTTGGAGTATTACTCCGCAGTTCAAAGTAGCATATAGTTATGACTATCCCACCGGTGAACTGAAAAAATTTAATGCAGGAAGTCACGAACTTTCTATTCAGTTCGATTTCGGTTATAAAATTATTACTCAAAGTCCAAAATTCTTTTAGTTTAACAGAAATATGTTTCCAAAAATTTATTTAATAGCAATCAAAATAGTGTTTTTTGTTTTTGGTTCGATTTCTTTTGTCGGAGGTCAAGAAATTAATGTTTCCAAATTAAAAATTAACACCAATCGCACAAGCGAGATTGCTCCCCTTGTTCACGATTCGATTTTCTATTTCGTTTCAAACAGAAAAAGTGAAGTAATGAAAACTTTTTTTAACCAAGACAAAAATTATCTATATAGAATTTATCGCGCACCTTTATTCTCAAACGGCAACATTGGAAAAATCACACAATTTAGACCTGATAAATCTTTCAAGTTGTCATCGGGTTCTATTGCTTTTGCGCCTAATGATAGCTATCAAATAGCCACTTTCAATAAATATACATCATATAAGGAATCCCGTTCTAAGTCTAAAAAGCAAGAAAATTTACTTGGACTCTTTGAGTCTCAAAAGATTGGTTATGATAAATGGAGCAAATATACACAACTCTCTTTTTCTGAAGAAATAAATTATTCCTTTGCTCAGCCGACCATTTCTCCTGACGGTCAAATGCTTGTCTATGTATCAGATATGCAGGGAGGTTACGGAGAAACAGACCTCTATTATAGTACCAAAACTCCTTATGGGTGGAGTGATCCGATAAATTTTGGCGAAAACGTTAATTCATCTGCAAAAGAAGTTTTTCCATTTTTTCACTCGTCGGGAATTCTCTATTTTTCATCTGATAGATACGGCGGGCAAGGCGGATTCGATATCTATTATACTGTGAACGAAAACGGTCAATGGTCAAAACCACTCCCACTGCCGGGTCCAATAAACACCTACCACGACGACTTCGGTTGTTACTTTTTCCCTGACGGACTTTCTGGTTATTTTGTTTCTACAAGAGACGGAACCGACAATATTTACCGT
The DNA here is from genome assembly GCA_009777175.1 of Marinilabiliaceae bacterium. Taxonomy (GTDB): domain Bacteria; phylum Bacteroidota; class Bacteroidia; order Bacteroidales; family Marinilabiliaceae; genus WRMI01. The sequence continues at coordinate 15,703 of WRMI01000037.1, forward strand.
TTTGATTACCAAATTGATTTTTGTAGATCAGCAATCGACGTCGTAGAAGAAAATTATTGTTTTACTTTTTTTGAGGAACGAGCAATCGTTGCTGATACTATTCCTGTTAAATATCAATGGACATTCAGCGACGGCAGAAAAGAATTTGGAGTTGAAGTTGATCATTGTTTTTCTGGTCCTGGTTATTATGAAATTGAACTTTCTGTAATCGACCTCGTTACAGACGAACACTTATACACAGTTGCTTCTTACCCTTTTGATATTGAAAAACCTCAACAGGTCTATTTTTATCTACCCGAAAAGACGAGAGCAGGAACCTCTTTTACAATGGAAGCCGAACTTACAGGTTTTGGTGATGTAGAAAATGTCCGTTATTTCTGGTCTGTCAACGATAGTGAGCCTGTAACGGGAAAAACATTCAAATATGATTTTCGTAGACGTGGAAATTATATTATCCGCTGCGAAGCATATTGGGATAATAACCGAAAAATTTGCTCTCAAAGGAGTTTGATTGTGGAATAAAATTAAGGGAAACGAAATAGATTCCTCACTTCGTTCGGAATGACTCTTTTAGCCTGTTAATAGAAACGTTAAACGGGTTGCGGGGTTGCCGCAACCCGTTTAACGCTCATCCACCCCCGAACAGTTAGTCATTCCAAATGTAACGAAGTGCAAATCTACATTTTAGAATCAAGATTTTTGCCTTTTTCGTCATGCTCGAAATTGAGCAGAAATTGTTTCATTGTTTCGACAATTTGTGATTTTGTAGTGTTTGTGCCACTGAATAATCTATTTAAAGAAACGAACAAAGCGTCAATTTCGGTTATTTGTCGTTTTTCAATGTTTTTAATAATTCCTAATGCGTGAAAAGCTGTTAAATCAACTTGTTCATTTTCGGTAAAAAATTCTTCGTAAGATTTTTCACCTGTTGTATCAGAAACAAAGTAGAAAACGGGATAGTTTTGGTCATTTTCTAATAAATTTTTTGACATTTGTCTTGCAGTTTCTTCTGAGTCGCACTCAACGGCTTTGTAGCCTAAATTTGCGAGAAACATTGTTGCTATTTGTGCGAATGTAAGCATTTGTTCGGGTTGCAGTTTCGGGAAAAATATTTCGCCTGATTTACCGAGTATACATGCTAACATACATATTTGACCGCTTTCGTCGGGAGAAACAAAATATCGTTTCACGTCATTAGGTGCGGAAAGCGGTTGTCGTTTCATAACTCGCTGAATAAAACCGTCTAAAAGCGAGCCATTTGAAAAAGCAACATTAGCAAAGCGTGCCGTTGTGATGGAATATTTATCTGAATATGACATAATTAAATCTTCCATTATTTTTTTAGAACCACCCATTATATTGACAGGATTTGCCGCTTTATCTGTTGAAACACAGAAAAAATGTTTTGGAGGATATTCTGATAATAAATCCAGAAGTTTTCGTGCATTTACTACATTATTGGTTATCAGCGCCTCAACGGAATATATATCTTTTTCAGAACGGACATGCTTATGCGCAGAAAAATTAGCAACAATATCAAATCCGCCCTCATTTCGGAACATTTTTTCAAAAACGGCATCTGCATAATTGATGGGATATGTAATGTATTTTTCAGGAACATAGCCGTCTGCGGTACTCCTAAGGTCGCGCGTTAGTTCGGTAAGTCCATTTTCGTTAATATCAACTACATACAATTTTGACGGTCTAAATTTTAAAACCGCACGTATAAAAGAAGAACCGATAGTTCCCGCGCCCCCGATAACCAAAACTGATTTGTTTTCAATTTCGGCGCGCAATTTGTCTTTATTTGCCTCAATATCTTCGGCAAACATACTTTGCTGACGTAGTGTAATATTGTCAGCAATAAATTTTGGAATGTTTATCATTATTTAGTTATTAGTTTTCAGTTATCAGTTTTCAGTTTTCAGTTTTCAGTGAATGAGTGAATGAGTAAATGAGTGAATGAGTGAATGAGAAAAAACCTTATTTTTACCTTATTTTTTCAAACAAAACAACCTTAGTAGAAAAATGAGTGAATGAATAGTTTAATAGTTTTTAGTTTATAACCTTATTTTTACCTTATTTTTTCAAACAAAACAACCTTAGTAGAAAAATGAGTGAATGAGTAGTTTAATAGTTTTTAGTTTATAACCTTATTTTTACCTTATTTTTTCAAACAAAACAACCTTAGTAGAAAAATGAGTGAATAAATAGTTTAATAGTTTTTAGTATACATTATTCATATTATTGATTTTAACGCAAAGTCGCAAAGTTGAGAACGCAAGGAACGCAAAAATAATGTGGGAAAAAAGAAAAACTGTGTCCTTTGTGAAACCTTTGTGTCCTTTGTGAAACCTTTGTGACCCTTGTGGTAAAATAACAGGGATTTTCGGAGTAAACTCATTATTCCTTATTTAATAAATTTATTTTATAAATATTCTGGTTTTTGGGGTAAACCTTTAAGCCACTTGTAGTGAAGTTCACTTTTTGGAAAAATGATTACCCAAAATGTTAAAATAATAATTTTAATGTCTACCCAAAATGAGATATTTTTTTGATACCAAAGTTCGAGTGCGCCTTTGTATGGCGCTATTTTGGTATTGTAAATTTCTTGCGGATTTCCGCCTTGGGACAAAATATGTTCTTCATCTCGAAACACGATTGAACCAATTCCTGTTATTCCGGGCGGAGTGGCGTATACTTTTGCTTTTATTTCATCTGAATATTGCTCAAAACCACTAATAACTAACGGTCTGGCACCAACTACTGACATGGTACCTAAAAGAACATTAAAAATTTGAGGTAGTTCGTTCATCTTTGTTTTCCTCAAAAAACGCCCAAAAGGCAAGACACGTGGGTCTTTGCGAACTGTAATGGTCCCGGGACCCATTTTTTCACTATTTTTGAGCATTGTAGCAAATTTCCATATAAAAAATGGTCTATTTTTATATCCCATTCGTTTTTGGAAATAAAAAACTTCATGCTCGCCAGTTAAAATTAGTACAATCATACAAACAGCAAGTATTGGACTTAATATCAACAAAGCAATTAATGCTAACAAAAAGTCTATTAGTCGCTTAAAAAAATTTCGGTAAATCTTCATAAATCAGTGAATGAGTAAATGAGTGAATGAGTGAATGAGTAAATGAGTGAATGAGTGAATGAGTGATATGAAAAATATAAGCTATAACGGTCAATCGCATTCCATTAGGCGATGCATTGAATTTATTGAAATGAATGCAACGCTTGGTAGAAAATGAGAATAGCAGGATTCCTTTGCATCCCGTTAGGGATGCATCCCTAACAGGATGTAAGTACAGAAAATCGCAAACCCTTATATGTTGTTTATTTTTCATCATTAAATGAATAAGTATTTTAAATTCGTAATTCTTTTTAGTTTTTTGTATTCAGTGAATGAGTGAATGAGTGAATAAGTAAATGAGTAAATAAGTACTAACCACTAATCACTAACCACTAACCACTAACCGCTAACCACTAACCGCTAACCACTAACCGCTAACCACTAACCACTAACCACTAACCACTAACCACTAACCGCTAACCACTAACCACTAACCACTAACCACTAACCACTAACCACTAACCGCTAACCACTAACCGCTAACCACTAACCACTAACCACTAGCTTTTTCAATGTTAACAAAAAACCATCCTCTACTTTAATTGGCAGGTCTTTTACGTCAATAGATAATTTAAGTTTCATATTTGATACAACATAATTTTCGGTTAATTTTTGCAAACGTTCTGAATTGAACGGAAGTCTAAGGAAAGTTCCTATTTTAGCAATCAAAAAAATAAACGATTTATTTATTTTCCAAATCTTTGCTTTTCTGTGCGTAGAGGTTGCAATCAGTTGAATTAATTGATTCGTAGAAATTGGCTTGTCATCGGCTAAATTATAAATTCCACTTTCAGGTTTTTTCTCAATAAATTGTTTTATAATAAATGCTAAATTCCAAATATTTAAAAATGAACGCCTGTTATCAAACGCTCCCAAAGGATACGGAATTCCTTTATTCACAACTTTATACAACAAATTAAAATTTCCTTTGTTACCCGGTCCGTGTATCATACAAGGTCGAAAAATATAAACCTTTTTTTCGTTCCAATTTTGTCCTTGTATATATTGTTCGGCTTGCAATTTGCTATTTCCATACGGTCCAACCGGTTTAGGAACAACATTTTCGGATAAAAAATCAGTTTCAACTTTATCGGCAACCGCTTTTACAGAACTGAAAAAAATAAATTGCGTAGCATTAGAAACTAAAAATTTATCGAATATTTTTTTTGTAAGTTCCGTATTTATGTCAAAATACGATTGTGCATCGCTCTCTTTTTTAGTGTCATGCGCTTTCCCTGCTAAATGAATCACTACATCTATTTTATCCCACGGAAATTTTTCAATTTCATTCCAAGTAAAATAGTTATTTTCTTGTTTTTCAAAAATATCCATTTCCCAAAAAACAAAGTCGTTTTTAAGAATATTAATTATATTCGTTCCAATAAAACCGCGCGACCCTGTAACAAGAATATTCATTTTTCTTTAATTTTTAGTAAAAACTAGTTCAAATATTTTACGAAAATATTTCATCATCAAAATAAGCATGTTAGTATATATGCCGTTTTCCTTACATCCTCTAACAATTTCTTTGTTTAAAATATAGTTACTTTTCCACGATTTAGTGCTTGTTCCTCCCGTACGCATCTTAATCATATCTAAGGGTATATACCTATAAGATAGTTTGTTAGTGTATAAAAAACGAATCAAAAGTTCATAATCGGCAGAAATCTTATAATCGGTTTTGTAATATCCGTATTTTTCAAAAAACTCTTTTCTAACGAAAAAAGTAGGATGTGCGGGCATAAAACCAAAACGAAATTTTTTTGGTGCAAATCTTGCTGACGAATAGTAACGTACAGTTGTATTTGGATTTTCAGGCAAAACAAAACGAACATCTGCAAAACAAGAATTTATTTCTTTGTCTTGAAAAACCTGCGCCACCCTCTCAATGCAATCTGTTGTTGTATAAAAATCATCCGAATGTAAAATACCGACAATATCACCCGTTGCCCTTAAAATACCTTTGTTTAAGGCATCATAAATACCATTATCTTTTTCGCTTGTTAATTTCATACGTCCATTAAAGTGTGGCTCGTATAATTTAATGATTTCTAACGTTTTATCCGTTGAAAATCCATCAACAATTATATACTCAATATCTTTATATGTCTGATTTAGAACAGATTCTACGGTTGAACGAATATATTTTTCGCTATTATAACAAACGGTTATTATTGAAATTAACATTTTATTATTTTATAAAATATTGAGTATCACAAATAAAAGAGTTGCAAGAGATACATTTCGCAATTCGGAATTTATTCTTTCTGGATTATTTTTAGTAAAAACAGCCCATACAATCATCATGAATAGAGGTAATGTTAAAAATGGTAAAAGATGCTTATTTTCAGATATATATGTAAAAATCCAAAAAGAAATCCATGCTAATAAGATTAAGAAAAAATTGTACCAAAGTGCTGGATATCTACCTATTTTAACAACAAGTGTATTTTTTCCACAAACTTTGTCGGTCTCTAAGTCGCGGATATTATTAAGGTTAAGTACCGCAGTGCTGAAAAATCCTATTGTTGATGCGGGTAATAAAATAGCCCAATCCCATTTTAGACCGTGCAAAAAATATGTGCCCGCAACGCCAAAAAATCCAAAAAATATAAATACGAAAATATCTCCAAAACCACGATAACCGTAAGGTTTACGACCTATTGTATAACAAATGGCAGAAACAATTGCCGTTATTCCCAAAAATATAAACACAAAAGCACCAAGTGAAATGTCTTTGAACGAAACTAAAACTAAAACCACACCCGAAACGAAAGAGAGCAAAGTACAGATTATTATTGCAATTTTCATCTCTTTTAGAGAAATCACCCCACTCTGAATCATTCTTGTGGGTCCTACCCTGTTTTCGTTGTCTGCCCCCAAAACCGCATCGCCGTAGTCATTTGATATATTTGCGAGTATTTGTAATAATAGCGTTGTAATTGCCGATAGAATCAAAATTTCCCATCTGAAACAGCCTGTTCGGTACGCAACAATGCTTCCCATCAACATCGCCGAAAACGACAACGCAAGCGTCCGCAAACGGAGTGATATAATCCAAGGTTTTAATTTGTTCATAGTATGATATGTTCTAAATTGTACCCAAATCAAGATAGATTATCAATATCTTTCAATTTTATATACCAAATTTCAATTTTTTCGAACATTTGGTCTGCAAAAGTACAAATTATTCTTGAAATAGAAAAATTTTTATTTTTTTTCATATTTTTTTTGTTTTTAAAAAAATTTGTATCTTTGTATTTGATTTTTTAAAAAATATTGTTTAACGAAAATATTATTTTATGGCATAAACTTGCGTAAATAGTACGCACATTTTAGAGTATAAAGGAAAAAGCGATAAGCTTGAATTTTGGTTCTTGAAGCCTCGACAATTTCATACCAACCAAAAAAAAACGGATTTTTTTAACGCAGCGATGCGTGGACTTTGTTCAATATTTGGTTGGTAGGTAGTCGAGCACCTCGAGAACAGAATAAGCAGGAAATACGTCCACGTTTTTTTTATGTGTGTATTTCAAAGGTATTTTATACAAATGGACAAGCCCGGATACCGCACAACCGGTTAAAACAAAAACACGGGGCAAAACCTGCGAAGCCGCAAATATAATAGCAAAGAACAGGAATTAGAGTTAAAATAATTTAGTAGTAATTAAATTCATATAAAATAATGAAAAAAATAAGAATATTTTTAAAGTCCGCTGTAGTAGCGATGATTTTTGGAGCGGCACTAACAAATACTAATAGTGTCAATGCTCAGTTGGTTGATTCGTCAGAAAAAAATTTTCACTCAAGACAACAATCAAAAAAACAGGCAAAAAGATCAGCAAAATCTGCCAAAAATTCAGCAAAAGAGATGAGAAAAAAAGGGTGGGAAGTAGTTGGAAGTACCCGTACAATTGAAGATGCCTTCATTGCACATTATGAAAAATTAACAAGAACTGAGGGTGAAGAATTATCCGGAATGGCAATCAATTGCGCCGTACCAGCAAATTGTAAAACAGCGGCTTTTAATGATGCCGCTCTCAATTATGCTCGTTTAACAACAGGAGAAATTATAGAAAGAATGAACGGTGATTCAAATCTGGATCAGGCAAGAGAAGACAGTGCAGAAGAATTTAACAAATTTTATCAAGCTTTCGAATCTTATGCAAGGGCAAGTATCAAAGGCATTATGGGAAGTACACCGTCTTTGTCGCTTCAAAACAAAACAACAAAAGAATTTTGGGTGTTTTATATAGTTGATGCCAAAGGCGCTGCGAAAGCAAGACAAGAAGCATATGAACTAGCAATGAAAGAAGCTGAAATGATTAAGGCACTTGAAAGAGCAACTAAGCAAACTGAAAAAGCGCAGGAGTATGCCAGAAAAATAAGCGATTTTGTTAATGAAAAACCCAACTTGCCTTCTATTGTGGATGAATAAATATAGATGTGATGAAAAATCTTAATTATTTCTTATTATGCGTATGGTTGCTGCTACTGTGCAGCAACTGTGCGCTATTTTCTCAAAAACCACCAGAACCTTGGACAAAATTAGAATACCCACCAATAAGAGGAAATTACGACGGATATCGATTAATCACGGGCAAAAACGAAAAAGAAATCTTGCAAAAATTGAACTTAGAACTATGTAACGAAGGTGGGGTTTTAATAGATATTAAAACAACTGGGCACCTTTATCTTGACCAAGCTAAAGGCGGAAAAGAGGAAAATATTCAATTCACAGGATATACTATTGAATGTGGAGGGGTAAGAGTATGGTACTACAAAGTAAAGGAACATCGAGATGAAAAAGGAGAACTATATGTTCTTTACGAAGTATCAAAAAGAGACGATTTTACACCCTATTATCCGATTTATAAATTGGTTGACAATTACGACAAAAAAATGGCTTTTGTACTAAGTTTTATTCCATTTGGAACGCCGCAGTTTTATAAAGGAAATAGAGGATGGGGTACATTTTTTCTTGTAAGCGAGACACTTGCACTAATAGGAACGGGAATGTCACTCTATATGTCTAATAGTTACTATGATGACTTTAACAAAGAACGGAATCCCGAACAAAGAGATGAATATAAACGATTATCACAAAATTTCGAAACATTGTGCTATATATCGGCAGGAATAGCAGGAAGTTTATACCTATCGGGAATTTTACATGGTCTTTTTGCCGAGGGAAAATATAAAAAATATGAACTCGCTCTATTGCCATTCGCGACACAAGAAAACAAAGGAATTATGGCAACTTTTAAATTTTAAAGCAATTGTAATGTAAATATTATAAACATTATGAAAAAAATAGCATTTTTGATATGCTGTGCGTTAACGTTTGTAAATTGCAGCAAAAAAGATTTTAATAACCAATATGCCACAATTTACGGTGTGGTTAGCGATAACAATACTGGCGAACTGATTTCAGTTGCAAGCGTAGTTTTGTCCCCCGGCGGCAAAACAAAAACAACAGGAACAGACGGACGTTACGAATTTAACGACCTGGACCCCGCACAATACACCGTTACAGTTCAAAAATCAGGTTATCAAACCAATAGAAAAACAGTTACGGCAGTAATCGGAGAAAGAACGGAAGTAAATATTCCAATAACGAAAAATAATTGATTATGAAAAGAGTTTTTTATGTAGTATTTGTAGTTGTCTTCACATTCTGTAGCACCTGCAAAAAGCAACTTGATAAAGAAGTTGCTATTTACGGTTTTGTAGTAGCCTCGGGAGAACCTGTTAATGCGGCAGCAATTCTTTTGACTCCTGGAGGAGGAGTTAAAATTACAGGCAGTGATGGATTGTACGAATTTTCTGGACTTGAACCCGGAAAATACGAAATTAAAGTTTTCAAAGAAGGTTTTCTTAGTTTCAACCAAAGTATAGATGCTTCTGACGGAAAAGATAAAGAAATAACCCCAATTCTAATTCCAATCGCAGGAAGTCTGTCTATTAATAAGGCATATATAGATATGGGGTCGAATGAAAGCAACAATATTGCAGGTTTTACGCTGATAAACAACGGCGATGACGAATTGACATGGAAGGTTAGCAATGCAGCAGGATGGATAACTAATATTGATCCAGCAAACGGCATTGTGTCCGCTAAAGGACAAGAGGGCGTTACAATAAAAATTGACCGTAGCAGATTAAGCACAAATATCGTAGAAAACTACGCAACGTTAGTTGTTCTTTCTTCCACTGACGGCTCTGTTGCCGAATTGTTGGTAACAGTTTTCGGTACTGGGGATGGAACAAACATTACTATCAGCAATGAACCTTTCGTTATTATTGACGGGCTTTTTGTGCAAACCAACGACATTGGTGGTCTGATGCGTTTGTATAATGCAAAACTCACTTGTGAAAGTTCTGCAGTTGGCAATTACAATGACTGGCGATTACCTACAATAGGTGAACTTGCCTTATTATATACTAAAAGATATGCCATAGGAGGGTTTCATCTTGAACCTTCAGGGGGTACTTACGATAATACAGGTTATTGGAGTTGTACAGGTTCTGATGTCTCATCCGCATATATGATAATTTTTTATAATGGAAATCAATATTATAGCAATAATCAGTTTCGCTGTCGTTGCGTTCGTGAATCAAAACCATTACCTATAGTTTCTACTCTATCTGTTACTAATATTTCAACCAATGCCGCTACATTAAACGGTCGGATTGATAATCAGGGAGAACCAGCTTTTACAGAACGTGGATTTGTTTTTTCACATATATTTCAAAATCCAACAGTTGAAACAGATGAATATACAATCAAAAGAGTTGTACCTGGTACGAGTACAGATTTTAGTTCTCATGTGGAAGGACTTACCGCAGAACAAACTTATTTTGTGCGTGCGTTTGCCACAAATAGAAATGGCACTGCGTATGGTGAATCGATAAGTTTTAAACCAACATCGGATTAAGAAAATAGAGTTGAAATTTGTAGAAAATATTAAAAACACAATTAGAGCAATGGAAGCAGATACCATTTCAAAACACGGGCGAAATCCGAAAAGCCAGACGAGTAGGAGTAACCTTTTATGCCCGAAAAGGAGCGGGCAAAACAAAATTGAAACAGCAAAAACAATTAAATAATATTTTTATGTACAAGAAAGTAATAACAACAGCTCAAAGAATGAGCAAGCGAGCGTTAATCGCCGCAGTAGCAATATTTATTGCAAGTGCAATAATTGCACAAAGTAAACAAAAAGTTGCAGTTTGGGTAAGCGGTTACGATGCTGATATTTCGATGGTTGTAGCCGACCAGCTAGTAAGTGCCATTTCGGTTAGCAGCAAATATGAAGCAGTAGAACGTAGTGCTGACTTTCTCAAATTGGCATCTAAAGAAACGGGATACCAAATGAGCGGAAATGTTGACGATTCACAAATAGTTGTTTTGGGAAAACAATTAGGAGTAAAATTAGTTTGTGCAGCGAAGATTAGTTACGTTGCAGGTACAAATTATGTATCTGCTCGGATTATCAATGTTGAAACAGGAGCAATAGACAAAGCAGCTAATGTAAATAATAAATTTGAAAGTATAGATGCTATTATCTATTCTTGTGAAACGTTAGCATCTGGATTGTTAGGCGTTAAAAGCAAATCAGAAATTGCTCAAGAGCAACAAGCTATTGAAATGCGAAAACAAGAGGAAGAAAGAAAAAACGAACTGAAAAATATAGAAAATAAGGAAAAAGAAAATTTTTTAAAGCAGGAAAAGTCCAGAGGTTATACTATCATAAATTCTACCTTGTATGTGCATACTGCAATAGCTGCAACAAAAGTAACATATAAAAATGCTGTAAATACCTGTACCTCAAGTCGTGTTGGTGGTTTTAGCGACTGGAGAGTACCAAGTTTGTCAGAAGCAAAACGTATTTTATTTACAAATGAAGAATTCGGTGGTTTTTTAATTCCGTGCGGATGGAACACATGGACTTCGACAGAAACAAAAAAAGGATATCGGATTAGTTTTAAGGAATATGAATTTAATGAAAAGCAGGATAGTTTTTTGGGTGTAGCCCTTGATTGTATCTGCGTTCGTGGACGATAGAGAAATTGCATTGTAAAGTGTATAAGTGTTTATATAATTAATTAGTTTTTTTTATTAATAAGTAATTTAAGTAATTAGTAAAATTTTTTAGAAGTTGCGCCCGACACGAATTTAGGGATAATATTATGACAAAATTAAGAAGTTTAAACAGATTGCAAGTAATGGAAGCAGATACCATTTCAAAACACGGGCGAAATCCGAAAAGCCAAACGAGTAGGAGTAACCTTTTAATGCCCGAAAAGGAGCGGGCGAAAAATAGAAATTTGATTAATTTGCTGAAAACGTTTATGTTATGTGGGCTAATAGCCCTTTGCTGCATAAGCGCATCGGGTCAACAAATACCTGGTGTGACATTACGTAACTTTGCAATAATGCTAGAGATTAAAAATTGGACTAGAGGATCCGATCATCCTTCGATTGACCCATACCCCAATAATTATGATGTTATTGGTCCCTCGGTTTTTAGTACCATACCCGGTGTAAAAAAAATTGTAGCCAGGCGTTACAACGCAAGTATTTCATTTGGCGAGGTCGTAAAAGGTCAACTTACAGAAATTGTTAGTTACGCATTTGATGAACAAGGGAGAGTAACGGCAATTGACAACAGGAGGATTAGATATCAGGGTAATGAAATTATTGATGTAACTGATTATCGTAATGATGGTTCAATTTTTAAAAAATATCAAATTCCTAATTCCGCGAGTAATTTAACCATAAATGAAAGTCGGTATAGTACTTATAATAAGGTCTCGGAAACAAAATTTCAAAAAACTGATTCGAATGATGGGGTAAAAACCTTTTCTGTAAGTGACAACAATACTTTATTTTGTTATGACTATGATCGTCTAAGAAGTCAAACTTTTTATCATTTCTACAGGTTTGATACCGGCATTCTTTATTTGTCTTCTCGTTTGACTAAGTATCCGTCTGATAAAACAAACAGTCCTTTAACCTTTCGTTATAAGATTACTAGAAATAGCGATAATCTTATTAGTCAATTAATTTGTTTTCGAGGAGTAATAGCAGACGAAAAACCAGAATTTATAATCGAATTTACGTACGAGAGATGATTTAGCAGTGCGTTTTTGGATAAATGGTGTTTTTTGGATATCCCCCGAGTTGCGCTACGGCTAACTCGGGGTTATCTACTTTGCACTCGTGCGGGGTGTTAGTGGGTGGGATGTAGGGAGAAGATTGGGGTGATGTCTTTTATCTTTTACTTGCTGGCATAATGTTTTGTGTAGACCTCACTTTTAAGATTTCCAAAGTGGTTCGTTTTGCCAATTATTGAAAAAGCCGTATTTGTAAATCGGTACGTTAGGGTAGGCATCTATAAGCTCAAGGATTTTTTGTTTCAAGTTTTCTTCTTTACTAATATGTTTGCACATATATAACAGGCATGAAATTGTAGAAAACGGTTTGTCTAATTGTCCTTGTTTTAACGGTTTAGAAAACCAAGCATTGGAATGTTTATTCGGTTTCATACTTGGTCGCTTAACCATTGTTCGACACCACAAACGTGAATGGTGAGCAATGATATTTCGCAAGTAAGCAATTGATTCCAGCCATCCTGAAAATACATAAGGAGAATTAATGCCCATTTCTTTGGCAATAATTCCTCTTTCTGGCAAATTGATATTCAGATTTTTATATATTTTAGAAATAGTTCCCATTGAGGCAACTTCCAATATTTTCCATGCATCTGCACTTTGTCCTTGGTAACGGTTTTGATGATCTATTACAAAAGATTCTTGACTACGATTAAACTCTTTTTGCAACTCATCCAAAACCCATACATGTACCGTTTTGTTTATTCCATTTATATTTTGTGTGTTATTGTTGAATAATGCAGGTTTTAGATACCATAATCCGCCGTATGCCATTGATAAATGATAAATTAGTTTAGTTCGTAGGGTAATTTCAATTATTTCTACACCACCGAAAATTATTTGTCGTAGTTTTCGGTCGAAATCGTATCTTGCCAAAATGTCTTCAAAATATGTGTTGGGATTAAACGTATGCGATAAAATATCTTTTTGGGCATCCCACCAATACCCTTTTAGACGGTAATAGCTTATGTTTTTCAGTTGGTTATACGCAAGGATTTCATTTTTGAAAATCATGCCTCGCTGTTTCAACAATGTAATTTGGTCGTAAATTGAGAATGCCGGTTTGTTCATAATTATAAAAAAATGAGCCGCGCCAGAGCTTACGGGATGGCAACGACTACTATTGCGCGCAAAAGTACATCCTTTTTTTTAATCTGCAAAATTTTAACAAAAATTTTTCATAAAAAATGCAAAAAATATTGTTTTATAAATTTTTTCTATGGGTGATATTTCGGTTGGGGTTGGTTTTACGGGCAATGGAGTTGGTGTTGCGTTGAGGTTTTAGGATGCATTATTCATAAAGCAAATATTTCATGTTGTTTACGGAGTCTGTGTGGGCAACCCTTGCGGTTGCCATGAATGATATGGAAATAGACATTGTAGGGGCAACCCTTGCGGTTGCCTAAAATAAAATAATACGCCAAGGGAAACCTAAAAAAAGGGCGAGGGCAAGC
>WRMI01000038.1 GCA_009777175.1 Marinilabiliaceae bacterium
CATTAAGGTGGTTATAGCGCGGGGGCTACACCCCTCCCCATTCCGAACAGGGTCGTTAAGCCCCGCTGCGCCAATGGTACTGAGTAAAACCGGGAGAGTAGGTCGCCGCCTTTCTTTTAAAACCTCTCATCTTTTATAGATGAGAGGTTTTTTTTATTTTTTTTATTGATTAAAAACCTTCTCTTTTGGAATTCATTTAGCAAAGATAGGTGAAATTTTTTTTAAAAAAATTTTTTTTGAATTGATTACAGACTTCTATTACCCTTGGAATTGGACTGATACCGGTTTCAGTTCAGACTTTTTACGCTTTTAAAAGATAACTGACATCACTTATAGAAATTTGCGAGCTACACCCGAGAAACAGAGTGCATTTAGATTCCTTCCACACTCTTTTGATATATGATATTGATTAATACCGGCGCCAAATGAGATTGTATCTCCGACCTCAATATCACTCGCCATCATTACCCATGGTACTTAAGTCGACTCTTTGCAATGGATTGGAGGTCAACTCTTTAAACTCTTTTCTATTATTATAAATATCGACAGCCAAATATATTGCGGCTAAAAATGATTCGTGGTTTGCAACATTTTGACCAACAATTTCAAAAGCAGTGCCGTGGTCGGGTGATGTCCTAATAATTGGGAGACCAGCGGTAAAATTAACTCCTGATTTGCATTCCAAACTTTTAAATGGTATCAAGCCTTGGTCGTGGTACATTGCCAAAATTGCATCAAAATGTTTATAATTTTTACAGCTAAAAATGCCGTCAGCGGGGTATGGTCCTAATGCCATAATATCATTATTGTTACAAACATATTCCAATGCAGGAAGAATAATTTCATTTTCTTCTACTCCGAGTAGTCCGTTGTCACTTGCGTGTGGATTTAGACCGAGCACAGCAATTTTTGGTTTTCCAATATTGAAATCAATTTTTAAAGATTGGTTTAATGTATTAATTTTATTAATAATTCTTTCTTTGGTAATAGCGCCGGGTACGTATTTTAAAGGGATATGACCTGTAACAACTCCAATTTTAAAATTATCTTTAACAAATAGCATCATTGGGTCGCCGCCGAAATATTGAGCCAGATATTCAGTATGTCCTGGGAAGTCAAATTTTTCGCATTGTATTGCTTTTTTGTTGATTGGAGCGGTAACTAACACTTGAATTGCGTTCTTTTTCAGGTCACTTGCAGCTTTTTCGATGGCTTTGAGTGCTGCGTCTCCGCTAATTTCGGTAACTTTTCCTAATTCTACGCGAATGTCGTCGTGCAAACAATTAACAATATTTATTCTTTTAGGGTTTGCTTCGTCGCCTGAACGTACATTGCTCATGCTTATATTCTGAAAATCAAGAGCTTTGCGATGATATGCGGCTACTTTTGAGGAGCCATAAATAACGGGTGTACAAATTTCTGTAATTCGGGGATCAGCCATTGATTTTAAAATAATTTCGTAACCAATGCCATTTATATCGCCTTGTGTAATTCCTACTTTGATTTTTTCCATAATAATTTGTTATTAAACGGTCAAAATATCTTTTTCTTTTTTGTCTAATATTTCGTCAATTCTTTTGATAGATTTGTCGGTAATTTTTTGAGCTTCTTCTTCGGCATCTTTTTCCAAATCTTCGGGTAAACCGTCTTTTTTCAGTTTTTTAAGGTCTTCTATAGCCTCTCTACGTATGTTTCGGACGGCAATTTTTGTTTCTTCGCCAATTTTTTTTACTTGTTTGACTAAATCTCTGCGCCTCTCTTCAGTCAGCGGAGGGACTATAATTCGGATAATTTCGCCATTATTATCAGGGTTCATACCCAGATTTGCTGCCATAATTGCTTTTTCTATAACAGAAATTGTTTTTTTGTCCCACGGTTGAATTGTAATAGTTCGCGGGTCTGGAGTGTTGATATTTGAAACCTGCGACAACGGTGTCATTGCGCCATAGTAATCAATTTTTACATCTTCCAACATTTTTGGGTTGGCTTTGCCCGCACGTATCTTTCCTATTTCTTTATCGAAATGTTCAATGGCTTTGCTCATTTTTTCGCTAGATTCTTCTAGGACTAATAATATATTGTCTTCCATATTGATAGAATATTTTTGAATTAAATTAAGGCGCAAAAATATATAAATTTTTTGAAATAAAGGTTTATTTAATAATTTTATTTTTTTTTTAATTAAAATTTGGTTTACTTTGCATTCAGAAATTTATCAATTAATTTGCTAATATCGTAATTTTTAAATAGATGAGTACCGCAACTCCCGAATCGTTTTTACAAGCACCTTTGACTGAAAGAATTCTTGCCGCTATCGTTGATATTGCGATAGTGTGCGGGTTATCGCTTTTCCCTCGAATAGGATGGATCTTCGGTTTATTCTACTTTTTATTGCGGGATTCTCTTTTTTTCAAAGGGCAAAGTCTCGGGAAAAAATTAATGAGAATTAAAGTTATTACTTTGCCCGAAAACGAACCATTATCTAATTATCCCGAAAAATCCGCTTTGAGAGCAATTGTGGCATTAATCCCCGGTTTAAACCTTGTTGATTTATGGTTTTTGATTACTGTTGGTTACAGATTAGCAGATAAATGGGCACAAACTGCCGTTATTCCTTTTTCTGAATCGGAGTCTGATAATTTTTAGGGAATGAGGGAATGAGTAAATGAGAGAACGAGTGAATGAGTAAATGAGTGAATGAGTGAATGAGTAAATGAGAGAATGAGTGAATGAGTAAATGAGAGAATGAGTAAATGAGTAAATGAGTGAATGAGTAAATGAGTAAATGAGTAAATGAGTGTAGGGGCGCACCCTTGCGGTCGTCCACCTTGTTGTAAATGAGTGAATGAGTAAATGAGTAAATGAGTAAATGGGTGAATGAGTAAATGAGTAAATGAATGAATGAGTAAATTAGGGAATGAGTAAATGGGTCTTATATTAGTGATGAGTAAATCGTTTTTTAGAGATTTTAAAATATTATCAATGAAAAGATTATTGATTTTCATAACTGCTTTAATATTTTTTTGTGGTTGTTTTCCTTTTGCCAAAAGTCAGTCGGATGATGTCTTTTCTCGATATCAATACATAAAAAAATATGTTGATTCTGAAATTGATAGCATAATTAAGCATAATGATTATACTATTATATATGCTTGGACGGAGTGGTGCTACGGGAGCAAATCCACATTAATGAATATAGTTTTTCCTTTTTTAAAAGAAATACCGGAAAATGTAGGTTTTATTTCAATATTTTGTGGTGATGCCGACCAATTAGCAGAATTCCTTAATGAAAACAATGTTGAGCATACAGTTTATATATTGTCAAGCTCTGCACGTGGATTAGATAAAGTGAAATTTAACAGACATTTTAGTCGTTTTTTCAACAACTATAAATCAGTTAATTATGTTCCTATTGAATTATTGTGCAATTCTCAAAAACAGATATTAAATTGGAACAAACTTCATAAGAAATATTTTTTATCATATTGGCATATTAAGAATAATATCTTTGATTATAAAATAAAAATTGATATAAAAGATGGACAAAGGTATATCACGTTTGAATAATATGTAAAGTATTATAAATAAGACATTTATTTTTAAAATATAATATAGAAGTTGCGCCCGACACGAATTAGGGATTATAAAATGAAAAAATTATTTTTAATAAGTATTGGCTTGCTGTTCTCTTTGACATTGACAAGTTTAGCAGCAAATGATTGTAGCAATACTGTTTCACTTTCAGACAACGAAAAGGATTTAGTAATAAAAATTTATGGAAAAGGCACAGGAACGATTATCAACAAATCAGACGAAATATCAGAAATCATCCTTTGTTCTGAAGACTCTGACGAAGTTTGTGTTACTTTAACTAAACCTGTAAACAGTAAAATCTTAATCGCCGACCTACACAACAACAAACTGAAAGTTGAAGGTGATCCCCTTAAAATCGATGAAAACGGAAATATTTTGTTAAAAGGGGTAAGTATTGGAACATTTGAAAATATTGACGTTATCATAAAAAATGCTATTATTGAATAAAGTAGTTTTCAGTTTTCAGTTTTCAGTTTTCAGTGAATAAGTAGGTGAATGAGTGAATGAGTGAATGAGCGAATGAGAAAATGAGAAAAAACCTAATTTTCAACCTAATTTTTTTTGACAAAACAACCTCAGTAGAAAAATGAGCGAATGAGAAAATGAGAAAAAACCTAATTTTCAACCTAATTTTTTTAACAAAACAACCTCAGTAGAAAAATGAGCGAATGAGAAAATGAGAAAAAACCTAATTTTCAACCTAATTTTTTTAACAAAACAACCTCAGTAGAAAAATGAGCGAATGAGTGTAGGGGCAAACCTGTGTGTTTGCCCAAAAATCAAAGAAAGCATCCCATTAGGCGATGCATTGAATTTATTGAAATGGATGTAATATTGGTGGAAAAATAGATAACCCGCGTAGGGGCAACTATTGCGGTTGACTAAAAGCGCAATTCGTGGCTTACGCAACTGAAAATTGTAAACCTCAACAAATATCAAAAATTATGAACATATTTCAAGTTAAAAGATATATTTCGTACCTGTTCAAAGCACGTCATTGGAAAGGGTTTGGAATTCATTCGCCTTTTGTTTACGATTTTGTTGTTAATCTGTTGTCGGTTAATCCTGAATATTATTGTTTTAGACCTATTAGGTCTTGGAAAAACGTTTTGCGAAAAAATAGAACATTTATTGAAGTTACAGATTATGGCTCTGGCTCTAAAGTTTCCAATTCTAACCAAAAAAGAGTTTGCGACATTATTAATAATGAAACAATCCCAATGCGATATGGAGAACTACTTTTCAGAATGATTAATAATTTTGCTCCCGAAGGAATAATTGAATTAGGTACATCATTGGGAATTAGCACTTTATATTTAGGTTTACCAAAACGGTCATCTAAAATTGTTACAATTGAAGGCTGCCCAAACAAAGCAACAATAGCAAAACAAACTTTTAAAAAGTTCAAAATGAACAATATAGAACTTATTATAGGAACTTTTTCCGAAAACCTTATTAATGCAATAAAAAAATTACCATCATTTGATTTTCTTTTTATTGACGGCGACCACCGCAAAGACGCGACACTCAACTATTTTAATGAATCTTTAGATTATGTACACAACAACACAATTATTGTTTTCGATGATATTCATTTGACAAAGGAAATGGAAACTGCTTGGAATGAGATAGTTGCGTGTCCTAAAGTTACAATTTCGATAGATATTTTCAGATTTGGAATAGTTTTTTTCAGAAATGAGTGCCAAAAGCAACATTTTGTAGTTAGATTTTAACCTGATTTATTCATAAGAAAAACGAAAAGTAGAGAGATTATATAATAATTTGTAATTATTTTTAAAAATAATCAAAATGATTTTATTTCCAAATGCTAAGATTAATTTAGGATTAAATGTTATTTCGAAAAAAGATGACGGATATCACAATATTGAGACCGTTTTTTTACCTGTTAATAATTTTTGTGATGTTCTTGAGGTTGTACCCAAAGTTGATGGTTCCAAGGAAGACTCTATTTCTTTCAGTGGTTTAGCCATTCCGGGCGACAAAGATGATAATTTATGCTTAAAAGCTGTTCAATTGTTGAGAGAAGTCGCTGATATACAACCTTTAAACATTTTTTTGCATAAAGTTATTCCTTGTGGTAGTGGTCTTGGGGGAGGCTCGTCAGATGCCGCTTTTATGTTAAAACTGCTTAATGAATTGTTTAATATTGCATTAACTCATCAGGAACTACAAGAAATAGCATCAGAAATTGGTGCTGATTGCGCATTTTTCATCTTAAATAGCGTTACATTTGCCGAAGGAATTGGAAATTTGTTTTCTCCTTTGGAAATTTTGCCCCCAAGAATATGGATTGAAATAGTGGTTCCTTCCTTTCACGTTTCTACCTCGTTTGCTTACAAAAATATTGTTCCGTGCCATCCAAAATTCAACTTAAAATCTGCTATTTGTTTACCCATTGAGAATTGGCGTGATAAAGTTATAAATGATTTTGAACCTCAAATTTTTGATAATTATCCCGAACTAAAAGATATTAAAGAGAAATTATATTCGTCGGGTGCTATTTATGCTTCCATGTCGGGTAGCGGTTCGGCAGTTTTTGGGTTGTTTAAATGGGAGCCTGCGATAGAATGGGATGCCGAATTATTTGTATATTCGGGCTATTTATAATTTACTTCGTAATTATTCAGGTTATCTTCATCTATCTATTGAGGGATACACCGATTAGACTATTTTTCACTGATTTATTTGGGGTGAGGTGTAAAATAGTTTTATAAGGACATGCTTTGTTGACAGGCACAATTTATTTCGATTACGTTGTTCGCAAAAAAATTTTATCTATCGATGCAAAAGAATTTGGACAAAGACGTAAATAGACTTAGGGTCAAGAAATTCTTATTTTCCGAAAGCATCAATAGAACTTCGACCTGTTATCTTTAATTTTTGAATTTTTCTTAATAGTTTCCATCATTTGATAGTCAATGCCTTGTGTTGCACTGCTAATCAACTGTGTTTCGACTGTTTCGGGTTGGACATCAACGGCTTGTTCTGTGGTTACATTAATAACAAAAACGGCATTATTTCCTTTTGTTGGTTTTGATAATACTTCAAGTGGTGAATTTACTGCTAATGAAACCATTACAGGTTCAGAACCAGCTCCAGGAATAGAATATGAAGCAAAAGTAATATTGTCGGCTTTTTGAACTGTTGAGTTCATTTTTTCGGCAATTTCGGTTAGGTCTTCGCTTTCTTGGATGGCGGTATTAAATTCAGAAATAAGCATTTCGGCTTTTTTCTGGTTCATCAATTCACGTTCAATTCGTTGCCTAACATTTTCAACAAGTGGATAACCTTCTTCTGTTATTTGGGTTAATAATGCAATAACGAACTGATTTCCAAATTCAAACACAGGCGAAATATCTCCTACTTTAGCATTGAACGCCCATTTTACCATTTCGCGAGGTGATTCAAGTGAACCTACTCGGCGTTCATTTTCACGTACATTTGGAGCAGACCGTTTGACAAGATTTTGCTCAATAACTGCTTCATTAAACATTTCCGCATTTTTGTTAGTTGTCTTAAAGATAGTGGCATTAGAATAGACATCCTGGTAGGTTTTAGAACTTGTAATAATTTTTTGTTCTAAAGTTGCGATCTGATATTTAGGAATTGGTTTTGTTTGGTCAGTAATATTAATAATGTGAACTCCGAATTGAGATTCGACAGAAACTAAATCTCCCGTTTTTCCCAAAAAACAGGCATCATTAAAGGGTTTAACCATTTGTCCTTCTGTAAACCAGCCGAGGTCGCCCCCTTGCATTGCTGAACCTTGGTCGGCAGAATTTTCCAATGCAAGGAATGTAAAATCAATACCTGAACGAATTAAATTCATAAGACTGTCAGCAGTTTGAGTTGACTCTTCCAAAGTTGTGCCTTGTATTAATATATGTCGTGCTTTTACAGAATCGGGAATCATATTGATAGCAACTAAACGCGACAATCTATAGGATTCATTCTCTAAATAAGGACCAAAAACATCGTTAA
The DNA here is from genome assembly GCA_009777175.1 of Marinilabiliaceae bacterium. Taxonomy (GTDB): domain Bacteria; phylum Bacteroidota; class Bacteroidia; order Bacteroidales; family Marinilabiliaceae; genus WRMI01. Next base: position 7,597 of record WRMI01000038.1, read on the forward strand.
TTTCGGCGTTAATGATAAAATGTTCGATTTGAGGAGTTAGTTCATTTGCTTTATAGTTGCGGTCATCATAAGGTTCTTCTGAGTTTAATAAAACATACTGAACGGCATCAGTTTCGGGGTTAGAAAAATCAGGTTTCATTTTCATAGTTTTCTCGAAAGTATTTTGCCTGTCTAAGTCGGATGGAATTTGGTCGAATGTAATGTACTCAAAATCACGCATCGCCTCTTGTTTATACTGCTCTTTATTTTCCAAATGGTATGCAACTATTTCTTCCTCTGAAATAATAATAATACTATCAGGAATATTAGTGTATCGGGCAAGAACGTAATCAAAACTGACTGATTTACTTCGATTTGCAATTTCATCTTCTATCCAGGCTTTAGTAACGTACATCCCTTTTTTGATAAGGTTGACGTACTTTGCTTGAAGTCGCTCGTTAATAATCCGTTCTTCCAAAACGTACCAATAAAAGAAGGCCATTTGGTCATTGTTTTTGTCTTGCAAAAATTTTAATGCAATCTGTTTATCGTAAAGCCCTGTCTGTTGGTCGGTGAATAATTGTTTCATCGTATGATGAATGTTGTTCCCTGTAACCATGTCCATCAATTCATCAGATGTAACTGAAAGTCCGAGTTTGCGAACGATGTCATCTATCAAAGTTTTATTAACGAGTAGGTTCCACGTAAGGTCTCGAACTTGATAAGTTTCGTCTTCCGATAAAGAACCAACGTTTAGGTTAATTTTTTGGAACTCTTCGTTTTTAGAAAGCAATTCATGAAAATCCATAATTGAAATAGATTTTCCGTTGATACTTGCCACGTCATTTTGCGAGCCTCTAAATAATGAATTCCCTGAATTTAATAAATCGTTCAAGATAAAAGCCATCAAGGCAATAAAAATTATGACGACCACTATAACGCCGCCTTTTGTACGTATTTTCTGTAATGTTGCCATTAATTTATATGTTTAATATTGTTTAAAATCGGGCGCAAAGATACAAAAAAAAACAATATAACAACTTTTTTAAAAAATTTCTTAAAAAAATATTAAAAAAAATGTTATATCCTTATTATACGTTTTCAATATTGAGTCCACTCCGAAAAGTGTTTTCTACCACAAAGTACATAAGAATGCACTAAGAGCACAAGTTGATATATGTTGATATTTAATGCTTTGTGTCCTTTGTGTATTTCGGTAAACTCAATAACAATTTCGGTAAACTCAATAACAATTTCGGTAAACTCAATAACAATTTCGGTAAACTCAATATTTCGGTAAACTCAATAACAGTTTCGGTAAATTCAATAACGAAATCACTTTGTGACCCTTGTGGTAAAATAATAGGGCTTTTCGGAGTGGACTCAATCTTTATTTTAATCTTTTTACGTCCCAAAAAAAATCAATAATCAAAAATATCGCTAGCTTTTATCATATATCCGTTGAAAATATGTACAGGAATTTTTTCGTCTGTTTTATAGACTTCGCCATCGTCGTATTCGCCGTTTTCTTGCATAATATATACGGCAATAGCCTTCAGTTTTGGGTCGGCTATCCAGTATTCGCGCACGCCGGCTTTTTGATACAGATAAAATTTTTCAAAAATATCTCTTTTTCTGTTCGAGGGTGACAGAATTTCGACAATCATGTCGGGAGCGCCAAGAAAAGCATTTTCGCCGCCTTTCCACCCGCCGCATACAACAAATATATCAGGTTGTACCACATCGTATATCTTACCGTCTTCTGTTTCGCCATTTTTGGGCAACAGAACGTCGATTGGGGCACTATATACTTCGCAACCGCATCTGTTATTTCTCAAGTATGCACGTATTTCTCCAATAATATTTACGCCAACCTTTCCGTGAAACCGGCTCGCGCCTGCCATCATCTTGATAAATCCGTCTATCAATTCGCGCCTAACATCGTCAAGCCAAGTAAGATAGTCGGCATAACTGTAACGCTTGTTCAAATCCAAAACTAATGCTTCCATAAATTTAAATGTTTATTAAACCGCAAAGATAATGCTTTTTTTTATAACAAAAAATTTTTTGGGATACATTTCAAATTGATGCAAAAAAATAGATGCTAAGGGATACAATGATTTGACGTATATTTACTGATTTTTTGAATATTTTAGTCGTTTAGAAACAATTGTCTCTTGAAAATCTTTTTTTATGTAGGAAAATCGACCCTAAAAGTTGTTAATTTGCAATCTTTAATTTTTCTTTTTATTTCAATTTATTTTTTTCCAAAAAATTTTACTAATTTTGTGTTTTAAAAAAATAAAAAATATGGAAAGATTTATGAGGTCGCACCGCTGTATTGTATTGATAATAATATTGTTGTCGATTATTTTCCAAAGATGTAATGTTGATGATATATGTTTGTCGAATCAACATGCTGTGCGTGCATATTTTATGTTGATGGAAGAGAAAGAGCGTGCAATGGTGCAAAGAGCAACAATCTATGGGTTAGGAATGCCAAACGACTCTATATATAAGGAAGAAAATGTCACAAATATGTTCTTGCCGTTGTCATTTACCAAAGATACAACAAGTTTTTTGATATTTATTCAAAATGAATCATTTCGAGATACCATTCATTTTGTACATACTAAAAAGATGAATTTTATTTCGCGAGAATGCGGCTTTACCTTTGATTTTCTGATAGATACAGTTTATTTTTCCAAAATGTTCATTGATTCGGTAGCCGTAATAAATCCCAATGTTAGATATAACGAAAATGTTGAGAATGTTGAAATATATATATATTAGCCTTTTTTTATTCAGTTTTTCGGTTCTATTTAGTCAGAATGATGACAAATGGCAGCCAGCGAGAGGTTTTACTCTTGGCATAAATTTGGTAGAACCTGTAACTGCAATATTTAGCGACGAACGTGCAGGAGTTTCCTTTCTCTCAAGAATTAGTTTTAAAAATAACCTCAATTTTTTTGCCGAAGCAGGTTTCGAAAATATTAGTTTCAAAAGAGAACGTTATGATTACGATTCCAACGGCTCTTTTTTTAAGGTCGGTATTGAAAACGATATGTTAAAGAAAAAAGATGTCGGAAAGAACGACAACCTACTTATCGGGCTTTTGTATGGTTATGCTTTCCAAGAACAAAAAGTTCCTTATTTATTCATTACTAACGGATATTGGGACGATTACACAGGTCAGTTTAAAACATATACCGTAAATTCACATTGGTTAGAGTTGACTTTTGGTCCGAGAATGGAATTATTTACAAATTTTTTTGTTAGTTGGGGCTTTCATTTGAAAGTAACAGTTTACAGAAATAATCCCGATATTTTGGACCCATACATAATTCCCGGTTACGGAAATGGTAAAAATAAAATAAATGGAGCATTTTCTTATAATTTAGAATATTTAATACCTTGGAAACGTTAATAAATAGATATTTGCAAATTTTGTTATATAAATTAAAATGAAAAAAATAAAAGACCTTCAAACCTTAATAGATTCGAACGTTCTGCCTAAGCGGTTAGCGTTGGCAGTATCGCAGGATGCACATAGTTTAGAAGCCGTAAACAAAGCATTTTTAGCAGGATTAATTGATCCTGTGCTTGTTGGCTCCAAAGTTGAAACATTAAAAATAGCGCAAGAATTGAATTTAGATTTTTCTGGCGCCACTTTTATTGACGAAATTTATCCCTCAAAAGCCGTTGAAACAGCCGTTAAGTTAGTGAACGAAAAAAAGGCTGACTTTTTGATGAAAGGAAATATCCCAACACCAGCCTTGTTAAAAGCAGTATTAAATAAGGAATGGGGACTTCGCACAGGAAATTTGCTCTCCCATTTCGCCCTTTTTGAAACTGAAAATTATCATAAACTTATCGCTGTTACAGACGTTGCCATGAATATTGCACCTAATTTGAAAGATAAAATTGGAATTATTAACAACGCAGTCACTTTTATGTACAAATTGGGTATTTATTTGCCAAAAGTGGCTATAATAGCCGCAATTGAAACCGTCAATGAAAATATGCAGGCTACATTAGATGCCGCAATGCTTAGCATTATGAACAAACGTGGACAAATAAATGATTGCGTTATTGATGGACCATTAGCCTTTGACAACGCTATAAGTGTTGAAAGCGCAAGTCATAAAAAAATTAAAAGTGAAGTCGCTGGTGATGCCGATTTGTTGATTATGCCTAATATTGAAGCAGGAAATGTTCTTTATAAATCGTTAGTGTGGTTTGCAAAAGCAAAAGTTGCATCCGTTATTTTGGGAGCATCATCGCCTATTGTCCTTACATCACGATCCGACTCCGAAGAATGTAAATTTGATAGTATTTTGTTAGCAACGAGAGGGTAGTTATTAGAGTTTAGAGTATAGAGTTTAGATATAAGATTTTAGTGAATGAGGGAATAAGTAAATGAGGGAATGAGAGAATCCCGTTAGGGATATAATATTGGTAGAAAAATGAGTGTAGGGGCAAACCTGCGTGTTTGCCCAAAAATATTGTAAATGAGAAAATGAGAAAAAGAGTAAATAAGTCATTAACCACTAATCACTAACCACTAACCACTAATTAGTGAAAATTCGTGTAATTAGTGGCTAAACAAATAAACATGCAAAAAAAGTTCACATATCTAATGATTTTAAGTGTTTCTGCACTATTTATCGCTTATTTTTCATTTTCGTGTGAAGATATTCTTAAACTAAATGTTGCCGGGGACGGAAATGTTATCGTTGATACGTTACGTTGGCGAAATGGTTTTAATATCAGTGAATTAGAACTTGCAGATGATTTTATTTTAGAAATTTATCAATCTGAAAAACCTGCAATTCACGTAGAAACTGATTCCAATTTGATGACTTATGTTAAAACTGAATTAATAGGCAAAAAATTAATAATAAGACGTCAAGCAGATCATTTACTCAAACCGAGCAAAGGTGTTATAGTTCGTTATTTTACAAATAATTTATCATTAATAGAAATATTGAATCGAGGAGTCGTTTTTTGTGACACCCTGACTGCCACAACTCTAACGATTAATGCTTACGGAAAATCAAAATTTACGTGCCAAAATATTGATGTAGAAAACTTTTTTTTCAGAGCCGAGAGTGGCGCATACACTGAAATTCGAGGAAATTTCATATATCTTGATTTTGTGCAAGTTGGTTCGGGAGAATCGTTCCTTCGTGGAAATGTTGAAACTTTTCGATTATGGCAAGAAGGGTCGGGCAAAATAGAGGCTTTTAATTTAGAGGCAAATGTTGCATTTGTTACCTTATTACATTCGGGTTTGATATATTGCAATGTATCAAATTTTTTGACTGTTGATTTAAAAGGCAGCGGCAGATTGTTTTACAGAGGCGACCCTGAAATTGAAATTATTGAGGGCGAGGACGGCGTTTTTAAAAGTAATTAAAAATTTTTTTACCATGACATTAATACAACCGGTATTACCACCTGTTCCGCGAAATAAGATTGAAGCGGAACTAACAAAGGAAATTTTTGTTAGAAATACTAACAAAGGAAACAATAAAATCTATGATTTTTCGGCTGCCGAAGCGCCAAATTTAATGATAGAAGTTGGTCGTTTGCGAGAACTTACCTTCCGTGCCGCCGGTGGTGGAACAGGTAAGAATTTTGACATCGACGAATTTGATAATAGTATTATTCCATATCGACAATTAATTGTCTGGGACCCAATTACAAAAGAGATACTCGGCGGATATCGTTATATAATGGGGAATAAATTACGCCCCGTGGAAGAAGAAATCTCCCTTTTAGCAACTGCGCAACTATTCAGTTTCTCAAAAGAGTTTATTACTGATTATTTGCCTTTTACCATCGAACTTGGTCGCTCCTTCGTTCAGCCCATGTATCAGTCGAGTAAATTAGGCTCTAAAAGTCTTTTTGCATTAGATAATCTTTGGGACGGACTCGGCTCTCTGATTGTTAACTACCCCGAAATGAAATATTTTTTCGGTAAAGTTACAATGTACTCTAATTTCAACCAAGAAGCCCGAGATATTATTAGAATTTTTATGGACATATATTTCTCTGACCCCAAAAGACTTGTTTATCCAATCGAACCCGTTGTCTCTGTTATGAACGAAAATGATGTACGTCAATTGTTTTCGGGAAATAGTTTCAGTGAAGACTACAAAATTTTAAGCAAAAAAGTTCGCGACCTCGGCGAAAACATTCCTCCACTTTTCAATGCATACATGAGTTTATCCCCTACAATGAAAACTTTTGGTACATCGGTCAACAAACACTTCGGTGGCGTAGAAGAAACAGGAATTATTTTGACTATCAAGGAATTGTATGAAGCAAAAGTCCAAAGACATATCACTACATACAAAAAAAATGATTTGCATGAATAGTTTTTAGTTTTCAGTAAATGAGTGAATGAGTGAGTAAGTAAATGAGTGAGTGAGTGAATGAGTGAATGAGAAAATGAGTGAATCCCGTTAGGGATGTAATATTTGTAGAAAAATGAGTGACCGAGAAAAAATAAATTTTATACATATTTTTTTTCATAATAACCTCCAGACCTAATTTTATTGTTGGAATTTTGATAACACTATTTTTCAGGAATTTAAACCTGTCATTGCGGGCTTGACCCGCAATCCCTTCTATAATCAGGGGATGCTGAAACAAGTTCAGCATGACGTGTGTGGGGCATTCAACAATCTACTGAGGTTGTTTTGTTTTTAGATTAGGTAAAAATTAGGTTCTTACACTCAAGATTTAAATTAGCCAAAAGGAAAATGTGTTAAATCCATAATATCAATAATTTACAGAAATGAATAAGAGAAATCTGAACCTCAATCGTGAAGAAAAATTTGTTACAACAAAAAATATACTGAAATAAAATTCGTTATAGATATTGAAAATTTATTATTTTTGCAAAAAATTTAAAGAATAAAAATGATTGTAAATAGGTCATTATTAAGCGATAAACTGATTATAATACATTTAACATAATATAATATGAAAAAAACAGGATTAATCCTTATCGGATTATTGGGATTTCAACTAACGTTATTATCTCAAAAATTTGCATTTGTCGATACCGACTACGTGCTGAAAAATATCCCCTCTTACGAGGCGGCTCAAGGACAGTTAAACCAACTGTCAAAACAGTGGCAACAAGAGATAGAGTCTATCTATCAGGAAGTTGCTGATTTGTATAAACAATTTCAAGAGGAGAGCGTTTTTTTGTCGGGTGAAATGAGAACCAAAAAAGAGAACGCAATTATTGAAAAAGAGAAACAAGCAAAAATGCTCCAACAAAAATATTTTGGACAAGACGGCGACCTTACCAAAAGGCAGGAAGCACTTATTCAACCAATTCAGGAGCAAATAACAGCCGTTTTGAGAGAAATTGCTCGTGAAGAACAACTAAACGCTATCTTTGACAAATCGGGACTACTATATTTAGACCCTAAATTTGACAAAAGCAATCAAGTACTCGAAAGATTAGGTTTTAAAAAATAATTTTCGATTTTTTTGGTTATTTGAAAATTATTAATTTTATTTGTGAAATTTTTTACAAATAAAAATAGTATTAATTCATTGAATTTCAATAATTTATCTGACAAAAAATATATGAAAATAGAGTCGGGAAAATATTTAATTATACTGATATTTATCTTATCAGGGTTCGGATTGTTTGCACAAACAATGAAATTCGGACACATTGACGTGAATCAGGTCTTTATGACAATGCCTGAATATCACAATATACAAAAAACGCTTGATGACGAAATTTCAAAATTAGAATTGCAATTTACCGTCATGCGTGAAGAGTTGCAAAAACTTGAAGACGATTTCATGCGAAATATGTCCACTTATACTCCTCTCGAACGGCAAACAAAAGAGTTGGAATATACCGAAATGGAGCGTAAAGTGCAAGAGTTCTATTTAAATGCGCAAACTTCCATGCAGCAAAGAAGTACAGAACTACAAACGCCCGTGATAGAACGGCTATTAAAAGCAATCGAAGAAATTGGAGATGAAGAAGGATTTATCTATATCTTTCAAAATAGTCCAGAAGTAAGGCTAACTCTCTACTATTCATCACAAAGCATTGACGTTGCACCTTTGCTTATGAAAAAATTAGGTCTAAAATAAAAATTATTAAAAGTAAATATTATATGAAGATTTTGAAAATTGTTCAGGTTTTTATTTTTATTTGTGTTGTGCCGCTACTTTCAGCGCAGACGTTTAAGTTCGGGCACATCGATTCGCAAAAATTAGTAACCGAACTGCCCGAATTTAACGAGGCACAAAAACAATTAGAGGCAGAAGCCACTGTATTAGAAGATAGACGGAATATTATGCAAGAAGAGGTAGAGCGTAAATTTACCGAATATATTTCGCAACGGGACGAAATGCCCGACCTCATTAGAGCAACAATGGAAAAAGATATTCAAGACCTGCAGCAGCGCCTCGAAAGCTATAATATGCTCGCACAACAAAGCCTCGCTAAAAAACAGCAAGACCTACTGCAGCCTATTATTGACAAAGTCAATCGCGCCATCGAACAAGTTGGCGACGAAAACGGTTTTATATATATTTTTGACGTAAGTATGCAAATTGTGCTCTATTATTCTACCGCAAGCACTGATTGTATGCAGATGGTCAAACAAAAACTTGGCGTTAAATAATAGATTTTTGGGACCAATTGGTGTTTTCGATTCTGGCTATGGCGGACTAACCATTTTGGGAGAATTATTGAAAAAATTCCCCAAGTATGATTTTATCTACCTCGGCGACAACGCACGCTCCCCTTATGGAAACCGCTCCTTTGAAGTTGTTTATAAATACACTTTAGAAGCCGTTGAACTGCTTTTTAACGAAGGTTGTCATCTTGTTATTTTAGCTTGTAACACAGCATCAGCAAAAGCGTTACGTACTATTCAGCAGAAAAATTTGCCGCTGTTAGACCCAAATAGACGGGTTCTTGGTGTTATACGACCCGTTTCAGAAGTTGTCGGCAATTACACTAAAACGAGAACAATTGGCATTCTGGGTACAATCGGAACTATTTTATCTAATTCATATCCGTTAGAAATAGCAAAATTATTCCCCGACATCAAAACAGTTCAAGAAGCTTGTCCCATGTGGGTTCCAATTGTTGAAAATAATGAAATTTTTTCTGAAGGTGCAAATTATTTCGTCAAAAAGAACATTCAATCAATTTTTAGTCGTGAGCCAAATATTGATACATTAATTCTGGGTTGCACTCACTACCCTTTGTTATTGCCTGTCATAGAAAAAAATGTTGAAAAAAATGTTCAAATTTTGACATCTGGGAAAATAGTAACTGATAGTCTATCAAATTATTTAGAACGACATCCCGAAATAGAAATCAAATGTTCTAAAACCGGAATACTCAAATTTTTCACAACCGAAAATCCCGAAAAATTTAATCAAACAGCATCTCTTTTTCTTGGTCGAGACGTTGAAGGGACAAAAGTGGAATTGCCTTTTTTAATAAAATAGGTTTATTAGCAAATAATTTTTCGAAACGTGAGTAGTTAAAAATATTTTATAAATGTTAAAAAAAATATTTTTTTTTGTGGATATGAAAAAAAGATGTATATTTGCAAAATAATTATTTATGGAAATCAACCTGCTTTAATTAGCTATCTAAACACCTTAGGTGATGAATATCAATGACTTAAACAGTGATTCTTTCGAAGAAAGAAACCTAAATGGCGATGAAATATTAGAAAATATCGCCAATTCCGAGCAAGAAAAGCTCGATGAAAATAATAATGATGAACCTGATACTGAAAACTATCAGCCTTCAGAAACTGAGCCACTCGCGGATTATTCTACAATGAGCCGCGAAGAATTGATAGAAAAGTTCAAGTTTTACTTGGAAAATTATTCTATGCCCGCCGCTAAGGGCAATTTAGAAACTATCAAAGAAACGTTTGAAAAAGCAACTTTTGAAGAAGAAGAAAAGTTACATCATCAAATGCTATCCTCTTATGAAACTGACGATGAGCAATTATTGACGGATGACCCTCTACAAAAGAGTTTCTCGCTTTTATTACATGAATATAAGCAAAAGAAAGACGTGGAGCGTATCACAATAGAAGAGGAAAAAGAGAAAAATTTATCTGCAAAGTATGATGTAATTGAAAAAATTAAAGATTTAGTCAACCGACAAGAATCTTTAAACGAAACATTTCAGGCATTTCGAGAACTGCAGCATCGATGGCGCGAAATTGGACCTGTTCCTCAAGCAAAGATGCATGATTTATGGGAAACATATCATCTTCATGTAGAAAATTTTTACAATTATATCAAAATAAACAATGAACTTCGTGATCTAGATTTGAAAAAGAATTACGAAGCAAAACTACTTCTTTGTGAAAAAGCAGAAAAATTAATTTTAGAACCTTCTGTAATTACTGCTGCTAAGCTTTTACAAAAATATCATAATCAATGGCGTGAAATTGGTCCTGTTCCGAGAGATAAAAAAGATATTTGGGAAAGATTTAAATTGTCCACTGTTGCCATAAATCAAAGACAACAAGAATATTTTGATTCAATGAAAGAGCAGTACAAGAAAAATCTTGAAGTAAAAATTGAGTTGTGCAAAAAAATAGAAGCACTTGTACAGGATGAATTTATTAATGCTAAAAAGTGGGATGCAAAAAGTAAACAATTTATTGAATTACAGCAGATTTGGAAAACTATCGGATTTGCCCCACGACGAGAAAATAGTAAAATTTATAATAGATACCGAAAGGCATGCGATAACTTTTATAGCAAAAAGAAGGAGTTTTTCCGACAAAATAAAGAGACGCAAGAAAATAATTTACAACTGAAAACAGAACTCTGCATCCAAGCAGAAACAATGAAAGATAGCACAGAGTGGAAAAAAACTACCGATGAATTTATTCGACTCCAAAAGAAATGGAAAGAAATTGGTCAAGTACCCAAAAAAAATATCACCTCTATTTGGAAACGTTTTAACGATTCGTGTGAATATTTTTTCACCAAAAAGGCGAACTACTTTAGTAATATTGACCTCGAACAAGACGAAAACCTTAAAAAGAAACACGACATTATTAAAGAAGTTAAAAATTATTCGCTCGGACCTGATAACGAAAAAACTTTCAATGATTTACAAGAATTTCAACGTAGATGGGCAGATGTTGGATTTGTTCCTATCAGAGAAAAAGAAAGACTCGCTATTGAGTTTAGGGCATTGATTAATAAACATTTCGACAAAATTAGTTTAGACGAAGGAGACAAAAACCTCCAAAAATTTAGAAGTAAACTCGAAAATTGGAAGTCAGCAAAAGTATTCAATGAAAAAATTAACCAAGAAAGAATTAGATTAACATTTAAATTGAGGCAACTTGAGAGCGATATAGTGATTTGGGAAAACAATATTGGGTTCTTTACAAAATCTAAAAATTCAGAAGCATTAGTGCGTGAATTTAATTCTAAAATTGAAAACGGAAAACAAAATATTAAACTTATGAACGAAAAGTTGAAACTTATTGACGCAATGTGGTAAATAAGGGGTACTTTACTCCACTTTTCGCTAAATTACAAAATTTAAAAGAATAAGAATAATATTGCCTTCATAATATTGATTAAAAAAAGATCTAGGAATAGAGATATTTCTAGGTTTTTTTATCTTACCTAACCACAGAATTCTTGACTTGTCGAAATAGTTGACCCATTTTGCAGTTAGCTTGTGTTAAATCTCGTAGTATCAACCGTTCCATTTTGAAAAAGTATGTTTTGTTCACTACCGATTTTTTTCGTAAGAACGGAGCATATTTATATCCTAATGCATCGAAAATAATAATTTTTCATTACTGCGTTTTCCTTTTAAGAAATTTTAACTTCCAATCATAAATATTAATTTGGCACCGGTAACAGATTTGGGTTTTTGGTCAACTATTTCTTTCAGTAATTGTTCGTAAAATGTTGTGATATTGGGATATTCATATTCTGTGAGCCTTGAGTTGTGCCAAAGAAGGGAAAATATGCCGCCAAATTTTTTTGCCTCAACAATATGATTAAGTGCAGATTGTTGTAAATCATTAAAACTAAGATTTCTGTAGTGTAGCATTGAAACTTCCATCATTATCAGCGGAATTTCCCAAATATTCATGATTTCATCTCTTTCAAAATTGAAAGGTCTAAATGGGTAACAATAACCGTTACGGTAGCCGTCATGCTCGGCAAATGTGAGAGTTGTATCGTACATCAAATGGCTTTCTTGTTGTAGAATGAAAGTTTTAGGATGAAAAAAACGCAGAAAATGCTGTCGGATGCCAATGGGTTCTAAATCAAATTCTTTTTTAAAAAGTTCAATTTGAGAAATCATACTATTAATATTTTCTGCTGACTTTATAGTTCCGTGTAAACCAATTTCAAAGCCATCATTATACAAAGTTGTAATTAAGCCATTTATTTTTTTATTATCAAAATGATATTGGGAGTCATTCTTATCTTCTTTACGCAAAAAATAAAAAGATGATTTAATTTTTAGTTTGTTTTCCAATTCAACCATTTTTTCGAAATTCCACCAAGGATCTTTTTTGTAGAATGGATTAATTAAAACAAACAGCCCTTTTATTAAGAGTTTAAAAGTTAATGATTTACTATAAAATGTTGGTGCTAAACCCAATAATTGTTTTAATCTATATGCTGTTGCTCGCCAATGCCAAAAAGCAATGTGGTCGACATCGTGGCTGAGCAAAAAACCAAAATTTTCAAATAATCTTTTTCGTTTGAAATGTAGCCCGTGAGTTGCGCAATAGAGTTCTAAACCTTGCAAAATTATGTCAAAATAGTAGTTTACAACAGGAATAGTTACGCAATTTAACTTTTTTTGGATTGAGTTCTCAAACTTAAATCTTCCCATAAAATCTCTGTCGGCTGAGTTTAATTCTTGAAAACCCGATAACAAATAAAAAGAAGACTTTAAATAATCGTGCGTAAATATCAGATTATCATTATTATCGATAAAAAATAGTTCTTTTTTATCTTTCCAAATAGGAAAAAGAATGGGAATATCACTATTCAGTATGGTAACATTAAGAGGGTCAATATTTTCATCTAACGACAAAGGGAAAATAATTTGGTTTTTAAAACTATTTCCAATATTGGTGTTAAAGGGTTCAAAACAAAACAGTTCTGAAATTTCTTTATCTACTTCCCAATGTTGAGCAAGATGAAAAAGAGTATATTCTATTTTTGAATTATTTAATTGCATATATCTGCTTTGGGATTCGCGGATTTAACGGATTAGACGGATTTTGAATATTAAAATCTCTCTCCCAATAAATCCGCCTACTCAGCGAATCCAATTATTTCTAAAAAACTACAAAGATACTCTAAATTTTTTACTTTTATTACTAACTCTTTAAAAAAATCAGTGAAAATCCTTCTAATCGGCAAATAACTCATTAACTTGCATTATTCATAAAGAAATGAAAATATATTTTAAACGCAAGGACGCAAAGGTTTTTCGCTAAAGTCGCAATTGATTTTTTTAAATTTAATTCTTTGCCTTTGCGCCTTTGCGTTAAAATAAATAATATGAATAATGTAGGTTAGGTAGTTGTTATTTTCTTTCAACTCGTGCCTCACAATCTTAATTCTTAATTTAATAACCTTTTTTGTGGTCTTAGATATTTTTCTTTTTCTTGATTATCGTTTAGTCAAATTCGTTTTTCAAAACACTTCCTTCACAATATAATCTTTTTTTCCAACAAAAACGACTGCTAAATATCTCACGTCTGTTCTATTTTTGAAATAATTGGAACTTTTGTAACGCTTTAATTGTTCTATTGCTGTGTTTTGTTTTTCGATAAATATTTTTTGGTTGTCAGCATCGCTTTGTTTGATGTATTTAAGTTCCCATACCCATTCTGAAACAGAACCGGGGTGCAAATGCCCTCGTTTGAGGTAAATATCTGTGTACCCTTCTGAATTTTCTAATTCTGAAAAAGGAAAATAATAATGGCTGTTTGAAAAAATAGGTAGAAGCAGAAATTTAATATCTTTTTCAACTGTATTCTGTAAGTCACGGTTTGATAAAAGTTTGACAATGTTTTGGCTAAAATACTCAAAGAACGGTTTATAGTCGTCTTCGTATGCTAAACTGCGAATTGAACCAAGATATTGGCTGTTGTCTATCGACAAATCTTCTATTTCTTCTGTCAGCATACTTTCGATAAGTCCCCAAAATATTGTCTTTATGGAATAATTGGGAATTTTCAATGCATAATTATATGGGTCTGAATTATCAATGGTAACCAATCCCATATAAAACAAAAGTGAAAAGAAGTTTTTATCTTCGTTGATAAATTTCATTGAAAATTGCTTGATAACATCAGTAGTAATGGAGTTTTTTTCTACTAGTTGACGTATTTTTTCTTTGTTGCCTCGTTTGTTTATTAAGTTTTCTATTCTACCGTAGTCGGTCTTTAAATTTTTATCTACTAAGTCTTCAAAATCATTTCCTGAAATCAAAAGTCCTTTTAAGTAATAAAAAATCATTGTAGAATTAAACAGTCTGTTTTGTGCTCGTTTGTTAAACAAATAACCGTTGTAAATGTTTTCGATGTCAACTGTAATAAGCGATTTGTCCAAGCATATTTGCAGCATCACCCATTCTACTTCATCTCTTGTAAGCCCGAGTATTTCATTATAACGTTCTTCAAGGGACACATTATCAGAGATATTGAAACCACTTGTAACGTCATCGAGCATTATTGGTGTTATTCCTGTAATGAAAATTTTATCGACCACCGTTTTAGTCCCTTTTTTCAGTGTTTCGTAAAAATCTTTTACTATGCTGTTTGCCCATACACTGTCTTTGTATTGTTTTTCGGATAAAGTTGTTCCTTTAGCTATAATATCATTGGCAAAATGGTCGTACTCGTCGATGATGACGTATGCTTTACCGTTGTTATCATTTATTATTCTAAAAGCAAATTCTATATATGAACCAACCGTATTTCTTTCTGATAATTGTTTCATCAAATCTTCAGTGTTTTTCAAAATATCTCGATGAACACTGAAAAACATCTCGATATTGTTTCTGATTGTTTCTGTAAAAGATTTTTCAAAACGTTCGACGTTGGAACTTAGTAACCCCGAAAAATCAAAATTCATTACAAAATAACTATTCGCACCCGGTGTAGGATTTTGTCCAATATAAAAGTCGCCAAAAAGTTCCTGAAACCTGTCTTTAAAACGAATATCATAATAATGCTCAAGGAGTGAAAGAAAAAGTGTTTTGCCAAATTTTCGGGGACGTATCAAAAAATGATAGTCAGTGCTTTCATTTTCAAGTATTTCAATAAAGCGCGTTTTATCTACATAGAGAAAATTACCTGTGCGTATTTTATCGAAATTTGGTATTCCGTAGGGTATTCTTTTTGGTTTTGTCATGGCCTTTGATATTTATTTTAAGGTGCAAAGATAAATATTTTTTTTGTTTACAAATGGGTTTTGTCTCTATTTTTTTATTTTATTAGTGTAGTTTTTTGCCGATTTAATAAGAAAAGCACACTGATGAAACATATTTATAAATAAAAGCTACCCAATTCATTCTGATTTTGGCAGTTGTTATTTTCCATCATCTCGCCTCTGCAATATTAATTATCGATTGTGATCCCACTCCTAAAAACATTCTCAACCATCACTTTGTGACCCCTTGTGGTAAAATAACAGGGTTTTTCGGAGTTGACTCAATTCTTAATTTATTCTTTTTTGTGGTCTTTGATATTTGTTTCCTATCTCGTTACTGCCCGATTTTGATGACGGAAACAATTCTAGTTTTATGTTAATTGTAAAATTGCATATTTTCAGATTCCTCATTTCACTACGTTTCATTCGGAATGACGAATTATACATTGGGGTAGTTCAGTTTCCGCTGCGGCAGCGCCGCAGCGGAAACATGCCACATTAAAGGAATGAAATGGTCATTCCGAGCGTAGCGAGGAATCTTGGTCTGCGTAATTTTACACATAACTTTACACTAGTAAGGCAACTATTTATACCGATTACTTTATTTTAGGAATCCCAAGTTGTTTGCATATTTCGTTGCAAAAAACATCACCAATTTCTCTGTGTCTTGGAACGGCAATTATGCCACGCTCACGCTCCGCCTCCAAAACTAATTGAATAGCCTCTTGCAAATTTTCTAATGCTTCTTCAACTGTTTCACCTTGGGTCATTGCTCCAGGAACCTGTTCGCATTGTGCAAAATACCAACCGTTGGACATCAGTTTGATTATTGGTGTATATTCCATACTCAAATATTTTTTTAAATGTTTCAAGCCGCAAAGATAAATCATTTTTTCAATACCACACAAAATTATTTAATCATTCGTTGGTTACCTATCAATCCAACAACAGCAACGTTGCCATCAACTGTTTTTTCTACTTTCTACTCAAAAATTTTTGCAGTTTTCTGTCGAATGTAAAAACGGAATATCGTTGTTCTTTTGAATAACCTATAAGCAGGCAATCTACGAAGTCGAAAGTTGTGGAAGCGAAAACGCCGAGCGCATGCCGAACGACATCGGACTGAAAAAAAATCGCATCTTGCGTATCTATAAAATCTATCAATGTTTGGGCAACGATTTCGCGGTCTATTTTGTACGACCTTAGCAAAACATATACGACTTCGGCAACAACTTCTACCGGAATATAACATACTTCGTTGTAGAGTTGCTCTTCAACGATATCTGCCATTACCGGATTGTCCTGCAAAATGTAACGCAATATTGCGTTTGTATCAAGTAATTGCATATTTTTCAGCGATATGATTTTCCCACGCCGAACTCTCCTCGTCCCACAAGGTTGGATTTGCGTATTCTTTCAAACATCCTTTCATACTTTTGCTTTTTAAAGATAGTTTTTCTTTAATAGGCATAACAAAAATTTCAACTTTCTTGTAATTCGACTGCCATGGCAAATTTATTATTGGTGCGAGTACATCCGCATTGACTATTGTTCTTATTGCTTCCATATATTTTCAGTGTAAAATTTCGCCGCAAAGATAAATTTTTTTTATTTTCTTACAAAAAAAACTATTTGTACAGTTTATTATTTTACATACTTTTTCTGTAAAAAGCATTCTATAACCTTTTTTGATATCTTTGATATTTGTTTCCCATCTCGTTACTGCCCGATTTTGATGACGGAAACAATTCAAGTAATGCATCTGAATAAAAGGTATCGCCTGAAAATGATTGGACATCACCTGTTGTTTTATCTCTACCTACCAACCCAACAACAGCAACGTTGCCATCAACTGTTCCTAACATTTCAATTGTTAGGGCAGATACTATTATTAAAAGATTTCTGTAAATTTTCATATCTAAAATTTTTATGTAAAAGTAAAAAAAATTATTACCTTAAATGCATTGTAACGCAGTTACGGTCTAATAATATTGAACCTTCCCAGCCAATTTCTTGGCATGATGCCGTAAAATAGTAATACCCAAAGTCAAGGTTTGAAAAAGTAGCGGTTCCTGGGTCTCCGCAGTTTGGTTCTCTTGTCATATACTGTGTTATCGTTCTGCTTCCGACACCTTGTAGGGTTATGTAAATATTACCGCACCCAAAATCTGTATTAATCCAAAAAGAAATGCTTCCTTTTGATGGATTTGTTGTGCCACCGTTGTCATCTCCCAACAACTCATTCATATGACATGCAACGTCAAGTTGTACTGTTCCCGACCATGACATCTCGTAGCATGATGCTGTAAAACTGTAAGTTCCGAAGTCTAAATTTTTAAAAATTAAAGCACGATCATCGTCACAATCCGGTGCTCCGCTTGGGAAGTATCTATCGATGGTGCCACTGCCAACGCCTGTAAGCGTAACATTTATGGATCCGCAACCTAAATCTTCTCCAATATAGAATCCAATATTTCCTGTTTTGTTTACATAATCACTCATATTACCACAGCCCGAACGTATTAACCAACCACTTCTTAATGAGGTATTAGTAGTAAATGCGAGGAACAAACTACCATCACTTTCTAACCTCATTATTGCAGAATGATATTCTAAACCAATTGCTTCAAGAGAAATCGGATTATATTGAATCACCATTTGATGGCATGTCCATGTATCTCCTGTTTTTTGCAAATTTCTAAAAAAGTCGGTACCGGGAACCACAATTCCATTTTTAACACCCGAATACCACGTAGACATTGGGTTTTGGTCTGAAATATCATAAATTCTTGTAATAATACACGATGTACTCGAAATCACAACTTCTGCAATGCATCCTGAACTATTTCTTAAATACCACGTACCCTCAATGGAACCACTACTCTGGTCATCATCGCAGCTGCAAAGAATAGTAACTGCAAATAGAATGAAAAAAAAATATTTTATCTGTTTCATATTATCTTGTTTTTATTTTTTAGCCACTAATTTCACGAAATAGCACTAATTTTTTGTGTTCCTTTGTGATTCCTTTGTGTGCCTTTGTGGTAAAAAGATTCTACCACGAAGTCGCACAAAGGATTTCTCACAAAGTAACACGAAGTTTATTTTTTATTTTTTAACTAATTTAGCCATTTCATTTCCGACCTTCACAAAATAGATACCCGCCGGGAGATGCGAAATATCAATTTCTACGGTTGCACGGTTCTCGGTACAAGGTTCACGGTTCACGGTACACGGTTCACGGTACACGGTGCGTCCTGCGATATCTAATATCTCAATATGGCGTATGTTATACGCCCCTACATCTGATAACTGAAAACTGAAAACTGAAAACTGCCCGCTTGTTGGATTAGGATAAACCACTAAATTTGATACAATACCGTTGTCGGTGATAGAAACATCAATCCATGCTGTGTAGGTTTCTTCCCATCCCCATTCATCTCCCTCAAGGCCATCCTCGTTTTCATATTCCCACCTGTAGGTGTATGATGTTTTTGTGGGATAACCTGCTGAATTATATTCACGATCATAAAGATCTTCACTTAAATAAGTACTGCTAGGATATTCCGAATAATCATACTCTCTAATCATAGCTCCATGCACGTTGTATTCCCTTAAACAATCCCTATAATCGAACATAAAGCCTCCTCCTGTTTCTAATTCAGTCCAGCTACCGTTATTTCCGATGGTAAAAATTCTATTTTCAAGTGCAATTCCATTTTGATAAAGAGTTTCTATTCTTTCTTTTCCATCCGGACTTACAGTTGCAATTATTGACAACTCTCCAAAGCCTACAATTTCAATGTCTGCATTATACAACAATTGTAGTGTTCTATGATCTTCCCACGCATAAGGTGCGTCCCCACTTCTGTAAATGGTAGGAATTCCTGTATCGCTGGGATATAAATCATAAGGATTATAATATTCCCCGTTTAATACCACGGTAATATTTTTAAATTCATACCCAAATTCAACTACCCCGTCTCTTTCCATTTGTATTGAAAATCCGATGAGTGCGTCCGAGTCGTTCCACACATAATTACTCCTGTACGTGTTAATTTGACCTATAGACTCTTGAGAGTTTTTGAGTTCTTTAAGAGGCTTAAACAACACGTTTGAATGACGATTTTCTTTTTTCGATTTTGACCGATTTTTCCCAAATTTATCATTAGGATAATCATCAGATTCTTCCCATTCTTCATAATACTCAACCAATCGTCCTTTGTGGTCGAAAGTATAGCCTGGGTCTAATTCCCAAGTGAATTGTCCCGAATTAGCGTTAATTCGTTCTAACCCCGTTCGAATACCGCTTGAGTTGACCACTGCACGTTGACCCCAGTAAACAGACCAAACTCCATCTTCAAAATTAAAGGATTCATCTGCTTCGTAGAGCAACATACCTTTGTTGTCGTAGGTACTTACCCTTCTCCAGTGCGTATCCTGTTCTTTTGACAAAACAAAATATCCCGATGGCATTTGGTGGTACTCATAAGTTCGGGTATCCATCAACTCATACCATACCTCTTCGCCAACTTCCTGTCTGAAATAGAGCGTTTCAGAGGTCACGTGTCCGTAATTATCATACGTGTACACGATTTTTTCCGAGCCATCGTTTCGATAGGCTTCTGTCGGCAGTTTGCCGAATCCTTGTGCGTGGGAGTGTTCCGCTAATATTAAGGAACAGCCCACAATCCATGATAAAACTATTAAATTTTTCATAAAAAAATACCCTAAATTCGTGTCGGGCACAACTTCTAATTTATTATTAAAAAATGTTCTAATTAACTTTAATCGTTTTAGTTCACACTTCCACATTTCATGGTAATGTTATGTAATTGAAAAATGGCATATTTTCAGATTCCTCGTTTCATTACGTTTCCTTCGGAATAACGAATTGATAGTTTGGAGTGGCTCAGTTTCCGCTGGGGCGCTACCGCAGCGGAAACTTGCCACTTCAAAAGGAATGATATGGTCATTCCGAACGTAGCGTGAAATCTTTGTGTGCGTCATTTTACACATAACTTTACACTAATGTGGTATTTAGGTCTCTCAACATTATTTCCATAATTTCCTTCTTCATATCTCTTTTCACTTTTATCAACACGGAGTCGACTTCCATAAAATTTTCGTTTTCGATGACAACCTTTTTGGGCCACGAAATTACTTCAATAAGAGGGAGTTCCATCACTTCTGCAAATTTGCATAATGTTTCAAGATCAATTTTTGTTGCTCCTCGTTCTATTCTAGCGTATGCCGATTGAGTTTTTTTCATCAAATCAGCAACTTGCTCTTGACTGAAATTCTTATCTTCTCTGATAAGTTTTAAATTTCTAATGATGTCCTTAACCATAATACAAAATTATTTAATTGTTCTTTACCTTATTAGTCATTTTTTGTAAAAAATATTACAAAAAATGACATTTAGCGTTTCTTTTTATCAAATTTATTAAAAAAAAATCGGTGCAAAGATAATGTGGGGAAAAATATTTGTCAATAGTTAATTTTAACTATTTTTTAGATGATTTTTTTAGCTACTAATTAGACTAATATTCGCTAATTATTTGATTTAGTGGAAATTCCCCGAATTGTGCTTACGGTCGACCGCAAGGGTACGCCCCTACCGGGTTATCTAGGTTGCACTCTACCGAGTGCTGCTGCGTGGGGGTATGGATGAAGTGGGATTGGTGCGGAATTATTTAAAAAACAGATATTATTCGGTACGGAATTATTCAAAAATCCGCTAATATTCGGTACGGAAAAATTAAAAAATTGCTTAATATTCGGTACGGAATTATTTAAAAATCCGCTATAGTTCGGTGCTGAATTATTTAAAAAATTCTTAAAGTTCGGTACGATATTTTTAAAAAAATATTTTTTTTCAACTTGCATTATTCATAAAGCAAATATGTAGTGTAAAGTTATGTGTAAAATGACGCAGACCAAGATTCCTTGCTACGCTCGGAATGACCATTTCATTCCTTTAATGTGGCATGTTTCCGCTGCGGCGCAGCCGCAGCGGAAACTGAACTACCCCAAAGTATAATTCGTCATTCCGAATGAAACGTAGTGAAATGAGGAATCTGAAAATATGCAATTTTACAATTAACATAACAGTAGTATCGTTAAACGGTGTCTGTATTGGCAACCCTTGCGGTTGCCTTGAATGATATGGAGATAGACTTTGTAGGGGCAACCCTTGCGGTTGCCTATAAATGATACAAGGATAAATAATGTATTAGCAACCCTTGCGGTTGCTTATATTAAAAAGGGCGAGGGCA
>WRMI01000039.1 GCA_009777175.1 Marinilabiliaceae bacterium
CATTTTTTAACGTAAGAAAAACTGTAGGATGTTTGTTTAGATGTTTTTCAATTATATCTTTGTGTTCCATTATTTTAAGACCATTAAACAAAGATTTGCTATCTTTATTTATGTCAAAAAAATAGGATAACATATTCATATTGAGCGTTTTTCCAAAACGTCTTGGGCGAGTTATCAGAGTAACTTCGCCTTTATTCTCAAGTAATTCCTTGATGAACTGAGTCTTATCGATATAAAAATAATTGCCTTCGATAATCTTTTCAAAGGACTCAGCGCCGGTTAATATTTGCTTTTTCATAATTAATTATATTTTTTATCTACTGCAGCTTTTTAATTTGCGCGGCAAAGATAATAGTTTTTATTATGAAAAAAAATTGAAATAAAATCTTATCGCGAAAAATAGAAACAATTGAAAAGAAAATCGGATTTAACGGTTTTTTGTAATTTTTTGTAAAATGTGTTAGATATTATAAATTAGGTAGTTAGGAAAGGGTATAATCATAAATTGCAGCCCTCCGTACATCCCACGCTGCAGCACTCGGTACGAGTGCCACGTAGATAACCCCGAGTTAGCGTAAGCGCAACTCGGGGCATCTCCGAATATGTGACATATTTAGTTTGCGGCATTATTTTCATAATCCTTTGTATTTTAAGGAAAAAATAACTACCAAGTCAGGAGTTCTGAATTTAATTGTTGAACGATTTTTAAATAAAGTGCAAAGGTAATAAAAAAGAGAGGAAAAAAGAAAGGAAAAAATTTTTATCTGAAATTTGGAAAATAGAATTTTTTCAACTACTTTTATCGCTGAAATTCACTTGAATATTCACTTGATTTTCAATCATATTTTAAAACTTTCGGGTTCTTCAGCCACGGACAAAAGGGTAAAATTCCGAAAATGATAACCTTATAATGAATAATGCCCTCTAATTAAACAGCGGATTAACAGGAAAATTTGACCAAATTTTATATTTTCCTCCTAACCTGCTTAGAACTCTGTTCCACGTGCCGACTGAGTTTGCAGACATTATTGTTCTGTCATCGATATCAGAAACGATCCACGAATGTTCATTGATTTCCATATCTAACTGATCAGGATCCCATCCAGAATAACCTATAAAAAATTTCACATTATTATGATTTGCTATTCCGCTGTTAATCAGTAATTTCAGTGTTTCAAAATTTCCACTCCAATAAACTGATTTAGTAATTTTAATTGAATCGGGAATTTTGTCCCCAAAAGTATGAATATAATGAAGAATAGATGTTTGGACCGGTCCGCCAAAATATAAATTACCTTTGAAACTCAGAACATCGTCAATTAAGTTTTCCGCTATAACATCAGTTGGTTTATTCAGAACAAAACCTACTGTTCCATCTTGATTGTGTTCGGTTATAAGAATTACTGCACGTTTAAATTCAAGTTCGTGGTCAAAGGGGTCGGCAATTAAAATTTTACCTATTCCGGGAGATATTTCGTTGGGTATTTTTTTAAATATGTCTTGCGCAATCATTCACTATTCTAATTATTTAGCTCTTTTTTCAGATTATTTTGAGAATACAAAAGTAATTGTTTTTTGAAATATTTTTATACTTTTGCATTTTATTTTTGATAGAATTATCACTTTAGTATGAAAATATTTTGTATCGGACGTAACTATGTATCTCACGTTGAGGAGTTTGGCAATCCTTTGCCCGATGACCTTATTGTTTTTATGAAACCTGATACTGCTCTTTTACGCAAAAATGCCCCTTTTTATATACCTGATTTTACGAAAGAGGTAGATTTTGAAACTGAATTAATTGTCCGTATCAATAGGGTTGGAAAAGGAATTGCTGAAAAATTTGCACACCGATACTATAATGAAATTGGTTTGGGAATCGATTTTACTGCGCGCGATATTCAAAACGAATTGAAACAGAAAGGATTACCTTGGGAAATAAGCAAAGCATTTGACTATTCGGCTGTTATTTCTGAATTTGTAAAAATTGATTCTTTTGTAAATAATATCAAAAACCTTCCTTTTCATTTAGAAATTAACGGTGAAATACGTCAAAAAGGAAATAGTAAAGATATGATTTTCAGTATTGATAAAATAATTTCGGAACTGTCAAAATATTTTACTTTTAAAATTGGTGATATAATTTTTACAGGAACACCCGCTGGTGTTGGCTCCGTGGCTATTGGAGACAGATTGAAAGGTTTTATTGAAGATAAATGTTTTTTTGATTTTATTGTGAAATAGGTTTTATATTAAAATCAGCCACTTATTACACGAATTTGCACAAAAAAAGGCAGCACAATCAAATTGCGCTGCCACTTTTTTATTATTGCCACAAATTTGTTTGTTATAGCCACTAATTACACAAAAATTAGGGAGCACGACCAAGTTGAGCTCCCCTTTTTTATTTTTGCCACAATTTGTTTGTTATTGAATTTATTGAAATTGTTATTGAACTTGTTGAAATTGTTATTGAGTTTACCGAAATATTGAATTTATTGAATACACTAACCACTAACCGCTAATCACTAATCACTCCTCTTCTTCAAAATCCTCTTCCTCTTGAACATTTTTATTTTCAAAGCTTTTCAGAACAGTATTCAGGCGGCTGTCGGGTGCTTGAATTAGGTTATATTGTCTTATTGTTCCGCTGGCTTTGATGATTCGTTCTTCTTGTTTAAGTCCTAAAATATTATGGTTGTAATCTTCAAGTGATGAGCGGGTTTGCATTGTACCGGGTGGTCGGTAACTGAAAAAGAAGTATAATCCCGGTTTTGCTTCAACATGTAAATCTAATGTATTTCCCGCACGACTAAATGAAATTTTACCTTTGACGTGTACTTCACGGTTTACGGGATAATTTTTCATCCACAAAAGAGTTGCTTTACCGTCTGCAAAATAACTTCTCGCGTCTTGGTTCCATTCCCAAGTAAGACTATCAAAAACCATTGTGTATTGATATTCGGGAGGTATAACCTTTAATTTTTCAATGGCGGTCAGTTCTCTGCCTGCTTTTTGGGCTTCGGGCAAACCAATCCATTCGGCTAACCTTTTTAAAGTATTTACACTTTCGGGGTTTCCTTTTTTGTCAATATCAGTATCTCTGATAGTATTAACCATTATTTCTACAGAACGAGGGTCGAGCATAAAATCTACTCCATAAAGCGTAAGGAATTTTGCTTCACCCGTACCTCTGTTATGCGTGCCAAAACCAGAGGATGCCATTTTGACGTGATCCATTTCGAGTCCAAGATTAATAATTCCGTCAGCGGTAACAGTACATCCATCTTCGTTGTAACGGAATACTGTTCCCATTGTGTCAGGATTTGCCATTTTGAGAGCAGATTCTAACACAAAAGCAAGTATTTCGTCTTTAAAATATAAAAATCCTTCCGAAGTCATAATAGGAACGTCTGAATGGAAAAGTCTATCTTCAAAAAACGAACTATAAACTAAATTAGAATCGCGATTTAAATAAATTGCTTTATAAATATTTTCATATTCATAGTTTTGGACATTTGTACCAATTGGAATTAAGACATTTTTGGGGTCTATTTCAGCATCAAAACGGACATATTCCTGCGGACCGAGCGTTGAACATTCTTGTAACATCTTTGCACCTCCTTTGAAATTAAGTAACGGATTTTCAGCGGTAAGAGTAACGTCTCCCTGATATGCAAAACGGGTGTTAAAAGTAAATTTTTCTCTTTCTAAAATACTACCCTTCGCAACTGTTTGAATATTTTTATTTACTTCTATATCATTGAAATATATTGTTTTAGTTAAATCGTCACCATTCAAATAATCATATTTACCGGATGCTGTGTATGCTTTTTTGCCAAGAATACTAACACGTGCGTCATAAAACCAATGAATAGAGTCGTTTAGCACAATTCTAACCGAATCTAATGGATCCATAACGGCATCTTTTCTGATGGTAACTTTTCCGTCATTAAGGAACATATTTGCGTCCGCGGTATAAATATTTTTCACTTCGTCAGCGTTAATAATCCTGTTAATTACGTCATAAACAGCCACTGGTGCAAGAAATTCGAGTTCATCTTGGCGGCGGAGAGTAGAAACAAACCTGTTTCCAACAGAACCACTTGAGCCGAGCATAATTATATTTTCGTCTATTTCCCACGAAAAGTCGTTAATATATGAAACATATCTATTTTCGGTAAATTCAACTTTGTTGTTGATATCTCGAGATGTGAATTTTCCTTTTCTAGTTTCAAAATCAATATGAGCGAGTAGGTTATTAGTTTTGAAATTAACTTCTGTTGTACCGGGTTCGCTAATAAGGTTAAAATCAGCGGAGTCTGCCATAACAGCATGGTGTCTGAGGTCCATTTTTTTTGCAAAAAGAGTTGCTTTTGTCATATCTAACGTACCCTTTCCTTCTAATCCTGTGGGTCTGACAGACAATGCACCTTCAAATTTGTTTTCGCCTTCGTGCATGGTAAAAGGAGTTTCTTGTGATGTTGCTATTAATCTATTTTCATTTGGGAGAAAATTAATGTCGCTCAAATGACCTTTGACATCAGGAAATTCAGTTCCTGTTGATTGCGGATTTACAGTGAATTGTTGTGCAATTCCCACCGTTTGTGTAGGTAAAAAAGTAAAATCATCTGAAACGCTTTCAGATTCAATATATTTTAATGTACCGGCTCCTTTGAGTCCTTTGTTGCTTAAATCGATAACGGCAACAAAATTTGCTTTTCCGTTATAAATGGGATATCCTTCGGGTGGGGATTCTATTTTAAATCCTAAGGAATAATCTTCTCTGACAACCAATGTTTCGTTGATATTCGGGAAAATTCCCGAGTGTAGTTCGCCGGGGAATGCAACATTTTTATAGGAAAGTTTATTAATACCTTCCATCACGAATGGTTCTACTTGGAAATAAAATGTTTCTCTTTCGTAAGCACCGTCATGAATGTTTTCCTTGTCGTAATAAACGTAAGAGTCTGTTTTGCTGGTGAGTCGTGGATATTCAGGATAAAATTCTTTGCCTGATTTATTATCATTTCTGTCAATTTCTAAATATCCTGACAGTTTTTCTACGGTACTCTCTACATTTCGCAAGAGTGGACGTCCCATAAAATCTGATTCGCGCGATTCAACTTTCATTGACATAGAATCAATAATTTCTAAGTCAATTCTGAAATCTTGATAGTTGAAATGAAAACTATTTCCGTAGAGATTAATCATACCCGCAGAAATTGTTCCGTCGAAATTGAAACTTCTATCTTTTTTAAGTGTAAGTTTGTCGTCTTTTGGGAAAAATGATACGTTCTGATTATCGCTGATAGACACAACCGACACGCCGTTTAATGCTATATCATAATTACTCAAATCAAAGACAGCGTTTGGTATATGTCCGGGTGTAACCGACTTGAATCGAATTACGTCATAATCTTTTTGTCCTGCACGAAACAGAACGTAGTCTCGCAATCTGTCTCTAATTTCAATGGTATCAGAATTGACATTATATCCAACAAAACCATAAAAAGAAAGATTTATAATTTGTTGTCTTACAGGACTTTCGGGCATTCCAAGATAATTTGCATAACTTAATGCCGTAAATTTATCTTTTTTTATTTGTCTTGAGAAATTTAACAGTCCCTGCAAAGGATTTACGGCATCCATACCTTGTAATCTATTGTAAAATTCTTCTCTAAAATAACTTGTAGATTCAAAAAAAGCATAGTTATCGGCGGCACCGTCAATCATTCTAATGTCGATTTCATTTTTGTTGATGTTCCATTTAATCATTTGGGCATCAATGCTCATGTTGTGAAATGTACTAAAAAATGATGAGTTTGACAATCCTTCGCCTTCTCGTATCAAATATAAGTCTTTGGTACTGTCTAAATATTTGAAAGTGAGTCCGGGATGATAAATAAAACCGGTATCTAATTTAATGGTTATTTCGGCATCATTACTTGCAATTTGGTCGGTTCTGAGGATAAAAAAGAGAGATTTAGCGGTAATAAAAATTTCATTATTTCTAAAAACGTGAATTTCAGCGGGGTAAGCATCAGTTCCTGATCCCAATAATTTTGCGCCTTGTTGTGAGAATCCTCCTTCATAATCAAAATTAGGAAAAATACTTTTTATGTCGTATCTTTGTTCATAGGAAACAAATCGAGGATAAGTAGAATTTTCAGGTTTGCTAATACTCGTAACTTTATGGTTTATTTTACCATGCAAAGAATAATTGAAATGAAACTTATTTTGAAACTCAACATTTTCGATTTCAAATTCAGATTTAGTCATATTTAAATGGTAATTTCCGAAACGAGCGTTAACCATATTAGCGGGGAAACCACTTTGAGTCCAATCAATTTCTCCTTGTTTTCCATTCCATATTCCTGATTGTAGATTTATAGTGCCTGAGGTGTTTAAAATTGAAATACTGTCACGTCTTGTGTGGCATGAAATCCTTGTTTGAGTATAATCTGCTCGAAGTGAATCGGAAAATGTAAACCTAAAATAAGAGTGTTCTGCGCGCCATTCAATTGCTGCTGATGAAAAAATTATATCGTCAGTAATCATATTTTGAGTATGCTCAAACAATTTTAAGACGTTTCTTAGCGAAGCTCTCGGCTGTCCTAATAAATTGATAATTGCTGCATGCCAGACGTTCCTACTTTCTTCACTCTGATTCGAGGCTGTCAATATCATCACAGTTTTAAGATAATTTTGATAATCAACAGGTTTCGGCTTATTTTGGTGAATTAGGTCAGATGTTCTTAAAATTGTAGTTCGCAACTCGGAAGTAGTTTCGTTTGACCAAAAATATTGCAGTTCCATCAAAAACTCTCTCAGCACTTTTTTATCCATTATACCACTTAAAATTTTTTCCATGGCATAAATATATTCCTCTTCCCCTACATCCGAAAAATGCCTGCTTTGAGAAACAGCACCCTGTATCACGAAAAACAAACAAATAAAAGGCAATAATAAAAATCTGTTCATATAATTTTAAAAATTTTTTCCTTTATACTATTTTGTAAAAAAAAAGTTTTAAAAAAAGGAAAAAATTTTTTAGAATTTTTCTGCAAAGGATTATCTTTGGCGAAGAAGCCATCCATTTTACTCGACAACACAACGCCTTCCCATTTAAGAAATAGCTTACGATAAGGATGTATTTTTTAAGAAAAATTAATTTACTTGTGTTTAATTAAAAAAATTCAACTATTTTTGCAAAAAAAATAATGCCAAACAATAAAGCCATTCAATTTAAATGAACAGATTGACTCCCGAAGGAATTAAGTTTATTATCACATTGGCAATATTTGAGGTAGCAATTATTAACGCACTTCCACATCGCAACTATTACGAAAAAGGAGCAGTAACAATGATAGAAATATTTGATTTAGATTACGAAACAATTCTATAATTAATTTACTAATGTGAAACATACATGACAAAAATAATATTTTAGACTCATAAACGAGTGATTATATTTCGGTAAACTCAATAACAATTTCGGTAAACTCAATAACAATTTCGGTAAACTCAATAACAATTTCGGTAAACTCAATAACAATTTCGGTAAACTCAATAACAATTTCGGTAAACTCAATAACAATTTCAATAGATTCAATAACCAAATCACTTTGTGACCCTTGTGGTATAATAATAGGACTTTTCGGAGAGGAGGCAATAAACAACAACGCAAAGATATATCGTTTTTTTACACTGCAAAAAAGACAAAAATAAAGGTTAGTAAAAAAAATAAAAAAAGGGCATCTCTCTTTTGAGATACCCTTTTTGATTATTACATTACCTTATATTAAAATCTACTAATAGGTTATTACAGGCGGTACTACAATGTTATACAGCAACATATTCTGGGTCTGATTTGTCTCTTAAACTTAACTTAAACCTGTTCCTGTTTGATTTTACTTCTATTTTCCATTTATCTAAAAATTAAAATGTTACAAAATAATACCATATTCACCATTGATATGATTGAGCAGACCATAGAAGTCCGAAGTAAATAGTCAAATTTTAATACATCGGCTTAATTCGCCTATTATTACATTCTTGAAAAAGGTTTTTCTATAAATTATATTTTGTATTGAAATATTTTGTATCTTTGCACTTAATTTTAAACTATTTTTGTAATATGACAACTGATATTATAGATAAAAATGTAGAATTTTCGGATGCACCCCGCAGCATCGATGACATCAAAGCGAGTTATCCAGATGAGTGGATTTTGTTGGGAAATCCCGAAATGGACGAATATGACTCGGATTTCATTTCGGGAGTCGTGTTGTATCATAGCCCTGACAAAAGAGAGTTGGCTTATCGAGACAAGCCATTACTCAAACTGTACAAAAAAAGAGCACTGTTTTTTAATAGAGTTACCCCACGTAGAGAGAAAAGACACGCTATTATTAGCCTTTATTCAACTTTAAAACTATGACTTATCAATTTAAAAGAGACCCCGAAAGCGGGATGATACTAGTTGTTGTTCAGTTGGATAAAGAATACCATTTGAAAATGGCACTTGACACCGGTGCTACGTGTACAACATTTGATTTCAATGCTTTACACGTGGATGGTTACCCGACTTCTGACACTATTGAAAAAGGCGCAATAGAGACAGCCAACGGAATAGTAGAAGTAGGCTTATTTAAAGTCGACAGCCTTTCAGCGTTTGGACACACAAAAAACAATATGAAAGTTCAAGTTTATGATTTTCTTGCACATGGTATTCTCTCTGATTATGAAGGTGTTTTAGGTTTAGATTTTTTTGAAAACACCAAATTCACAATTGATATGGTAAACCAAACCATCGAAGTCAAAAGTTAATAGTCAAATTTTAATACCTCGGCTTAATTCACCGATTATTACAACCTTGAAAAGGTTTTTTTGCAAATTGCATTTTGTATTGAAATATTTTGTATCTTTGCACTTTGTTTAAAATATATATATTTATCAATATGAAAACAGATATAACAGATAAAAATGAAGAATTTTCAGGCGATGTACGTAGCATTGACGACATCAAAGCGAGTTATCCAGATGAGTGGATAGTGATAGGCGACCCAGAAACAGACCAGTATGACAGGACTATTTCAGGGGTGGTACTTTATCACAGCCCTGACAAAAGAGAGTTGGCTTATCGCGACAAGCCCCTGCTCAAAAATTACACGGTAAAAGAACTCTTTTATAATAGAGTTACTCCCTGCAAAAAACGACCTGTTATTGCAACTATTTTTTCTACTTATAAACCTTTAAAACAATGATATATCAGTTTGAAAGAGACCCCGTAGGCGGAACACTATTGGTTGAAGTTCGGTTGAATAGGATTTATAAAATGAAAATGGTGCTTGACACGGCAGCTTCAATCACAACATTTGACGTTAATGCGTTGCGCGTGGTCAGTTATCCAATTGGAAATACAATTGAAACGGGTATGGTGGAAACAGCCAGCGGAATAATGCCGGTGGATATTATTGAAACGAATACCATGTCCGCATTTGGGCATACTGTGTATGGAATGAATGTTCAGATATATGATTACCTCGTGTATGGTATTATATCAGGATATGAAGGTGTTTTAGGTTTAGATTTTTTTGAAAATACAAAGTTCTGTATTGATATGGTAAACCAAACCATCGAAGTCCATAGTTAATTGTCAAATTTTAATACTTCGGCTTAATTCACCGATTATTACAACCTTGAAAAAGGTTTTTTTGTAAATTGCATTTTGTATTGAAATATTTTGTATCTTTGCACTTTATTTTAAACTATTTTCTAATATGAAAACAGATATGATAGATAAAAATGCCTTTGTAGGCGGAGTTCTACGCAGCATTGAAGACATCAACGCAAGTTATCCTGATGAATGGATTTTGTTGGGATCCCCCGTATCGGACGAGTATGACCGAACAATTTCGGGGGTTGTATTGTACCACAGTCGCGACAAAAGAGAGGTTTGTTATTTAGGCAAACCATTCGTGAAAAATTATGACAAAGTTGCTTTGTTTTTTAATAGGGTTACTCCACGCCGAGAGAAAAGACAAATTATAGCGAGTATTTTTTCAACATGGAAACAACAATGATTTATCAATTTGAAAGAGAACCAATAAGCGGGGTAATATTTGTTAACATTCTATTGGATGAAAAGTACAAACTGAAAATGGTACTTGATACCGCCGCTTCCCGCACAACATTAGATATTAATCCGCTACACTTGGCAGATTATCCAATTGGTGAGATAATTGAAAAGGCTATGGTGGAAACTTCAAGCGGAATTATGGAAGTAAATGTCATAGAAACAAACACCATATCTGCATTTGGGCATACGGTGCATAGTACGGCTGTTCAGATATACGACTTTCTTGCACACGGCATCTTATCCGATTATGACGGTCTTTTAGGCTTAGATTTTTTCGAAAATACAAAGTTCTGTATTGATATGGTAAACCAAACCATCGAAGTCCGAAGTTAATTGTCAAATTTTAATACCTCGGCGCCACTTCTGGCGCAACAGGTCTGAAATCGCGAGGATGCAGTACATCTTCACTTGAAAACTTAAAATGATACGGTTTGAAACCATTGTGAAAATATGCAAATTTTATTTGAATCGTCTTGATAATGAGACGATTGTTTCTGATTCGCACGCCAAGTCCAAATGATGAATAAATATTGTTTAGCGAGACAGGTTGGTAGAAATCGTCTAACCAATTGACGTGCGCAAAAGCATATATCACAAAACGAAAATCATAAATGTTAAGCGGAGTGAAAAAGCACTGCTCAAGCGAAATGCTTAAACGATGCCTGCCAAGTGCGGTATCGTTGCGTAAATCCTGAATATCAGAAATGAAACGGTCTTCAAGATTGTCGAAAAGTTGCCCTGTATAACGTGCGTTTATGTATGTGCGCATTCGCCAATTTCTAATTGCGGTAAGGTTGGTGATATATTTCAATTGGATGTCAATTATGCCTTGTTCGGCTTTATTGCGAAAAAATGTACCGAAGGCAACCGACCTCACCACGTATCCGAAATCAGGAATGAAATATCCTCTCGCTAAATCCACGCCAAGATAGGTGCGCCAATAGTTTTCGTTCATTTCGCGACCATACGTAACTGTCGTTATATCGCCATAAGGAATGTCTTCCGTGCGACCGAAATGGTACATCATTGATGTTTTGTAGAACATTTGCTTCGACCACGACAGAGACGCAAGATATGTCGTTCGGTTTTGAAACCTGTAAAACAGATTTTCGGAATTTTCGGGTCTATCAGTAAACTCAAGTCGTTGCGCCCGAAGTGATAGGGTAAGATTCTTTCGTTTTTGGTCGGGGTAGGATTTGTCTATTATCTCGAAAGAACGTCCAAGCCATGCGTCACAAAGGTTATATCTGATGGAAACGGAAGTAGGCAGGCGATTATCGGCTGCGGGTGCGTGGTAGAGCGTTGGTGTTCGCGTATCATTAAAAATCAGATGTCCTGCGTATTTCGTGGTTGGCGAGTAAAAATCGCGCTGTAAACCAAAACCGTAACGTTGATTTTCAAACTTATCCAAATATTCGGCATGAAAAGTTGTAAAGGTACGTCTGATATTCGTTGAACGCAGCATTGCGCTGTATCCCGTCAATCCTTCTTTTTGCGTATCCAAATAAACGCCTGCTTGTCCGTCGATACCCGCACCAACGATGTTGCGGTTGGTAACTGAAAAATTGCCGTTAGACAATAAATTAGTACCGAAACTTGCCGAATAAGGAAACGCATCCTGCACCATCACAGTAACGTCCACTTCACTGTCGGAAACAGGAACGGCGATAATACGCACATCGTTTATATACCTGACACTACGAATATACCGCTCCGAATGCGCCAATTTGAAACCATCAGCCAACTCACCTTCGCTGAATAAAAGCATATTGCGCACAATAAACTCGCGGGTGTCGATATGTAGGGCGTTAGCGGCTTTGCCCGACCATTTGGGCTCACGCGTAATATTGTCTTTTACGGAATCGCCAAAAGGTTTGAGTTGCACAATATTTATCTTCCTGATGGTTAATCCTTCAACGCTGCCGAATAACATTTCAGGCGAGGGAGTTTTCAGAGTATCAACTTTTGACGATGAATTAGTGTTATAAATTTTGTTGAAAACTTTTTTAAAAATACCATCTTTTTTCACACTCAAGGTTTTTTGTTCCTCCGTTTGTGCGTAAACTTGCGTTATTCCTAAAACAAACGCTAAAAATACGTATAAAAAGAGTCCTTTCATTACATAAACGAGGTATCAATTTTCCAAAACTTGTCTGTTGCGCAGCCACGATTACAGGTATTTGTTCCGGGATTGTTGCGTATGTAAAGGATTTTCCCTTCCTCTTGTGTTGCGTTCAATGTGCCGAAAAGAATATTCAGTGCTTCGGCTGTGAGTCTATTTTTGCGGCAATTCATAAACATTAGCGCGTTTGTATTGCTCGTTTCTAAACTCGTTAATTGATTTCCTTCGCAAATTACATTTGTTAATAAACGGTTTTTGTTTAAGTTTAAACTTGTTAATTGATTTTCCGAGCAATGCAGGATGGTCAGTGATGTATTGGTGCTTAAGTCCAACACGGTTAGTCGATTATTGTCGCAAACTAAATTTGTTAGCGCAGTATTAGCGCACACATCCAATATGGTTAATAAATTATTGTCGCAAATTAAATGTGTTAGCGCACTATTCCTACTCACATCCAAATTCGTTAATCTGTTTCTGGCACACCGCAATGATTGCAGTTCGGTATTGTTACTTACGTCCAAGTCCGTTATTTTACAACCGTTGCAATTAAAATGCGTAATGTTCTGTCCAGAAATGATGACTTTACGATGAGCCTTTTTTGTATAATGGTGGCTGTACGTAACAACGCCGGGCGTAAGGTTTCGTGTATCTATTGTTCTGTCCCCCCAATCAATTGTTATTGATCCTGACCCTTTTACGCTAAATTTTACGTTACCGAACTTGTTCAATGTCATGGTCATCGTAACCGTATCTGCTGCGGTGCTGTTTGCATGTACCATAAGCACACAGATGACACAGATTAAACTGATATACACTGATTTTTTCAAGGCTATCTTGCCAAAAACAAAATCTGTGAAAATCTGTCGCATCCGTGTTATCTGTGTGCAAAAATCCATTTTCTTGAGAATAATTCAGGTTAAAAACTCCCAAACTTTAAAGTCAAATTAGCCGAAAAGCCATTAAAAGTCGTTGTTGGAGCAAGCGATGTTCCTTCATACGCAAATTTGAAGTTAGGAACATAACGATAACTAACTCCCAAAGAGATTCTGAAAAATTGTGATACATTCAATTCTGCTGCAACTCCCGGCTCTACAACGAAAATAAACTTTGACGGATGTTGAACATCATTTGTGTCCTCTTCGTTGTATACCTGATACCGTACAGAATAAGATGCACCGCCAAACCCCAAAAGCGTATTGGCATTAAAGTGCAGCAACCTGTTGGAAGAATGAATGTACTCTAAAATTACTGCGCCATAACCGCCTGTCCAATAAGTGCTTTTTTCGTTTTCATGTCCTACAACGGGACAATCAAAATGAGTTTTTGCTGTGGGAAGTAAGCCGTATCCTCCTATTCCAACCGAGAATATACTGTTAAAAATAAGTCCGCCTTTTACGCCAAGAAGGAATCCCATTCCATTATCCACTTGCGAAAATTTAGTGTCAAGCGAGGCATAACCACCTATACGATAATCACTATCGCCGCCAAACAACGTTGAAACTTCGTCTTTTTGTGCATTCAAACAGAATGGAAACAACATGAATGCCAACGCAAATACAAATCGTACATTGAATAAATTAATCATCTTTTGAACCATTACCTAAATAAATTAAAATGAATACTTTTGATAAAAAAATTTTGTGCAAAAGTAGTTGTTAAATACTAAACTGTCAAGTCATAAAAGTTGGTATTTTTGCTCAAAAAGTCGGATTAATACAGTTTTCAGTGAATGAGTGAATGAGTAGTGAGTAATGAGTAGTGAGTAGTGAGTAGTGAGAGGGCATCCCGTTGGGAATGTAATATTGGTAGAAAAATGAGTGAATGAGTGTTTTTTGCATTCCGTTAGGAATGCATCCATTTTTTTTGGATATCCCCCGAGTTGCCCTTACGGTCGACCGCAAAGGTACGCCCCTACCGGGTTAACTACGTTGCACTCATTTCAATAAATTCAATGCATTGCCTTGCGGAGTGCTGCTACGTGGGGTCTGATTTTTAAAAGCAAGCAAAAAACTTTCCAAAATAATTATTTACATATCAAAATTTTTTTCTATTTTTGTATCGTTTTTCATATCATAATAAATAATTAATAATAAAAAATGGAAACAATAGAACATAAAGAAACAGTAATAGAAGATGCACTTGCGCAGCGCAGCATCGAAGACATCAAAAAAAGTTATCCTGACGAGTGGATTTTGTTGGGAAATCCTGAAATGGATGAGTATGAACAGGATTTCCTTTCAGGGGTAGTTTTATATCACAGTCCCGACAAACGAGAACTTGCTTATCGAGACAAGCCTTTGCTCAAAAATTTCGAACAAACGGCACATTTTTTCAACAGGGTTACTCCGAGACCTAAAAGACAGGTTATTGCAAGTATTTATTCAACACTTAAGAAAAACAAATGATGGAAAAAGCAAATAAAGAAAGTATCGAATGTAGGTATGTAAAGCCTCAACAATATGAATATAAAATGGTTGATTACAGTCATGCGTGGGATTTTGTTGACCAACTTGATTTTAACAAAAAAGATAAGATAATTGCAATCGTCAATGGTTCATTCTTGTTCGGTGATTTTATAGTAGCATTTATTTACAAATACAATTTAACTATAAAGAAAATGACACTTTGTACATGGTTATACAATAGACAAAATGTGAATGACCTCGCCTCATTGATGAAAGACGGATTCATTGAACGGTTGAACATTATCACGTCAGAGAATTTTTTTTTCAAAGAAAATGAAGATTTGATACGTTACACATACCAACACTTAGACAACAAAGATGACACTTTTCAATTAGCAGTATACCTGACACATATGAAAGTTTATATTTTTGAAACATCAAAAGGGAGTAAATTTGTGATACAAGGAAGTGGTAATCTTCCGGGTAAAATTAATAACGAACAATTTACAATGGAAATTAATCCTGAAATATACAATTGGTACGATGAATATTTTACAGAAATAATAAAAAAGTATAAAACAATTGATTATTCTATAAAATTCGATAAGTATTTATTTGCAAAAAAAAGAAAAAAAAATAAGAATAGCCAATCTGAGAGCCTCTTCAAAAGCATTGATGAAACTGGCGTTGTTGGAGACTTTATTGATGATGAAAGGAAATCCACTTTTATTAAAATTTACAATTGGCGAAAAGAAATCGAAAATGTAGAAACACTAACTATTGGCAACGATGTTGTTTTACTTGATAGGCCCGTTATAACCTCAACCCTTTACGTTTAAGGTAGATGTAAATACTAATATCAATATGAAAAACCAAACAATTGAAGTAAAAAAAATAGAAATAGAAAATAACAATTTTTTCATATCAAAATTTTTTTCTATTTTTGCACCGTTTTTCATATCATAATAAATATTAAATAATAAAAAATGGAAACAATAGAACATAGAGAAACAGTTGTAGATGATGTACTTGCGCAGCGCAGCATCGAAGACATCAAGAAAAGTTATCCAGACGAGTGGATTGTGTTGGGAAATCCCATAAGAAGAAATGAGCAGGAAATGGATATCCTTTCAGGCGTGGTTTTATATCACAGCCCAGACAAAAGGGAACTTGCTTATCGCGACAAGCCTTTGCTCAAAGAATACAAAAAAACAACACACTTTTTTAACAGAGTGACACCACGACCCAAAAGAGCGGTGCTTGGAAGTATTTATTCAACACCTTTAAAGTGATGTACAAGTTTAAAAAAGACCCTATAAGCGGAATGATATTAGTTTACATTCAGACGAACGAAAACCATGAATTTAAAATGATGCTTGACACAGGTGCATCAAATACAACATTTGACCTTAATGCGCTGCTCATGGCTAACTTTCCAATTAATAATATTCTTAATACAGGCATGGCTGAAACCGCAGGTGGAATTATTGAAGTTGATATCATTAAAACAGAAACAATATCTGCATTCGGACATACCGTGAAAGATATGAAAGTTCAGGTATATGATTTTATTAAACATGGCATCCTATCCGATTACGACGGTCTGTTAGGACTCGACTTCTTCGAAGACACCGAATTTACTATCAATATGAAAAACCAAACCATTGA
Source organism: Marinilabiliaceae bacterium (assembly GCA_009777175.1). GTDB lineage: Bacteria > Bacteroidota > Bacteroidia > Bacteroidales > Marinilabiliaceae > WRMI01. The sequence goes on from WRMI01000039.1 coordinate 16,340, forward strand.
AGTAAAAAAATAATTGATGTCAGATGAAATTTTAAAAATAGGTTTTAATGTTATCCGTGATAATATTGAAAACGACAGCCTCGAAGAAGATTTTCTGATTTTTGATAATTTTTCGGGTGAAAACAAAGTGTCGGAATTTATATCTGTAACAGATTATCCCATACGGTTAAGTACCGTTGCAATGATTGTATTGTGCGTGGATGGTCATATAAAATTTAATCTCGGATTGAAGAAAATAACCATGTCAAAAAATCAATTGTGCGTGATTCAACCCGACAAAATTTTCCAAACCACCGAAGTCAGCCCCGATTTCAAAGCAGGTTTTATGGTGGTGAGAAAATATTTTTTCAATTCCCAGAATCATTTTCTTGAAACCATCAACCTCCACAATAATTTGATGGAACATTCCCGTTTTGACCTTTCGGAAAAAGAAATGCAGGAATACTTTCTGATTTTCAATACCATGAAAGAAAAAATTGCAGACAGAGACAACATCTACCGTATGCAAATCATTCAAAACTATTTTCAGATAACTTTTTATAACTTGTACAACCTCATTATTTGCCATAAAAATAAACCTGAAAAGACCGTTCTGAATAACAATATGGCTGTATATGAGCGATTTATTAAGAGCGTGGAGGAGCATTACCGTAAGGAACATAGTGTGAAATTTTACGCCGACAAGATATGCCTGACCCCCAAATATCTTTCGACTGTTATTTATGAAATAAGCGGGAAACACGCATCCGACTGGATTCAGGAATACATTATTTTGGAGGCAAAAGCACTTCTGAAATCTACCGACATGAGTTTGAAAAACATTAGCGATGTATTATGTTTTTGCACTCCGTCCCATTTTGGCAGGTTTTTCAAAAGATATACGGGTTATACCCCGATTGGGTATAAAAAAATTTTTTGATTGTCGCTTTTAACTACTCATTTTTTAGGCTTCTTCTCTGGATTTCTGTTGCTCATGCGGCTTTTGCAAAATATGTCAGTCCGACGATTGACAAAATGTATGGAATAACACACGCACATAACGAATAAAAGTTAGAGAACAACCCGACAGGTAGCTGGATTTTCTTCAATTCCCATAACTTCTGTTACTATTATGAGCAATTCTACCAAAAATCCGCTTTTATAAAAAATCGACACTTTTGGAAATGGAACAAAAACTCACTCTCCAAGGTTTTCCTTTATTTTTTCAATAAGTTCTTCGGGTTGGAATGGTTTACTGATATAGTCGTCCATTCCGGCGGCAAAACAGCGCTCTTTATCTTCGGGGAAGGCATTTGCAGTTACGGCAATTATTGGGATATGCGAATTTGTGCTTTTTTCTAACTCCCTAATTTTTTGTGTCGCTTTATAGCCATCCATAATTGGCATTTGAACATCCATTAGAATAAGGTCATATTTAGCAAGTCCAAATTTTTCGAGGGCTTCTTTGCCATTAAATGCGATATCTATCTTTTTGACTTCATTCTTTATATAAAGGGAAATTATTTGCTGGTTGCTAAAATTATCCTCTACTAATAAAATATTGGCATTTTTCATATCTGTTGCTTCTTTAGCTACTTGTGGTTGAGTTATTATAGGTTTTTGTTCTGTAATTACGGGCGCTGTGGCTGATGACAATTTTGAAACTGATATCGTAAATGATGATTCAAATTCAAAAATGGTGCGTTCTGACTGAGGTATTATCGCTAACGAATGACCATCAACTTCTATCATCTTTTGTGTGATAGCCAAATCTAACTGACTGATTATTTTACTTGTATTTAATTTTACTAATTCCTGATTATTGAAAAAACTACTGCTAAGAGATTTTTGTTTGTTCTCGAAAACTATATCGCTGGTAACGCGAAATAACAACAAAACTCTATCAGGCATATTTTCTTTTCCAACTACATCAATCGTAATTTGGTTAGTTGCAGATTTGTTGTATTTGATTATATTTTTGATGAGCGTGAGAAAAATTTGCTTTAATTTCAAACTGTTTCCCATTAGTTGTGTTGGTATCTCGGCATCTAACAAAAAATTAAAACGCGTTTTAGATTTTTCGTAAGGGAATAGTTCTAAAACATTATTAATTGTTTTGTAGAGATTAAAGTTCATTACTTCTTGCGGGTCTGAAGCGGCTGTTTTTGTTGTCATTACTAAATTATTGACAACACTGACTAAATTATTGGTAGAAACGTGAATTGTATTAATAAAATCACGTTGTTCGGCGTTCATGGTTGTAGCCTCAAGCATACCAATCATACCCGTAATATTGCTCAATGGAGTCCTAACTTGGTGTGATAGATTTGCGATAATTTCTTCTTGCGCCTGATTCTGATTTTGAATATCTAAAATTATACGTTCTTTGGCAAGTCTGACTTCTGCTCTTAAAAATTCAAAAGAATATGCTATCGTGTAAGCTGAAACATAAATCAAACAATAAATTATGGCATCAAGAGGTTTGTATTGTTGAGTTATGTCGCTAATATGCTGAAAACCTGCAAAATACAAAACCATAAAAAGTAGGAAACTGAGTGACCATATGGAGCCTACTTTTCTTCCTTCTTTTGTTATTGCCCAAAAAGGTAGATAAAGGACAACATACTTACCCATATCCGCAATGCCCGGAAGTACGATAAACAAAGCATACGTTAAAAAAAACAGTACTACCAATGTTTTTATATAGTAAACCGGGGACACTTTTCTTAAAACAAAAAATGTAACTCCCATTATTATACCTAAGGTAAAATAAGGAATTGCTAACTCTGGCTTATCATGAATGATAGACAATATGCTCTCGCCCAAAACTATCAGCATTAATAAAAAAAGGCTAAGATTCAGTGGTAAAAACCTCAACTTGCTCTCCTGGTCGATTTTTTCTTCTTGGTCAGAAAAAAATAAGGACATCAATCGATTAAAAATTGTTGTTATCATAAATTTTATTTTAAAAATTTTTCGATTTTATTTTTGGTATTAATACGCAAAAATAGTACTTTTGTTTTATAAAATAAAAAAAAATTGAAAAAAAAATGAAAATTTTATCAAAAAAATGAAACAAAAACCGTAAAATTAACGTTTTAAGGGCATATTTAAAAATAATAATTTAGTAATAATATTCGAAATGAAGAAAACAGTAATGATTTTATTGGTTGGCATTGCTATAAACGTGGCAATAGCGCAACAACACATCCCAACGCTGGATGACTACAAAAGGTTCCTTACCTCAAAAACTATGGTGGTTTGGGACGAAGTGCAATTAAGCCAATTTAATTGGAAAATCAAAGAAGTAATGGATCGTGCATGGACTTTGACTCCTGTTGAATACATCACTTTCAAAGAATTTGAGAAACTTAAAAACGACCCAGATTTATCGTTTATTATCAACAATGTTGCCTCTTTTGATTCAGACAAAATTAAGGCACGTTTCGACTTTTTAAGCCTTTTGATGGGACAACCCGACCAAAAACTTAGAAATTTGCCCGACCTTTGCTCTTTACCACTTTCCTACGCCCAAGTAGACGACGACACTTACAGCTATAAACTTGAAGCATTTATCCTGTTTATGCAGGCTTATGTCAATGAAGTTTTGGCTGACCCTACTCTCATTGGCGATTTGGGATTTAAAAAATATTCTAAAAAGAAAGGTGGAAACCTTTCAGACAAAACTCTTTATCTTTTGAAAAACGAAGTTGCAAAAGATATTAATGACGAAAAGAAAATTAAAGCGGTTTATCCTTATGCTGTTAAATTTGTTACGCCCGAAGAAATTGAGGCAGCAATCGCAAGACGCGATAACAATGTTGTATTTATGCATAAAGTAGGTCCCACAAGAACCACCGCTAAAACACGAGTTTATAAAATTATTGTTGGCGCAGGAGACTCAAAACTTTACTTCCACACGCATCAAATGATGAAATCAGCAGCCGATAATGCTATTCAAGCTAAAGACCTGAAAAAAATGAGTAAGTAAAGTTTAGAGTGTAGTGTTTAGAGTTTAGTGTGTAGAGTGTAGATATTAGAGTGTAGTGTGTCGATATTAGTTAGATTTTAACTGATAACTGACAACTGATAGCTCATTAACTGATAACTGATAACTGATAACTGACAACCGACAACTTATAACTGATAACTCATAACTGATAATTTCAAGAAACTGTCAGCACAAGGCGATTACTTTTTTAGACAAAAAATATTCTAAAAATCCGTGAAAACCTGTCTAATCAGTCGAATTGGGGTATCTCTCAATAGTTACCTCTTTATTAATCTCCTCTATCAACTTGTTTACCGCCTTTTCTTCGGGTATATTTTTTTCAATAAGTTCTTTATTTTTGAAAAGAGAAATTTTTCCTTTTGCGGCACCAACGTAACCCCAGTCAGCATCTGCCATTTCGCCCAATCCATTTACGATACAGCCCATAATGGCTATTTTTAATCCTTTTAAGTGTGAACTTTTTTCTTTGATTTGTGCCTCAGTTTTTTGGATATCAAATAGTGTACGCCCGCAACCGGGACAAGAAATAAACTCGGTTTTTGAAAAGCGTACCCTCGAAGCCTGTAATATTGCATAATGAGTTTCTATTAAGCAATTTATCTCAATTTTTGGTGCTGATAATGAAAGCCCATCACCAAAACCATCCAAAAAAAATATTCCCATATCGGCTGATGACTTAATTTGAAACGTTTCTTTGCTGTCGGTGTTGTATCTACGGTGAATAATTACTGGATGAGTTAATTGATTTTCATTCATTTTCAGAAAAAAGGCACGCTGTTCTGCAATAGTGTTAATGTTTGACGAGGTCAGTAATATGATTATATCATCTCTCTTTTTTAAATAAGAAATAGTGGCACTATCTAAATCGTTGTAATTTAACTGAATAACAATGGGATGGTCTGTAGTTATATTATTAATATCCGATTTTTCGTAAAGCAAAATTGTTCTTGAATCACTGTTTTCTTTACAATATTTATAAGGGATAATTTGAATAGTTTTTTTATCTAAATCGTTAATATTTAACTGATTATCTACAATAATAGCATCAGGAAAATTTAAGATATTAATATCAGTTTTTCTATCTCTCAAATCTGCAACAACCAAAGGTATATTTTTTCCGCCGAATGATAAAACTTGGTGCGATTTTCTTTTTGAATATTCGTAAGGATTAAAAGTTGAAAAGTTTGCTGGCGCAACGGGTTTGTGATTTTGGATATTTTGAAAATGATCCAATAGAATTTTGGCGGGAAGAATTTCATTTTCAGGTTGTTCAGTAAGCGAAAAACGAATAGTATCGCCTAATCCGTCAGCAAGAAGTGCACCAATTCCAACAGCAGATTTTATTCTACCATCCTCACCGCTACCTGCCTCAGTAACTCCGAGATGCAAAGGAAAGTTCATATTTTCTTTTTTCATTGTTGCTGACAAAAGCCTGACAGTGTGCACCATAACTCGCGTATTGCTCGATTTTATGCTTAATATAACCTGTCCAAAATTTTCTGCAACACATATCCGCAAATATTCCATACACGACTCGACCATTCCGTGCGGAGTATCGCCGTAGCGGGACATTATTCTATCAGACAAACTTCCATGATTTACACCTATCCGAATGGCACAATTATGCTTTTTACATGTTTTTATAAAGGGAATAAATTTTGATTTAATATTTTCTATTTCAAACAGATAAGAGTTGTTGCTATAATCGATTTGTTTGAACTTTTTAACTCCATCAGCAAAATTTCCCGGATTAATACGAACTTTCTCAACAATAGTAGCAGCAATCATCGCAGCAGATGGATTAAAGTGGATATCTGCAACCAAAGGAAACGTGTAACCTTTTTCTGAAATAATTTTGCGAATTGCCTCAAGATTTGTTGCTTCACGCTGACCCTGTGCAGTTATGCGGACTATTTCTCCTCCCGAATTAAAAACATTGATAGATTGGTCTGCTGTGGCGGCGGCATCCATTGTGTCAGTTGTCGTCATCGACTGAATAGCAATAGGATTGTTGCCGCCGAGCAGCACGTTACCAACACTAACTTCAGAAGTTTTGAACCGACTATACTTGAACAAAGAATCACAATAAAAAACGGGCTGAATTGCATCGGTAGCTTCTATTTCACTGATAATCATACAATAAATAATTGAAAAACATAACTTTCATTCATACTTTAAAAAATCAGTTTTTTTCATAATATATTTTATATTTGGGTTGCAAAGATATTAATTGTTTTTTTTATATTTGCAAATTTTAGTAAAAAAGTGAAATTATTTATTTCAAAAAATATTTTGCATTTTCTATTTTATTCAAAAATTTTACCTATTTTTGCATTTAAAATTTTGAAAATGTATCAACAATATCCGTCTCTATTACTTGAAAATGCGGTTAACGAATTGTCTCGTCTGCCTGGAATAGGAAAAAAAAGTGCGTTGCGGCTTGCTTTATATCTTTTGAGACAAGATGTAGCCGATGTTGCCCGTTTTACAGACACAATAAGTGCATTCCGAAATGAAATTAAATATTGTAAATGTTGTTTTAACATTTCAGATAGGGATTTATGTTCAATATGCGCGGGTGACAAACGAAACCGCCGAATTATTTGTGTAGTGGAAACGATTCGAGACGTTATGGCAATTGAAAATACGGGGCAATTTCAAGGTATTTATCACGTGCTTGGAGGGGTTATTTCGCCAATGGATGGCGTTTCACCCGATGATTTGAATATCAACGAGTTGGAAAAGAAAGTTGCCGACGGGGAAGCCGATGAAATAGTTTTCGCTTTAAGTGCTACTCTTGAAGGCGATACAACTAATTATTTCATATTCAAAAAATTATCACAATTCCCGGTAAAAATTACAACTATTTCGCGTGGCATTGCTGTTGGCGACGAACTCCAATATACAGACGAAATTACGCTCGGACGCTCTTTATTAAATAGAATTCCTTTTGAAAAAACCCTTAAGTAAATGTTAGTTATCAGTTATCAGTGAAAAAGTAAATGAGTGAATAAGTGTATGGGTGAATGAGTGTAGGGGCAAACCTGCAAGTATGCCCCAAAAAAATGTAAATTTTAAATAGATTTTATATAAATAGATAATCATTATGACCATTGCAATAGATTTTGATGGAACAATAGTAGAACATCGTTTTCCTGCCATTGGAAAAGAGATGTTTTTTGCCTTTGACACAATGAAGGCATTACAAAAAGAGGGACACAACCTAATACTGTGGACTTACAGACATTCAAAGTTTTTAGATGATGCTGTTGATTATTGCAAAAAGAATGGCGTAGAATTTTATGCCGTTAACGCAAATCATCCCGAAGAAGAGTTCGACAACACTTTTAGTCGAAAAATTCTTGCTGATATTTACATTGATGACCGAAATTTTGGAGGTTTCCCCGGTTGGGGAGTAATTTATCAATCTATTACAGGAATTAGTGAAGGAAATGACTATTGGGAAAAATTTAACAAAAAATCGGGTTCATTTTTTAAACGAATATTTAACCACTAATTATTCTAACTTCAGTATAGGAATTTAACTAACATCAATTGTAGAATTAATTAATTATACTAAATAGTCGTTCATTTTTCATAAACCATTTTTTTTGAAGATCCCTTTTATAGCACTATATTTCGGATATCAATCCTCCATTTTTCTACTGAAAATAAGGATTTTACACAATGTTTTTTGAGCGCTTGTTGTTACAATCCTCATATCTCATATCTAACAACTAACCGCAAGGGTGCGCCCCTACTCATTTACTCATTCACTCATTTGTCTACTAAGGTTTTTTTGTAGAAAAAACAAGGTGAAAATTTGTTTGTGGGTTGGAGGCGAGGGGCAACTTTGAAAGCCGCCCCCACTAACCGCTAACCACTAATCACTAACCACTAATCACTAATCACTAACCACTAACCACTAATCATTAACCACTATTTTTTAACTACTTTTACAATTTCTTTTCCTACTTTTACAAAATAAATACCAGCAGGTAAATGCGAAATATCTATTTCTACGGTTGCACGGTTCACGCTAAATGGTACACGGTTCACGGGACACGGTTCACGGTGAACAATGCGACCTGCAAAATCTAAAATCTCAATACTGACTACTGACATCTCACTACTGACATCTGATAACTGAAAACTGATAACTGAAAACTTTCCACTCGTAGGGTTAGGATAAACCATAATATTTTGATTCATATAAGATTCAGACATGCCAATAGGCTCATTTATTATTAAGGGATATAGGATTCCCATTCCGGCACATTGCGAGTTAGATGGCATATAATTGTTGTCAAAATTTGGATCAATTTCAATAGAGTTGTTTTCGTTGTTGATATGCTCTTTCCATGCAAGAAGTTCCATATTTGTTACGGCAGGTGGACGATTATCTGTAAAAGTTGCGCTTTTACCTGCATTAAAGTAACAATTATAGTCCATTGTTGGATTGCCATCTAAAGAAGATAAATCAAAATTAAGAAGTCCAGGATATAAAACGGGATCATAAAAATCCTTAACAAAACGGATGTCTATCATTCTATTGTAGTACGTAGAAGGCTGATATACAATATTATTATGTATATTTGGGTTGATATTTGGCGGGCATCCTTCAAAGTTTTCCCAATCCTGAGTTGCGACACCAAAGTAAATTGGGCTATGATAATTTAATGGTCCAGAAACTGCATTAATAATTGTATTGTTGTAAATTTGAGCATCTTTTGAAGCGTATAAACCAATACCTTCCCATCCTGCATTAATAATCAAGTTATTACGGGCAATGCCGTTAATGTTTTCGTAATATTCAGGGTTCAAGATAATATCAAAATATTGCGGGCTAGTATCAAATCCAAGCATAATTCCGCCTGCGTACGCTTGTTCGATAATATTATTTTCAATAATAACGTTTGTTGCTCCCCCTTTGGCATAAATTCCCGTACTGCAAATATCATGAATATAGTTATTATGAACGTGCATCCCATCTCCATTGACATTATCAATACCTTCTGCATTATGTTCACCCGTATTAAAGTCAGGTAAGTGGGCATGTCTTTGCCCTGAATTATGGATTTCATTATACCTGATTGTAATGTGTTCGCAACCGGGTTTTACTTTAACTGCATCGTCAGTGGAGTGATGAAGAATACAGTCTTCTACGATGATATTTGAGGCTCCTTTTCTATCGGGATAGGCTTCTCCCCATTCCCATGTGGTTTCAAAACAAACTGTATAAAATCCACCTTTTACTTCTACGCATTGTAGTTTACAATCTTTTACAATACCTCCTGTTTTTTCATCTTTTGCATAAAACAAAACTCCTGAATGTTGATCATTTCCGGGATCATAGATAGTCAAATCAATTACAGCCCACTCACCTTTTGCAGATTTTATGGTTACATTTGACATTCGAACACGAACGTCACGTTTTTCTTGATAGGTTCCACCTCGCAATATTATAGTGGCACTTGATAAAGAACTATTTAATGCTGCGTTCAAAGCAGTGTTTATACTTTTGAAAGGGGCATCGATGGAACCGGTTGCAGTTACGTCATTTCCACTCGGTGAAACGTAAATGCCATCTGAGGGGTCGTCGTAAAAATTACCTCGAGGTCCAACATTACCTGACTGTGACCAAGAAACGCTTATGCCCAATACTAAAAAGAGTAAAATATAAAAAAATATTCTCGTTTTTTTCATTATTTTATTAATTATATATTAATTATATTTATTGTTAATTGTTTTGTCAATTTTACGAATTTACACTGCTGATTGGTTGTGAGTAAGGGGCGACTTTGAAAGTCGCCCCTAAATTAGGGCAAACACGTAGGTTTGCCCCTACTCACCACTATTTTTTAACTACTTTTACCATTTCTTTTCCTACTTTCACAAAATAAATGCCTGCAGGTAAATGCGAAATATCTATATCTACGGTTGCGCGGTTCACGGTAAACGGTTCACGGTACATGGTACACGGTACACGGTTCACGGTACACGGTTCACGGTGTACAAGAAGACCTACTGCATCATATATCTCAATACTCACTACTGACATCTCACTACTCACTACTGAAAACTGACCATTAGTTGGATTCGGATATACCACCAAATTTGAATTTCCAAATTCGTAATTAGTAATTCCTAAATTAGTTCCGTTAAAGTAAACATTTATAGTAATCGGGAAAATTGAACCTAATGTAGCAATTCCCTTAATTTCCATAGTTAAAATACCGTTTTCAATATTGGCATTTATGAGAGTTATCGCAACCTCGACATCATTAAAAGTCATACCTTCGGGGAACAATGGCAGAATTGGAGGTACTTCAACCACAGGAATAATGATGTTCAATGGACCGCTTTTCGACAATTCGTAGCCCTCGCCCGCCGGAGTAATTGTTACATTGTCTAACTCATATTCGGGCAAAATATTTCCATTTCCCAAATCTAATTCTGCAATCACAAGGCTATAATTTGAACCGGACCGTTTTAGTTCGATAGTTATTCCGTTAAAATTTTGGTTAATACTTAAAGCGGAAATAACAGCATTAACTACACCCGTATAATTTCCCAAAATTTGTGACACAGTAACATCATCAATAGGAATAAAACCTGAATTTGTACCATTTTCAACAGAAATACCGCTGTTGCTGCCCTGTTTTGCCCATACTGCCGTTGCAGATGAAGGATTTTTATAAATATCGTCATCTGTTCCCGCTAAATATTCAGTTGTGCCAGCAAACTTGTTCCACGCAAGAATTACGGCATTGCCGCTCATATCATAAGAGCCATCAATTACGCTTTCTATTCCTGTGCCATAAGCAAATATAACGCCTCCGTTAAAGGTTGCGTTTCCTTCAAGATTAAAAATTGCATTGTCATAAGTAGAGGCAATTACACCACCATTTACGTCTATATTTCCATGATTGTTGTAAATTCCAGTACCATTTAATACTGAAACATTTCCTCCATTAACGGTGATTGTTCCATAATCGTTGTAAATCGCATTGCCATAGTTGGATGAGGAAACTGTTCCACCGCTAATCACGATTTCGCCGCTATGATTGTTCTGAATAGCAATGCCATTATTTTCGGTTGCTATTACTGTTCCACCGCTAACTTCTACTCCTCCCACTGAGTCATTATAAACTGCATGACCTCCTGTAGCGGTGTTTTTTACAGTTCCACTTTCAATAAATAGTCGATAATAATCATTATCACTTTCATCCCCTAAATAAATTGTACCGGGGGTAGTGTCGCTTGTGTTTTCAGATGTAACAATTGCTGTACCATACACGTGAACTTCACCGTCTATCCTGCTGGAAATAGCAATTCCTGTTGCACCTGTCGCAGATACAGTACCACCACCAATGCTTACAGTACCATTGCTATAATTATATATAGCGATTCCGTTGCTCCCAATTCTCTGCACTTCTCCTCCGAGTACACTTATCCATGCATGGTTACTAACCGCATCGCCCCCGATTCCCGCTGATTTAACAATACCACCTGTGATTTGCATCGTTCCGTAATTGATAATTACTCCTGTAGCCATTGCACCTGTGCTCTGTACCATACCATCAGAAATGGTTAGAATACCTGTTCCTGTGTTGTAAATCATTGGACGATTTCCAGTAGCCGTAAGTTCTGCCTTGCTATCTAACATAATACCATCAAGAACGGTTATTCCATTGGTTAAAATTCCCGTTGTACCACTCGAACTTGAATAGGTTGCTTTTCCCGTAAGGGTAATGTTTCCCCAATTTCCTTCAAAAGTGATTTTTCTACCGCTGCCACCACCCAAATCTAAAGGGTCTTCACCATTGGCATGATAAAGATCAATAGTACAGTTAGCACCGTTTGCATCAGTTTTAATAAAGTCAATGGCATTTTGCATAACACTATGCGAAAAAACGTTGGAACTGCCCATATAAACGTTATAATCTGAGCCATCCCACTTAATACTGTACGTTGTTTGCGCCAACGTCGCGCATACGCTCAAACCAAAAATGGCGAGCATTAATAAAAATGTTCTTACTTGTTTCATCTTCTTAATAATTAAAGAATTTGTACTCATGTTACTTAAAAATTTAAAATTTAATTAATATTATTTATTTAAAAATTTTTGCAAAGATAATGGGTTATTTTTAATTGTGCAATAATATAAATATATGATTTTTTAGTTTTCGATTTTTGACTTGTATTATTCATAAGCACACACTTGCACCCCGACTTGCGCTCCGCTTAGTCGGGGTTATACACATTTTGCTGCTACGCAGCAAGTTAAATGATTTTTTGTTTTTCGTCCGCAGACTAAAGTCAGCGGTTAATAAAGTGTTGTCCTTTCGGGACTTTGTGGATTTGAAAACATTTTTTTAATGATGCAAAAATAATGTTTTTTTTGTATTTTTAAATTAAAATGACTATTTTTGCAGAATAATAGATATTAATTTTTCACATTAAAACATTGTAATTATGAATATGACTCATATCGACCATATTGGTTTTGCTGTAAAAAGCATAGAAGAATCACGTAAGTATTATGAAAATGTATTATGTTTAACGTGTTACAAAATTGAAGAAGTTCCTGAACAAAAGGTAAAGACGGCTTTTTTTAAGATTGGCGACACAAAAATAGAACTTTTAGAACCAACCGACCCAGAAAGTACTGTTGCAAAATTTATAGAAAAGAAAGGACCTGGTTTTCATCACATTGCCTATTTTGTTGAAAACGTGAACGAAGCCTTAATTATTGCCAAAGAGCGAGGATGTCAATTGATTGACGAAGTGCATCGCAAAGGTGCCGATGGAATGAATATTGCTTTCGTTCACCCAA
>WRMI01000040.1 GCA_009777175.1 Marinilabiliaceae bacterium
GCAGCGTACTGGTAATGGCGGTTAAAAATATCCAAAACAAGTAAAATAAAACCGCTAAACTGACTTTATGCTTCGTAACCGCAAGCGGAAAAGAATTATCTAACAATATTTTCAGTAAAAAAACGACTGTCATTGCAGCCAGCATCAACTCGGCGGGGAGCGAAAAACCAAAATTTACTTCGGGAATAATATCTCTTAGTTCGATAGAAAAAGGAACAATCAGTGCCGTCAGGTAAAAAAACTTTTCCATCTGAAAAAAAAGCACATAAATACCGATAATTCCCAACGCCAAATACGGGAACCACAAAAATTCTCTCCTTATAAACAACGCACAAACCCCAACAAAAGCAAGACACGACAACACCACAAAACAAAAATATTTATTTTGATTGAAGAAAATCCGTAATTTTTCCATTGATTATCGCTCCGTTTTTATTTTTGGCGCAAAGGTAGCATTTTTTTTGAAATAAATTGTCCGAACTGTGATTTATATGATTCTTTATGATTTTGTCTCCGCTTTTGTCTTGAACCACGATTTTAACAAGATTTTCAGAATTAGCAAGATTAATCCTGCCCATCTTATAAATCTTGCTAAAATCGTGGTTCAGACAAAAAGTTCAAACAATTTATTGTTTAACGATTTTCACCGTCTTCCCATCTATTTTAAGGAAATACAACCCACTTGCCAAATGCGAAATATCTATCACCCCCTCATCATCTTCTGGGTGTATGTTATACGCCCCTACGTTCACGCCCACCACATCGTAAATCTGTACGGACGTGGCATGCCGCGTCCCTACGGTTGAAACGTATAACAAACCCGTCGTGGGATTGGGATACACCCGCAAACTATACTCATCTAAATGAATGCTCTTGGTGGTGAGTAGTCCGTTTAAACAGGAATCTAAGGAGGCTTGCAAGTCTTTGATGATGATTTTTAATAAAAACGTATCACTCTGCAACTCCGCTATAGTGTTTTTTAACAGCATTGTATCGGCTTCCAGATTATTTATCTGTTCCTGCAAGGCAAGTGTGTGTTGGTTGCAGGCGGCTGTATCATTCTCCAAATTCGCTATTTGTGCCAACAATGCGAGGGTATTTTGATTGCAAGATGCCGTATCATTCTCCAACTCCGTAATTTTTTGCAACAATGAATCCGTATTATTAGGAATAAATATTGCCGTAAAGGTGCTGTCGCTACTTAGGATTACCGTGCGCGGATTGTCGGTATTGCCGTCTGACCAGCCCGTGAAAATACCAACGGGTTTGGACGTGGCATAAAGCGTGTTATAATAATAAACTAATCCATCAATACTGACAACGCCCAACGAATTGTCGTTTGATAAAACATTCAAATTATAATTGTTACATAAAATATTTGAAAAATAACTCCAATCTGTTTGATAATTGCTTACGCTTACACAAGGCACATTAACAGGAATAGTTGAGGGAACATTCTGAAAAGAATTATAATATCCTGTTCCTACTGTTGACGGCGATATTGCCAAAGAGATTATTCTTTGTAATCCGCTACAATTCGTAAACGCCCAAGTTCCGATTGAGGTAACCGAATTGCCAATAATTAACTCTGTAAAACCGCTACAAAAACTAAAAGTCATTGCTTCTATTGTGGTAACCAAATTAGGAATGGTTAAAGTTCCAGTAAAACCGCTGCAATCAGTAAAAGCATTAGCCCCGATTGAAGTAACCAAATTAGGAATGGTTAAATCGCCTGTAAAACCGGTGCAATTCCTAAAAGCATCTTCTCCTATTGTTGTAACCGAATTAGGAATAATTAAAGTTCCTGTAAAATTGCCGCAACCGAAAAAAGCATAATCGCCTATTGACGTAACCGAATTGGGAATGGTTAAATTTCCTGATAAATTCCAGCAATCGGCAAAAGCAGTATTTGCTATTACTGTAACTCCGTTATCAATTACCAGAGTTTTGAGATTGGCTCTTTGACCATACCACGGGGTAGTTCCAATAAGATAATTGTTCATTACGCCTGTTCCCACGCCGTCATAAATGATATGGAGGGTAAAGTTCGGCATTGTCCCTGTGATTTCCCAATTTACACCGTTTCCGCAGTTTCCGCTCATAAACGGCGCTGTGGGGCAACTTGCATCATTTCCGCCTGTAATTGTCCCGAAATCTTGCCAAACGGGTGCGTCTCCGTATAAATCCTCGCACAGCACATTGAGGGTTAAGTTGTTTAAACTTACTTCTTGAAATACATTTGCGTCAATCGTCTGCGGCTCAAATCGGTTGTTGATTACCTCCGTTATGTTTGTGCAGCCTCTAAACGCCCTTTCTCCAATTGAAGTTACTGATGCAGGAATGGTTAAAGTTCCGTCCAAACCGGTGCAAAGGCGAAATGCGCCCATTTCGATTGATGTTACCCCTTCGGGAATGATTAAATTGCCTGTAAAACCGCTTGCCGTGAATGCGTACTGTCCAATGCGCGTAAGGGTGGCGGGCAGTGTTAACGGGTTTGTTACATTTGGCATATCGGGCATCGTAAAGTCGCCGATGTCAGTAATGCCATTTTCGATAACGAGCGTGGTGATGTCGGCGCGATATGTGTCCCACGGGGCATCTGTTGCCGCTGCGTAGTTGGTCATTACGCCTGTTCCTACGCCGTCATACCCGATTGTGAGGGTGAAGTTTGGGGATGTGCCTGTTATTTCCCAAGTTACACCGTTTCCGCACGTTCCGCTGTCTACTAACTGTGCGTTTGCTAATGCACTCAAGCCAAAAAAGGCGAGCGCTAAAAATAAATTTCTATGTCTCATTTTTTTTATTTTAAAATGATTAATATTAAAAAAAATAATTATATTAAAAAATATTGGCAAAAGTACCTAAAAGGGAAATATTACATGTCGCAAATAATTATTTGCGACCACTTTTTTTTGTAATTATTCAGATTCTCACATCTTTTTTCTGTTGCTATATTGCTGTTAATCATATCATTAGGATATATGGATTGGATGAATTCTCAGGGATTTATTTTTGGAAGGGTGTTCAAGAGAAAAAAGGAGTAACTTAAATATTTTTTATCTTTTTTGTTTGTTTTTGAAAAAAAATAACTACTTTTGCAAAAAATAAAAAATAAATAAATATGAACAATCCAATTACACAGTCGTTTATTGATGGTATTGCTTACTTTTGGGGAGTCGGGGACAATCCGATTGAAAAGTATTATGAAGAACGCAAAGCTAAAAACGAAGGATTAGAAAGTTGGGAAATTGACGCTCGAAATTTGCGCAGAGATTGGGAGCGTGTGGGTATGTACATTAATAATGCAATGGGCTATTATGAACACGAAACCGCAGAAACCAAATAGTAATATTGAGAAAATCGTTGTTTCAACGCAATTCTCTGGTCCTGTTCCACCACCAGATACATTGGCAAAATATGAAAGTATTGTTATATGTAGGATGTGGTGCTATTAAGGAAAATTTGCAAATGTAAGTAGCACTCTGATAATATGAAGAGAATCCGCGAAAATCCTTAAAATCCGTCAAATCCGTGAATCACTATCAAAATATATAGTTACAACGATAAATTATTTCGAAATTCGGAGGGAGATAGTCCTGTAAATTTTTTAAATGCGCGGTAAAATGATTTTCTATCATTAAAACCGACATCAATAGCAATTCCTTCGATGCAAAGGTAATTCTTTTTCTTGTCGGACATCAAAATAACTGCTTCTTTTACTCGAAATTCGTTCACAAAGTTATTAAAATTGCCTCCTTTGCAATAATTAATAGTCTGCGAGAGGTAGACGCGGTTTACGCCTAAGAGTTTTGCTGTATGGTCGAGACTAATATCTTGTTTGCGATAGAGTTGTTTATCGGTCATTAATTGGGTAAGCACATCAAAAGTTATCTTATTCTTCTGGTCGGGCAACGTTGTTTCGGTAGCTTTGACGGGTATTTCTGCCCATTGTTTTGTTTTGATAGTTAAATTTTTGTATGCTGCTTGTTTTTGGCTATAAAGTCGGTAGAGCAACAATGACAGTGCAATCAACAGTATTGAAAAAACCGAAATAATTATCAATCCTCGAAAATAGGTTTTGCTGCGGAATATTTCGGCATCAAGTTTTTCCTGTTTGACTTGCTGTTCTACTCGGTGCAACTTCCGCAAGTTAAACTCATCTTCTAATAAAATTTGCATTTCTGCCGTAGAATCGGCGTATAATAGCGCCTGCGCATTGTCTCCATTAGAGCGGTAGTATCGGGTCATCATTTTATAATAGTTCACCCACAAATCGACTTGTGTTTTTACGCCAGATACAGAACTTCTTTTTTGTAATCGGTCTAAAAAATCGGCGGCTTTATCTAAATAGAGTTTTGCTTGAGGCAAGTCGGACTGTTCAATAAAAATTTCAGACAACAAAATCGCTTTTCCAATAGCATAAGGAAAATTGTGCTGATTGTTGTTGTCCGTTGCTTTTTCGATAGAGTATTTTAATAACGGGATGGCTTGTTGGTATTCGTTGCGAAGGTGATGATTTGTTCCTAAATTTCCTTTTGCGATGCCCATCCAAAGTTCGTATTCGTGCTGTATGTATGTACTGTCGTAACCAGATAGTTGGTTAGGATATTGCAGTTTCATTTCAGTAATTTGCAAAAAACAGGAGTCCGATTTTTCCAAATCATTGTAATGATAGCGGTAAATAAGTCCCATATTATTCCACAAAGTTTTTATGACTGCCTGATTTGTTATAGATAGGTTGTCTGCGATAACTCCAACCAATCCCTTTTCAAAATAGTAGCGTGCAGTTTCGTACTCTCTAAAAGAGTAATACAATTTTCCAATTTCGGAATAATAACGGGGTCTAAGCGGAAACTCTTCTGCAGAAACTTTTGACAATGCTTTATCAAACTCTAATCCATACTGAAAGGCAATTTCGTAGTTTTTCAAATCGTAGGTGTAAGCTACCCAAACTCTGAACATAATCCGCAACTCGACATCAAAAGCATCTATTTTTCTTACCTGTTGAATGATAGGTTGCATTTTGTCAATAAAAATTATTGCTAAACTGTCCATCAGTTTCTGATTATTTGGTTTATAAAGGGTTTTTTGGTCGCGAAAAAATCGGTACATACCTTCGCAAAAATCTGCTTCGTGGGTCCATTTTTTGTTTTTGGATACTTTGGCTGCCTCCCGCATTTGGGCTACAATATGATTGACCCATATCGAATCTCGCTCTTCAATCTCTCTGTAAATATTTCCTTCTAAATATTCAAAATATTGGTTATAAGGCTTATCATCCATTTCTATAAAAGGATTTTCTTCTGCAGAAACATGCAGGACAAATAGTAAAAATATTGATATTATTATGTATTTCATCTGTATTGTTTTTTAGCCACTAATTACTGCAGGCTAAAGCCTGAGGCGGATTCGCGGATTTGACGGATTAGACGGATTTTCACGCATTTTTTTAAGTTTTTTCTCATTTTTCTACCAATATTACATCCCTAACGGGACTCTTTAATATCTAATATTCTAATATCTACTCATTCTCTCATTTACTCATTCTCTCATTCACTCATTCACTTTTTTAACGCAAAGGCGCAAAGTTGAGAACGCAAAGGTCGCAATAAATTTAATAATCATTTCTCATTTTTCTACCAATATTATATCTCTAACGGGATTCTCTCTAAACTCTAATATCTACTCATTTACTCATTCACTCATATTATATCTCTAACGGGATTCTCTCTAATATATAGACTCTAATATCTGCTCACTTACTCATTCACTCATTCACTCATTTACTCATTCACTCATTCACTCATTCACTCATTCACTCATTCACTCATTCACTAAATTAAAATGGCTGCAAATATAGATGAAATTTTTTATTTACAATTCAAATTTTGTTGATATTTTTGCAATAAATTTATGGATTTTACGTTGGTAAAAGTGTATTTATAAAAGAGAATTATATGGAAACATTATCACAAAAACGCAAACTTGATAGAGAAACTCAAAACAAAGTAGGATTTATTGCTTTTATTATCAATAAATTTGCACGTTCTTATAAAATGAATAGTCAAAACGCATATCTTTATCTAAAAAAATATGGCGGGCTCGATTTTCTCGATGAATGTTGGTGGGCATTGCATACTGATAATCCAATGTGGGCGGTACGTGATATGTATTTGATTTGCTTTCAAAATGGAGGACAAAAATGAAAGTATATCACGGTAGTTATACAGAAATAGATGAAATTGATCTCAATTTTTGCGAAGTAGGTAAAGATTTTGGTCGTGGTTTTTATGTTACGAATTTGTACAAACAAGCAGAAATTTGGGCAAAACGAAAAGGAAAATTTAATAGAACTACAGGAATTGTTACAGAATTTGACTTCAATGAAAATATTCCTAAAATAATGAAATTAAATGTTTTAAAGTTTGTCGAATACAATGATGAATGGCTTGAATTTGTTGTCTTAAATAGATTAAATGAAAGAGACCAACAAGCGCACGATTATGACATTATAGAAGGCCCTGTTGCAGACGATAAAGTTGCTGAACAAATCGACGATTATATTGCAGGCTCGTTATCCCAAAAAGATTTTCTCAACGACCTAGTTTATAATCCCTCACACCAAATTTGTTTTTGTACGATACAATCTTTACAAGCATTACAACTCTCGAAAGAAAAAATTGACAGAGCAAAACGCCTTATTGATAAAGGTATTTTGCAAGCATTGATAACCGACTACGGTATAAATGAAATGTCAGCAACCGACAAATACTATACCTCAAAAACATACACCCAACTTGCCGATGAAACCACACAATTTTACAAAAAAGATTGGTGCGAAATTTACGAACTTTTAAAACAAGAATTAAAATTTAGATAAATAAATTATTAAATATAAAATAAAATGAATACAACACGAAAACTGCCCATTGGCGTCCAAGATTTTAAGAAACTCCGCGAAGGAAATAATGTGTATGTAGATAAAACAATGCACATTTACAGACTATTGCGGAATGATGCACCTTATTTTCTTGGTCGTCCGCGACGTTTTGGAAAAAGTTTATTTCTTTCTACTTTAAGATACTATTTTGAAGGAGAAAAACAACTTTTTGAGGGATTGAAAATCTCCGAATTAGAGAAAGAATGGATAAAATACCCTGTTCTTTTTATAGATTTTAACCGCGAAAGCTACATTGATTTAGACAGTTTTAATGCCGTTTTGGATACAAATTTACGGCACTTAGAGAAAGTTTGGGGAAAAGATGAGGCAGACAAAACGCCCGCTTCCCGTTTAATAGGCTTAATTCACACCGCTTATGAAAAAACAGGACAAAGAGTAGTTGTTTTAATTGACGAATATGACAAACCATTGATTAGCACAATGGACAAACCTGATTTGAATAAAGATATACGTACAATTTTAAAAGGTTTTTACGGTGTATTGAAAGCCGAAGACGTTAACCTGAAATTTGTTTTTCTTACAGGTGTAACAAAATTTTCACAAGTAAGCGTATTTAGCGATTTAAACCATCTTACTGATATAAGTCTAAATAAAAAATTTGCAGAAGTATGCGGTATTTCGGAAACCGAATTATTGCAAAACTTTCAACCTGAAATACAAGCATTGGCGGAGGAAAATAATCTGACATACGACGAAGCATTTGCAAAACTCAAAAAATTTTATGACGGTTACCATTTTGCAAAAGACAGCGCAGACATTTATAATCCATTCAGTCTGTTAAAAACTTTTGAAAATTTAGATTTTGCATATTATTGGTTTGAAACAGGCACTCCTACTTTCTTGGTTAAACACCTCGCAAATACAGGGTTTGAGATTCCAATACTTGAAAACAATGTTACTATTGACGCAAACTCACTTATGGATTATCGTGCCGAAAATGAAGATTATATTCCTTTACTTTACCAAAGTGGCTACTTGACAATTAAAGAATATGACCTCGAATTAGACGAATATACCCTCGGTTTCCCAAACGAAGAAGTTAAATATGGTTTTCTCAACCAACTTTTACAGCAATTCACACCTTCTTTTGGTACTTCTTCCTCAAAATTTTCTGCAACAGGGTTTATAAAATTGTTACGTGTCGGTGATATTGAAAGTACAATGAAAATGTTGAAGGCATATTTTGCTACAATTGAATATGATGCGATTCCCAAAAAACTGCAAATAGAAAAGTTTTATCAGTTTGTTTTTTGGCAACTTTTTACCTTAATGGATCAATATATTCGAACAGAAGTCAAAAACAACAAAGGACGCACTGATGCTGTAGTAAAAACTGCCGACTATATTTTCGTCTTCGAGTTCAAAATGGACGACAAAGCCACCGCCGAAGATGCTCTAAAACAAATTAATAGCAATGATTACGCCATCCCTTACACCGCCGATCATAGAAAACTCGTAAAAATTGGTGTAGAATTTTCAAAAAAAGAAAAAGGTTTAAAACGATGGGTGATTGAGTAGTGGTTAGTGGTTAGTTAATGAGAGAATTTTGGGGACTTATCGAAAGTATGCTGTCAGCAGAAATTAAAACAAAACATTTTTTCGTCGCGTTAAAATTATTTAATCAGAAATATCTGATTAAATACTCGGAATTCCGATTATTTATTTTTGATTATTTTTCTGAAATAATTTTAGAATTGAAATTTTTATTATCTTTGCATAAAATTTTAAACAAAATAGATGATTAAAATAAAACCTGACAAATTGGCAAAATTTTCCAAATGGGTACTCTTTGGGTACTCGATTACTACGTGTAGCCGATTTTTAGTGGATACTTATTCTGATTATTTAATATGGGCAGAAATCAGAGTTGAACCTCAAAAAAATTCTAAAATTATCTCCGAAGTAATAAAAGGGCTTGAAATTGATTTAAATAAAATATTTGATTTTAGAGGGCTTGAATAGTTTGAAATATAAATATACACAATAATTATAAATATTTAAAAATAAATAAATTATGCAACCAATTGTTTTAGCATACATTGGTGTTGGTCTGATGATAGGACTGGCAGGAATTGGAAGCGCCTTTGGCGTAACCATCACCGGAAACGCGTCTATAGGGGCTATGAAGAAAAATCCCGATGCGTTTGGAAATTATATGGTATTAAGTGCTCTTCCGGGTACACAAGGATTGTACGGATTTTTGGGATACTTCCTAATTGCAAAACATCTTATACCCGGAATGGAATGGACAGCCGCAGCCGCTATTTTTGGAGCCGGATTGGCATTAGGCGCAGTCGGATTATTGTCGGCAATACGTCAAGGGCAAGTATGTGCCAACGGAATCGCAGGCATCGGTTCTGGATATGATGTATTCGGAAAAACGTTAATTTTAGCAGTATTCCCCGAACTTTACGCTATCATTGCACTTGCAGCAACATTCTGGATTGGAAGAACTTTGGGTTTAGGTTAATTTTGCATAAATAACAAAAATAATGCACAGAACCGCTTTAAGTTTGTGCCAACGGAATCGCAGGTATCGGTTCTGGTTATGACGTATTTGGAAAAACGCTAATTTTAGCAGTGTTCCCCGAACTTTACGCTATCATTGCACTTGCAGCAACGTTTTGGATCGGCGGTACTCTGTAGAAAAAGTTTTTGTGTTAATTAAGGAAAATATTTGGCATTATTGAGAAATAAGGCTAATCTTGGTTTATATTTGTAAGCTTGAAAAGCAAAAGTTATTTTTTGCCTTGGGTGTTATTCTTTATAAATGATACTTTTTCTCGTTTATTTTATAGTGTAAAATTTATTAAAAAAAATAATAAAAATGGAAACCTTTTTACAAAAAGCGTGTTTGGTGATATTATTGATAGGAATCACTTTTAGTGGATGCTTAGAAATTATAGAACCTTCAGATTCAGAATCATACGACCTAAAAAGTTTTGTCTGTGAAGGCTCAAATGAAATTATTATCGGCAAAATTGGACATAGAGCACAGCCATGTCCACCCGAAATGGCTTGTCCCGGTATTGATGTAGTGGCAATAAGAAATGATACCGCAACTTTTGTGCTTATAAAAGAAGAAAAAATAGTTTATAATTGTGAAAAATTAGGTAACTATTCTGAAGGCGATATGATTTCTATTTTGGGCTGTTTTACCAAAGGCGAATGCCAATATGACGATGACTTTTATTATTTGGTAATATCAGAGATTTTAGAGTAAATTTTTATCACTATTTGTATGAAGTCGAAATCGAATTACCACCTATTCAAAGAAGTTGAAATAGAAAAATGGTTTGATGTCCCTGCTAAGTGATAGCGCGCCGAGCCGTAGGATACGTTAAATTTATATACTTTTACTCCAAAGCCCCACGAAAAACCAACCGTTGATAATTTTTCTTCTATTTTCATCTCTTGTCTCCGTCTGAAATTATAACCTGCAGCCACATAAAAATTTTTTGTTGGAACAAATTCTATTCCAAAAACAAAACGTCTCAATAAATCATTTCCCCAGCTTCCTTTTAATGCCTCCTCGTCAATAAAATATGGATTAACATCCTCATCTTTAACTACATACAATAAAGACCCTGAAAAAATATCCTGCATTGTTATCGAAAATCGAAACGGAGCATGAGCAAGTTTTGTTGAAAGCCCTAATTGAAAATCAGGTCGGGTTGATTCAATTGTTTCATAGTATGGGTTAATTTGCCTTCCAACATTACGCAAAACAGCACCTGCAGTAACCAATCCACTCTCGCTGCTGTAAAACAATCCTGCATCAAATGCCATTCCCCACGAATTGTAAACTTCTATGCGACTAAAAATTGGTTTTATTGATGCCCCAACATGAATTCGCGGTAATATTTTGCGGCTATAAACAAGGTGTATAACAGATTCATTAACCGAAAAAGTTCCTAATATTAACCCTGTTTCATCGGCAGAAATAAACTCGCCATATCCTACATGATAAAGATTTAACGCAAAATTCCCTATCTTTTCAAATGAATGCGAAAATGCGGCAAATCCGTAACCGATATCAGCAATATATGGAGTATAACTAACTGAAATATAGTTTGTTAAAGCAGAGTCTAACATGGCAGGATTATTAATTAGCATAGCCAAATCCTCGCCGTAAACTCCCACTTGATTACCTCCGAGCGCACCAATACGGGCAGATTGCGGCAGATACAACAAATCAAAAACAGACGTACCGCCACGCTGTGCTTTTAATAGATAACTACTTAATAATAAAGTAAATAATATGAAAAATTTGTACCGCAACGTGTTTAATTTTAAAACTTAACAAAATATATAACGAAAAAAAATCATTTTAATTATTTTGTTTAAGAAAAAAAACAATATTATTTTTTTATTTTTGTGTGATTTTATATTTTTGCAGTTTAATTTAATTCTATAATTTGTGTAGAAAATATATATGCCTTTCAATTCCATCACTTTTGCTCTGTTTTTGCCGATAGTTTTCGGGATGTATTGGTTTGTTTTTCAGCGAAATCTGAAAATTCAAAATTTATTTATTATCGTTGCGTCATACATATTTTATGGCTGGTGGGATTGGCGTTTTTTAATTCTAATTGCATTCACAAGTTTTTGCAGTTGGGGATGTGGATTGATGTTGCAACGTATTGATAATAAACAAGTTTCCAACAATATTTTATTTCGTAAAATTATAAGTGCGAGCAATATTGTCTTGAATCTAATGGTTTTGGGTATATTTAAGTATTTCAATTTTTTTGTTGATAGTTTTATAACGGCATTTTCTTCGTTTGGCGTTCATTTACAACCTAATACACTTTATATTATTTTGCCTGTTGGTATTTCGTTTTATACATTTCAGGCACTCAGTTATTCGATTGATGTTTATCGGCGCAAGATTGAACCTACAAATGATATAATTGCATTTTTCGCTTATATTAGTTTTTTTCCTTTGTTGGTTGCCGGACCGATTGAGCGGGCAACTAAATTACTTCCGCAGTTTTTTGTAAAACGTACTTTCGATTATAAAAAAGCCACTGACGGTATGAGGCAAATTCTTTGGGGATTGTTCAAAAAAATTGTTGTTGCCGATAATTGCGCTACTTATGTAAATTATGTTTTTGAAAATTATAGCACACTATCGGGTAGTACCTTGTTGCTTGGTGTAATATTCTTTACTTTTCAGATTTACAGCGACTTTTCAGGATATTCAGATATTGCCATTGGCACGGCGAGATTGTTCGGTTTCAATGCAATGCGCAACTTTGCATATCCTTTGTTTTCGCGTGATGTCGCTGAATTTTGGCGAAGGTGGCATATCTCGCAAACTACTTGGTTTAGAGATTACGTTTATATTCCTTTGGGAGGAAGTCGCGGTACTAAAGCAATAATTATTCGTAATACGTTTATTATTTTTCTATTAAGTGGCTTGTGGCACGGTGCTAATTGGACTTTTATTGCTTGGGGGGCTGTGAACGCCATTTTGTTTTTACCTCTGATTTTATCCCAAAAGAATAGAAAATATACTAACATCGTTGCAGAAGGAAAAATTTTGCCAAACATTAAAGAAGTTATACAAATGTGTGGAACTTTTTTATTGGTAACGCTTACGAGAGTCTTTTTCCGCGCTGAAAGCATAAATCAAGCATATCACTATTTTTGCGGAATTTTTAGTAAAACCGTTTTTGCGATTCCTTATTTTGAAATAAATTATTTATATCCTCTTATTTTCGTTTTTATGATGTTGATTATTGAATGGATACAAAGAAATAAGCAGCACGGATTAGATTTATCTGAAATAAAATCACTATTTTTGAGGTTTATTATTTATTATTTTTTGATAGGAATACTATTTGTTTTTGGCGGAGTGGCTGAAACATTTATATATTTTCAATTTTAAAAATAGTGAATGAGTGAATAGGTGAATGAGTGAATGAGTGAATGAGAAAATGGGTGAATGAGTGAATCCTGTTAGAGATGTAATATCGGCAAAAAAAAACTTTTTTGAGTTCTTTGCGTTCTAAACTTTGCGACTTTGCGTTAAAAGAACTTTACCGCAAAAATTAATGTAAATTAGTGTATTTCAATAAATTCAATATTTCGGTAAACTCAATAACTATTTCAAAACGTTCAATAACAAACAAATTCGTGGCTAAATATAATTATTGTATGAAATTATTTATTAAAAAAAGTTTGTTGTTTACGGCTATCTTATTTATTTTCTTATACATAACTGATTATGCTGTAACAAAAGGATTAAGAAAAACTGGCGATTGTTTTGAATTTCAGGAATATTCAACATGGAACAATATAGTTTCCTCTTCTATTGACGCTGATGTACTAATTATGGGCTCTTCACGGGCATACAGACACATTAATCCTTTAATAATTGATACTATTTTAAATTGTAAGTCATTTAATATCGGAATGTCGGGCGGCGAAGATTTTAACAAACAATATATCAGATACATGACATTCGAAAAATTCAATAAAAGACCTAAATATATCATACATCAAGTTGATTATGGAACATTAGCAATATCCGACAATGATTTTGACGAAAGATTCCTGCCCTATTTGTCAGATATTGATAAAGAGTTAATTGATAACCATTTGAAATGGGTGAAAATTCATCATTTAAAACTTCCTTTGCTCAAATATCAATCTCAAAAAGGGCAATTTATGCAAGGATTATTTGAATTTTTTGGTATTAAACATTGTCCCGACATTAGAACGAAAGGTTTTTATGCCACAGATGAATTATGGGACGATACCGCTCTAAACCAAGTGTTGCAAAACGATAGCATTGAAGCTCAAAAAGAACCAAGTGCTATTAAACTTTTCGATTCCTATTTGAACCATTGCAAACAAAATAATATTAAATTGTTTCTTGTTTTTTCCCCTATCTATTACAAAGCGACTGATTTTACAAAGAATAAAAAAGAAGTTCTAAATACTTATCACTATTTTTCGCAAAAATATGATTTTCCGTTTTTAGACTATTCTGCTGATTCTCTTTGTTTTGATACATCTTATTTTTATAATGCTACACATCTGAATAAAGAAGGTGCTGATATTTTTACGTTACAACTTGCACACGATATTCTTTCTCCTGACTTCGACACTATTAAAAAATAATTTTTTAATACACTGAATATCAACAATATAAGATTTTTATGGGGTCGCAAAAATTCGTAAAAGTGGCTTAAAATGCCGATATTTTCATTTCTTATAAATAATGCAAGCTAAATCATTGACCTGCGTAGTCTCGATGCACTCTATAAAGTTTCACCGAACTCTCTAATATCTACCCTCTATCCAGCAATCACTTTAATTTTCTGTTTAACTTCTATCCACTTTTCATCGGGTATTTTGGGTCCGATAACTTGGATAACGTATTCAGATGTAAGTGAGCCAATTAGTCCGCATTTTTGTAGAGGCAAAGAATTCGCATGTCCATATAGAAAACCTGCTGCGTATAAGTCGCCGGCACCTGTTGTGTCAATGCTTTTGACGGGGTTTATGTCGATAACTGTTTTCGTTCCGTTAAATCCGATGATTGAGCCTTTTGAACCTCTTTTTAATATAGCAAGTTCACAATAGCAGTTCATTATTTCAAGAGCTTTTTCGTCGTTTTTAACATTAGCGAAAGCTTTTGCTTCTTCTTCGTTTGCGAAAAGGATATCAACGTATTTATCAGCCATATCCAAAAGGAAATGTCGATTTTGTTCGACCACGTTAAAACTCGCCATATCTAATGATACTATTAAACCTTTTTCTTTAGCTGTTTTCAAAGCTGTTTCAATAAGGTTTTGGTTTTGAACGAGGTATCCTTCAATGTGGAGGTAATCGTAACCGTCAAAAATATCGGGAGTAATTTCCTTAGCGTCAAGTTCGATTGCTGCGCCGAGGAATGTGGCGAAAGTACGCTCTGAATCAGGTGAAATAAGGGCAACTGCTCGACCCGATTCTGATTCGCTTTTGAAAAGATTTGTTTTGATTCCTCTATTTTTCATATCAGATTCAAAAAAATTGCCCCATTTATCTTTACCAACTTTACCAACAAAGCCTGTTTCAATACCAAGTGAAGCCAATCCGTGTATTGAATTCGCAGCTGAACCACCCGAAACAAGTGCACGTTCCATTCCTTCAGTTGCCTGCAAAATACGCGTAGATAATTCTACATCAACTAATTGCATACTCCCTCTGGGCATGGAAAATTTTTCAAGAAACGCATCGTTCCCAATACTAACCAGAATATCAGTCAACGCATTTCCAATTCCTATTACTTTTTTCATATTGAAATCATTTATTTTAAAATGCAAAGATAGATGTTTTTTTGTAATCAATAACAATATTGTGAAAAAAAATTTATTTTTAAACATGGTTCTAATAGGAAAATAGGAACGGAATGCCTATTTTCCTTAATAGTTTGTTTCCATAACAACCAGACCTTATTTCCTTATTTTCAATATATTAATAAATATGATAATAAGGTTAATTGTAGAGGATTTCATCATCTATTAAGGTGGTTAGTGGGGCCGTGTCGAACTATTGTTTAGTAGGAAAAATAAGGTAAAAAAAGTGTTAATTCAAACTCTACGTTACATTAATTAGGTAGGTGCTATTTGTTTATCGGTCAGTAGTGATATAAAGTATAAAAATAATTTTACAATTTATACAATATTATCCAAATTTTACCGTTAATCAAAAATATTATTCATACATTTTTAATCTTTAAAAAATGAACAAAATTCAGACTTATATCAACGAGAACAAAGAAAAATTCTTAAATGAAATGTTCGCGCTAATCCGCATTCCATCAATCAGTTCTATTTCAGAACATAAAGATGACATGTATAAAATTGCAGAACTTTACAAAACCTATTTGTTAGCAGCGGGTGCTGATAAAGCAGAAGTATGTGAAACAAAAGGAAATCCCGTTGTTTACGGTGAAAAATTCCTTGATGCAAACTACCCAACTGTAATGGTTTACGGACACATGGATGTTATGCCCGTTGATCCATTGGATCTTTGGAAAACAAATCCTTTTGAACCAGAAATTATTGACGGTAGAATATATGCTCGCGGTGCAAATGACAACAAAGGACAGTCGTTTATGCATGTCAAAGCATTCGAGTATTTGTTAAAAAATGGATTGCTCAAATGTAACGTAAAATTTCTGTTAGAAGGCGAAGAAGAAGTAGGCTCGCCAAATCTTCCCGCATTTTGCACTGAAAACAAGGAAAAATTAAAGGCAGACATTATTCTTGTGTCTGATACTTCGATGATTGCGCCATCAATTCCTTCAATCACAACAGGACTGCGAGGATTAGCCTATTGGCAAGTAGAAGTTACGGGTCCTTGTAGAGACCTGCATTCAGGGTTATTTGGCGGTGCAGTAGCAAATCCTATCAATGTTTTAGCGAAAATGATTGCCCAAATGACTGACGAAAACGGAAATATTACTATTCCCGGTTTTTATGACGATGTCATTATTGTTACTCCCGAAGAACGCAAAATGATGGCTGAAGCACCATACAACGAAGAGGAATACAAAAAATTAATCGGTATTGAAGAAGTGTTTGGCGAAAAAGGTTATACTACTAACGAAAGAACAGGAATACGTCCATCTTTTGATGTATGCGGAATTTGGGGCGGATATACGGGTGAAGGTGCGAAAACTGTACTTCCCTCAAAAGCATTCGCTAAAATTTCGACAAGGTTAGTCCCAAACCAAGACTACAAAAAAATTGCCGAACTATTTAAAAATCATTTTGAAAGCATTGCTCCTAAAACTGTTAAAGTTGAAGTTACGCATCTACACGGCGGATACGGTTATGTTTGCCCCATTGATATTCCTGCATATCAAGCTGCCGAAAAAGCATATCAAAAAGTCTACGGAAAATGTCCTGTCCCAATGCGTAGTGGTGGCTCAATTCCTATTATTTCAGCATTCGAAGAAATTCTCGGAATTAAATCTATCCTGATGGGATTCGGTTTAGAAGAAGACGCTATTCACAGCCCGAATGAAAGTTGGCCCGTCGAACAATTCGTTAATGGTTTAGAAACTATTATTTATTTTTATGATTTCTTTGGAGAGAAGTGAGTAGCGAGTAGTGAGATTTGAGTAGTGAGATTTGAGTAGTGAGTAACGAGTAGTGAGTAATGAGTAGTGAGTAGTGAGTAGTGAGTAGTGAGTAATGAGTAGTGAGTAGTGAGTAATGAGTAGTGAGTAGTGAGTAATGAGTAGTGAGCAATGAGTAATGAGTAGTGAGTAAATAAAATCTCTGTGATACTCTGTGCCTTCTCGGTGTAACCAAAAAAAAATAATTATATTTCGGTAAACTCAATATTTCAATACGTTCAATAACAAACAATTTCAAAAAATTAGTGTTAATTTGTGTAATTAGTGGCTAAAAACAATTAGTATCTAAATAATTATGAACAAACCGCTAAAAATAATAGTTAATATCCTTATTTTCACGCTAATAGCTGGATTTGGATTTTATGTGGGCTTTTCAACTAAATCAGATTATAAAATTGGAAGCAGTGATACAGAAAACCAAGAAACAGAATTTGTTTCACCATACAAAAAAGCTAACTCTTTCGATTTAACATCAGATGTCTTAAGCTTTGATATATACGAAGATAAGATATTTGTTGCACTACAAGATAAAGTTTCAGTTTTCGATTTTGAAGGAAATAAGCAATATGATTTCGAAATAAACTCTAACGTTCGAGATATTGTTGCCATTTATGATACTATTTTTGTTCTCTATCCAACAGAAATAGAATTGTATACCATTGATGGACAATTAATTGACCAGTGGGAAGCCTGCAGTGACAATGCCGATTATTGCGCTTTCACAATTTCCAACAATTATCTTTTTGTAACAGATGCCGACAACAAACTTATTGTTCAATATAACAAAGATGGTCAGTTGATACGTTTTATAAAAAGTCCACATGGTTTTGTTATACCGAGTTATGCCTTTGATATTATTTGCATTAACGACACTATTTATTGTTCCAATTCGGGTAGACATAAAATTGAAAGTTTTACCATTGATGGCACATTTATTGCATCGTATGGCGTGTCGGGCAATCAGGCGGGGGAGTTTTCAGGGTGCTGCAATCCCGTTTATCTTGAAAAAACAGAAGGAGGAAATATCCTGACCTCTGAAAAGGGAAATCCACGTATCTCAAGTTTTTCAAAACATGGGAAATTCCGTACTATTCTTTTAGATAGCAATATGTTGGGAAATGGAACAGATGCCTACCGAATGAAAATTCAAAATAAAAATCTTTTTGTAGCGGGAAAAAAATCTTTTTCAATTTACACTTTTGATTGTAAACAGTTACGAAATCCTTGCTCTGGCTGCGACTTAGAATGTCCTACTAAAATTAGTAGAAAAAAGCAGACCAATGACTATGATTAAAATAATAAACACAGATTTATTTTCAGCAAAGAACTATTTGCGGCGATTTCGCAAAAATTTAGTTGGAGTCAATTACAGAACAACTTGTGGATTTATGAATAAGTTAAAATCAAATGAAGTT
This sequence comes from Marinilabiliaceae bacterium, assembly GCA_009777175.1. Classification (GTDB taxonomy): domain Bacteria; phylum Bacteroidota; class Bacteroidia; order Bacteroidales; family Marinilabiliaceae; genus WRMI01. The sequence continues at coordinate 18,518 of WRMI01000040.1, forward strand.
GTACGGTAACCTGCAAAATTACCAAAAAGTCATCAGTGAATTGTTGTACTATCAAAAAATTTTTTTTGAAAATTTGTGCCTACAAAACCTAATATTTGAGGTATTACAGGTTTTATATCATCATTTACAATTACATAGTCGCATAATCCAATTTTTTCTTTTTCTTTCCATTGGTTGTCGATGCGGTTTTGCACTTCTTGTGATGAGATATTGTCTCTTTTCATAACTCTTTGTATCCGAAGGGCTTCGGGGGCGGATACAAATATTATTTGGTCAAACATTTTGGACATTTTGCTTTCAAATAAAAGCGCTGATTCAAACAAAAGTGTTTGATGCTCATATTCTTCGCACCAAGTCTCAAAATCTTTAATTATTGCAGGAAAAACAACTTCTTCAACTTTTTTGAGCAACTCTCTATTATTAAAAAGAGTTGCAGCGCACTTTTTTCTATCTAAAAAACCGTATTTATAAATATCTTTACCAAAAATTTGTTTGTAAACAGAGATTATTTGCGGCTCAATATGCGTCAATATCATTGCTCTGATATCAGAATTATAAACAGGCACTTTCATTGTCTCAAATATACGGCAAACAGTGCTTTTTCCGCTACCTATATTTCCTGTGATTGCTATTTTTTGATTTAAACTCAATGTTTGTTTTCTATGATATATTCAACAAAAAAGGGCGAATAGTCGAAAGAGTGGATAAATTCGGGTATTTTGTCAATTCTAATGCGAAGTCGGGTAGGGCGGTCGTTGTCGTAAAATTGTTCTGCATCAACAACTACGGTAAAATCAGAAGGTTTAATATTTTCAAATTGACTTATTCCTGCCTGATATGTAATTTTTATTTCGGAAGGAAATGTTTTAATAATCAAACTATCGGGCAGTCCGACCGATGTAATGGGCACAAAAATAGTTCTTTCAGAAAATAGTTCTATCAGAACATTCATTTTTACTTTTTTACTTTCAAGAGTAATATGTTTTTGTTCTATTAAGTCGATTTCAGTGCTTATTGTTTCTTTGATTTTATCAAAAACAAAATATTCAGTATTTATATAACTTAATGTATCAATGATATTTACGGGTCCCACAACTTCAATTGAATCGGGTGAAAAAGAAATTGGTCCCGATTGTAAAAATTGTTTTTCGGGGTTTATCACTCCGTTTGGTCGAATTACAACTTTTTTTTGGGCTAATTTGCTTAAAAAAATAAAAAAAGTATCCGGTTCAACCGTTTCTAATTCTAATCCAAAAAGCATCTGATTTTGAATATTTTCACGCTGTAACGCAGGAAGTAAATAAGCATCTCCTTCTTTATTAATACGGTTTAGTTTTGAAACATCGATGTAAATTGTGTTAAAATTTTTACTTACTTTTTGTCTCAAAATAGAATAACCTCGTCCTTTGATTTTCAGTTTAACAGTTTCATGCGATTGGTCGATAATAGTTTCGTTATCGGGGATATCAACAAATTCAACAGGGATTGTAAAATAAGTGGTATAATTTTCGCTTAAAACAATTAAAAACCAAAACAGAGTTGCCATAAATAAAAATATCAAAAAAATAAAGGCATCGCGATTAATTTTTATGCCTTTAATTTTATTCAGGAATTGTTTTGGCGTTATCATTTTACTTCGGTGAATCAGTCATATCCATCACAACTGCCGATTTATCTACTGTAATTCGGACATTGTCGCAAATTTCCATGACAACTTTATTGTTTTCTTTGATTTCGTGTACACGTCCGTAAATACCACCGGTGGTAATAATTTTGTCGCCTTTCTGCAATTGTTCGCGATAGGTGCGCAATTGTTTTTGTCTTTTTTGTTGTGGTCTGATTAAAAACATATAGAACACAAACACAAGTAATAACAATGGACCAAATTGAATCAAAAAGTTAGGTGATTCGGGCTCTTGTGCCGCCTGTAAAAATAATGGGTAGAAATTCATAAAAAATTATTTAAGATGTTAATTTATACTATTTTAAAGATATTTTGAGTTTTATTGTTGTACGTTCACTTGAAATGTTAAAATGACAGGTTTTTCGCTACCGTTACTGATTACTTTTATTGATTTATGCTGATATCCTTGTCGTCCCGCTGAATTGAACGTAACTTCAATTGTACCTTTTTGATTTGGAGCGAGCGGTTTTTTAGGAAATTTAACATTTGTACATCCGCAGCCTGCAATAACTTCTTGTATCAAAAGAGGCTTTTTACCTTTGTTGCTAAATTCGAAACTGCAATCTACCGATTCACCACTATTAATTGTTCCAAAATCGTGAATCTCAGTAACAAAAGATATTATCGTACTATCTTGCTCGCCACCAGAGCTGGCAACAGATTTTCCCGACCTGCCAGTACAAGCGTAATTAATTGATAATAAAATAATTAAAAATATTGATAATTGATATTTCATAACTTAATATTTTAGTTCAGTTCTAACAATTCTTCTCTGATTTTATTGATTTTACCGTCTTTCCTAAGGTCTGTAATAATATTATCGAGTGTTCCGTTAATAAAAAATCCGCTTTTGGGTGTAGAATAATGTTTGGCAATTTCAACATATTCGTTGTAAGAAATTTTCAGTGCCATACCTCCAAATTCCAAAATTTCTGTTAAAGCGATTTCCATAATAACTATATCTAAAAAAGGAATTCGGTCTAAGTCCCAATTTTGCAAATATTTTTCTAACAATTTTAAAAATTCGGAATGATATAATATTGATTTTCGTAGCAAAGAGGTTACAAATGCTTTATCGTCATCGTCTTTATATTCGGGCAATAACTGTTGATTGTTTTCGGGTGTGTTTTGGTATTCTTTTAAAGTTTTGATTACCATATTCATAACAAATTCGGTTTCATCGTTCCAATAGAGGCTTTGTTCTTCCAAATTTGAATAAAGTGTTAAGTTTTGAGCAATTATTTTTTCAAAAATTTTTACGATAAATTTACGGTCATTTTCAAAATATGTTTTTTTTTCGTTCATATAATCCTGATAGAGTGTACTTTGAGAAATTTCATTGAACAAAGAATGAATCATTTCTGGGTGATTGTTCCACGACATTCCCGTTTGTTCTACAAACTTGTTCAAATGCGGATTTTTAGACAACTTTATTAACAGAATATTATCAATAAAACGGGTATTTGGATTTAACTCTTCGGGCTTGGGACGGAATTTGACTTTTCCCGCTTCGATGCGCTTATAAGCGTAATGCCGTATATCTACCAACAACAACAACAACAAATGATAAAGTTCGTAAGATTTATAAATAATGTGATATAAATAGTTCTCTGCCTGCTGAAATGTCATATCCTCATTCTTGTGATATGCGTAAACAGCCTGCATTACCTTTACTCTTAATAATCTGCGGCTAAGCATTGATAAATTTAAAATTTCTAAAATAATTGAGGGCGCAAAAATAGATAAATTTTTTGAATTATTCACATCTCGCAAAAAAAAATGGTGTCATCATAAAACAATTTGTGGATATTGGATAACATTTTATCTTTGCATCCACTTCGAAAAGCCCTATTATTTTACCAAAAGGGGTACAAAGGTTTTGGTTTGTTATTGAACGTATTGAAATAGTTATTGAGTTTACCGAAATATTGAATTTATTTTAACGCAAAAGCGCAAAGTTGAGAACGCATTAATAGTTTTCAGTTTTCAGTTATCAGCAAATGAGTGAATGAGTCACTAACCACTAATCACTAACCACTAATCACTAATCACTAACCACTAACCACCAATCACTATTCGGATATACCCCGAGTTAGCGTAACCGCAACTCGGGGTATTTCCAAATATGCAACATCTTTTTATTTGTTGCCTCTTAATATTAATTATTAACTTATAACCTTTTTTGAGGTCTTAAATATTTTCCGTTTCCTTGAGTTTCACCCGATTTTGACTGAGGATACAATTGAAGTGATACTTCTGAATAAAAGGTATCTCCTGAAAATGATTGTACCTCTCCCGTTGAATTATCTCTTCCTATCAACCCGAAAACAGCATCGTAACCTTCAACATAACCAGAGAAATCTAAGGTGTTGTTATAGCTATCGTATTGAATTTCATGCTGATAGGATACAGGTTGTGCATAAAAAGTATCTCCGATATAATAACCAACTCCCATACACCAATTGAGGTCGTCATACTCAAAAATAACTGTTCTTGTGTCTAAAAATATTTTATCATTTTGGACATCCAAAAATATCATTATTTTATTTGCCCAATTAGTTATGGAATAATATTTTCCGTTGAAATCTTCATTTACCCATAATTTGCCCGAAAACGAATAAGGTGCGACCAACAAAGGTGTACCCCATGCGGAATAATTACTATTTACAATTTCATTATATTGTTCGGCTGCCTCTTGAGTTACATTTATGGAAACAGATTCGGTATTGCCAGCAGTTATTATAATTGTTGCTGTGCGAGGTTGATTGCTTGTATTAACAGATTGTGGAGCAATCATCAGCGTTTCGACTAACTTTGTAAGAGCGAGCCAATCAGAATTTGTATCAAAAAACCAATCACTTGCATTGGTGCTAATATTTGCATATTGGGCATGGGTATCATCTGCCGCAAAGGTAAAATTCCTCGGCGAAACATATAAAGCTGTTTCTTCTGGTTCTTTGGGATCCGGTTCCTTGGGCTCTCCTTCATCTTCTTTAAAAAGATCACCACACGATATATAAACCGGAGCACTTACTATCATTATTATTAAAAATAACCTAAAAAATCTATTTTTCATCTCGTTTATATTTATTATATTTATATTCGATTTATTTTTCATTTTTTAATTAATTTATGGGTTGACTTATTGCCTCTATCTGTTTCAATAACAACAAAATAGATTCCGTTTGGTAAGTATGAAATATCTATTTCTACGGTTGCATGGTACACGGGACTCGGTTCACGGTTCACGGTACACGGTTCACGGTGGACAAGACGACCTGTTACATCAAATATTTCAATTGGGTGTATGTTATACGCCCCTACATCTGAAAACTGAAAACTGAAAACTGAAAACTTTCCTCCCGTAGGATTGGGATATAGTGTAATATTCTCAGTATTTTCAGATAAAATTGGAATTTCAAAATTATCTTCTTCTTGTAGTGAGGACTTTGAGTTTTGTTTATCCAAAATATTTGACAACGATGCTGGCGACTTACTTCCATCTGCATAGTTTATTTTAACGGCATATTGGTATGTTCCGTTCGAAAGGCTACTCCATTGATTATCAGCATAACTACGTGCTTCAACATTTCCAGAAAGCAAAGTCCATGCTGATTCGGGTTGACCCGACTGTAGCCGGTAAACCGTATAACCTGTTATTGCCTTTGGTATATTGTAATTATCATTGGTTGAACCTCCATTGCCTGAATAAGTCGGATTACCCCACTGAATAATTATATGATAATCTTTTGGTTGTGCTATCGGATTTACGATAAAATATTCATCCGAACCAACTTCATTAACAATTACTTCTGCAACAGAAGAACGTACAGATGTTGCACCTGTGGCACTTATTTCACAAAAATAGTAATAAGGGCTATTAGCAGCAGTTAGATTTGTTGGTATGGTGAAACTCTCGCTTGTTTCGCCTGAAATTTCTGTACCGCCTACATTGCTGTTGGTTGTGTTGCTAAACCACTGATAACTTGGCGTTGAGCATGGAATAGTTGCTAAAACATAAAAACTGCCCGAAATGGAACCCTCTGTTACACGTGTTATTGTTGCGGGTTGAGTATTTATGGTAATTACAGGCGCTAAAACATTTACCGTAGCAACATTAGAACGTACCGACACAGCACCCGTAGCACGTACCTCGCAGAAATAATAATATGGACTATCCGAAGCCGTTATATTTGTTGGTATCGCAAAAGAGGCATTATTTGCACCTGAAATTGCAGTACCTCCCTCATTACTATTCGAACTATTTTCATACCATTGATAACTCATCGTGTCATTCTCAGTTACGCTTGCAGAAACTGATAAACTTTCTGAAATGCAGCCCTCTGTTACGTTTGTTAAAGAAACGGGATGACTATTTATGGTTATTACTGACGGTGCAGAAATGATGCTCGCCGTTTGTGTTACCCAAGAAGGCAAAGTATAATTAGTCGCTTTTGTACCTACAATATTCCAATTTCCTGCATAAATAGGACCATCGGTTTGAACATGGCTACCATAAGAATAATATAGATAAAAATCGGGGTGTAATGATACGCCATCTTCGTCGCCGACAACAATATTTGTTAAACCACCGGTATATTCAGCAATATTAGTTCCATCATAAACCTTTACAGGAACAACTGTTATATCATGTGTTAACGTTAAAGCGTTGATATACAAACTTTGTTGATTAAAATCAGGTAAAATATAATTTAACGCATCGTTACCAATAATTTCCCAAACTTCCGCCGTAACGGTAGTATATCCTACGTTGATACTGCCACTTTTGAAAACTACATTTAAAACAAGGTCATCATCTTCTATAACATTTGTGAGACCACCCGTAAACTCTACATTATATGTTCCATCATATATTTTATTAGGTATATTGATATTGTGAGTTAATGTTAAAGCATTTATTGTAGTATTGGTGAATATATGAGGTTCGATAATATAACGCCAAGCATGGTCTCCTGTCAGTTCATAAGTTACAGTAATATTTTTGTTGGTACCTACATTTTTATCATCAAAAATAGCAGATGTGGCAATTACTGACACGCTTGTATATGGCTGTTCGTAATTGTCGTAAGTAATATATCCCCAATTATATTGACTCACTGGATCTATCACGGCTGAACCGTTATATGTCATTGAAAAATCAGGGTTATTTGTTATGTAAATAATTCTTCTCCAAAATGCATAAACAGAAGTATGTCCATAAACTTCGGTTTCGGTAGTAAATTCGTCACCCGTGGCATCAGGTTTTGTATTCCAACCTGCAAAAACATAGCCCTCACGTTCGGGCTCGGGAAGGAATGATGCCGTGCCACCGTTTGGCAATACTTCATAACCGGGAGTAATTGTTGAAACTCCCTCTCCGTTTGGTACAAAATTAATGGACGCATCACCATAAACAGGATATCCTAAATTATTGTTTTGAGTATCTTGCGCCCAATAATAGTAAGGATGTGTAACATCTGCCACATTCATTGTCCGTGTGCGAGTATTAAGTAAATCGACAAAAACTTCTGATTTTAGTTCTTGAGTTGTTTTGCCTTGCGCATTTGTATTGAAAGTACCGTGCCCTACTCCGTAGGTCATGCCGTTGGGTCCGTCTGTGCGCCAATATGAATAGGTAATGCTGCCACCTTCTTTCCATCCTGTCATTCCGCCGAGATATTCATATCCGCTAACACCACCTGCATTGTAGCAATTTATAATTGTTGTACTTTCTGTAAAACCTGCCAAGCCGCCAATATAACCGCTTGCGCTGATATTTCCAATATTGTAGGAGTTGCTTAAGTTAAATACTCCGCTAATATCTGCATAACCAATAATACCACCAACATACTCACTGCCCGCTTGGTAACCATTGTGTGCAGTACCTGTTACGCTACCTTTATTGAAACTATTGCGGATTATAAGAGGAGTCGATTGATAGTAGTAACCGACCAACCCACCAATATTGTCGCCCGTTCCTGTTACAGCACCTGAATTATAACAATGGTCAACGGCTCCGTTGTACGCTCCCGTTGAACGCCCAAACAGCCCACCAACATCATTTCGTCCGTAAACTGTTCCGCTGTTATGGCTATCAAAAGCAGCTGAAGAACCTTGCCCGATAAGGCCACCAACTTTATCAATACCGCTAACAGCACCCGAATTACTGCAATTGATCATCGTAGGACTGCCATACCCTGCAAAACCTCCGGTGTCGTTTCCTAAACCAATTACTGTACCACTGTTGTGGCAATCGGTAATGGGTCCATACGCACTACCCGCAAAACCGCCAACGCTACCATAATGAGAGGTTCCTCCTCCACCGTCAGTTACATTTCCCGTATTGTAACAGTTGATAACTCCTCCGTATCCAGAAGAGACACTTACCCCTCCAAATAGACCACCCAGAGCACTTACATTTGTTGAAGTATTACCTGAGGTAATGTAAGAAGAAACATTTCCTGAGTTGTAAGAGTCCTTTGCTTGAAAAATATCATGATAACCAGATAATCCTCCTATACGATAACAATTTGAACCACTTACACTTCCTGTATTGTAGCAGTTAGTTATATATCCATTGCTGATACCTATCAAGCCACCCCGTGAAGAACTTGAACCGGTGCCTATTCCACCTACATTACCTTTATTGTAGCAATCTTGTACATTTCCCATAATATAACCCACCAATCCTCCGATATAAGCGGCATATCCTGTTACGGTTCCTTCATTGAAGCAGTTAATAATATTGGCATCTCCTTGGGAATAGTTATTCGCTTGCATATTTCCCACCAAAGCGCCAACGTAACCACAAGAAGCACTGGGATATGCACCTGCTCTAATGAAAGATGCTTTTATACCTACATTTCTAATAGTAACATCACCGGTTACATAACCAAAAAAACCTACATTATCGTTCACGTATGTAATATAGGTTGTGATGTTGATAAACATACCGCAGATAGTATGCCCTGCACCGTCAAAAGTACCGCCAAAATTTCTGCCACTTGGGTTGCTTCTGCCAATAGGTGTCCAATGGTTAAGTCCTGTTGTTGTTCCGTCCCAACTTTGCCAGTTGGTGGTGTCGTTCAGCAAAATATTTGCCGTGAGGTTAATAGTTCTCCCTGCAAAAGTATTGCCGTTGTTTACTAATTCGGCTAAACCTGCCACTTGTTCTGCTGTGGAGAGGAAATAGTCGTTCAGGTTTGGAAAGTCGTCATACCATTGAGTATCGGTATTTCCTGACCAAACTGTTTGCGCATTTGCGATTTGCAACTTTGCGCTTGTTGCGGCAAAAAATAGCACCGCACAAATCAAAAAAATTAATTTCTGTTTCATATTATTTAAAAAATATTTTATTATTTCTAATTCAAAAACATATTTATATTCTTAAAAATCAGATTTTTAACACAATTTTCGGTAAAAAAATCGGTGCAAAGATAAAACAAAAAAAAATATTTGTCAATAGTTAATTATAACTATTTTTTGATTATTTCTTGCCATGAATTAAATTTTTTTAGCCACTAATTAATTTTTTAGCCACGAATGACACGAATTAACACTAATTATTTGTATTAATTTTTTCACTAACCACTAACCACTAATCACTAACCACTAACCACTAAAATTTATTCGTCGTAAAAAAAATATTCAAATTTGAGTGTATAAAAAATAAAAATGTTATATTTTTTTCTTATTTTTGCAAAAATTTTTAATCAAAAATTATGAGAGAATTTAATGTTGTAGGGAATTGTGTTCCTAATATGCACTATATGGTTGATATAAGCGAGAAGATCGATCAAATATTCCAATTGGTTGAAGGTGCCAAATATTTTACCATCAATCGCGGACGTCAGTATGGAAAAACTACCACTATCGGTAGATTAAAAAAACGATTAATTGATGAGGGTAGTTATATTTGTGCGAGTATTAGTTTTCAGAATTCTTCCAGTATGATGTTTGCCAATGAAGAAAGGTTTTGCCAAGGATTGTTAAGCAGGATATATCGGTCTTTATTCATAGAAGATAAAGAAGAAGCAAAACTTTGGGTTGATGAGAGCGTAACAGATTTTGAGAAGTTAGACCTTTTCATTTCGGAGAGGAGCATGGGCAAAAAAATTGTCCTAATGATAGACGAGTCCGACAAAGCCTCGAACAACAACCTCTTTGTTGAGTTTCTCGGTGTGTTGAGAGAGAAATATTTGAAAAGAAATGCAGGTGAAGATTATACTTTTCACAGCGTCATTCTTGCAGGAGTGTATGATATCAGAAATCTAAAACAGAAGATGATTTTACAGGGCAAATATGTGCCGACCCCAGGAGAAAGTCACGTGAACTCGCCATGGAATATTGCCGTTGATTTTGATATTGATATGGCTTTTTCGGCAAAAGAGATTGAAACAATGCTTGTAGAATATGAAAACGACCATAAAACGGGAATGAATATCAGCGAAATAGCGCATGAAATACGTTTTTATACAAGCGGATATCCATATTTAGTTTCAAAAATTTGTCAATTAATTGAAAATAAATTTAATAGAAATTGGAGTGCCGAAGGCGTTCAAGAAGCAATAAAACTGATACTTAACGAAAATAGCACTCTTTTCGAAGATTTATTTAAAAAAATTGAAGAAAACAAAGACCTCCAAAATTTACTCTATTTTTTAACAATAGATAAAAAGGAAATATCCTATAACGTACACGACCCAACAATAAAGGTCGGGTTAATGTTCTCT
>WRMI01000041.1 GCA_009777175.1 Marinilabiliaceae bacterium
TTTCGTGTGAGGCATCGGATCTATCTTCTTCGAGTTTTATGTCTTCGCAGTCTAATTGCTGAATTACAAGTTGCCTAACGGTCGCTTCGCTATTCGCAGCACGAATAGCGGTGAACAGGTCTTTTGGTATGGGGAACAAGGTTTTCATCATTGGGTGATATTATATTATATATTTCGTTTTTTTTGCAATATTGCTATTGAATGTACATTTTAAACAGGCTTTTTATCTTTACAAATTTTTAAACATTTTCATATAATCAACACAAAGATTATTATTGACTTTATAATTGCAAATTTCAAGTTGGGAGTACCCCATTTTTTCATAAAAATCAATTGTAGGCATCATTGCGAACAAATCAACTAAACTGCAACTATTTTCAATTGCTTTTTGTTCTAAACACTTTACAATTTTTGTACCTATTCCGGCTCGTTGATATTTAGGCAGAACAAAAATGCGCCTAATGTTATTTTCTAAAAGACATCCACTACCAATAAGATTATCATCTGAAAACACAAGTGCAGTAAAACCAATTTTGGAATCGCTTAAAATATTTTCGGGCTGATTGTATGAAAGAAAATAATTTACTACTTCTCTATCATATAACGCGGAATAAATCTGTTCAATAGTTGTTCGGCAAAGTTCAAACAAATTACTTAAATATTTTTTTGAGAAAGGAGTAATTATATATGGTGTCATTATAGGTAGTTTTCAGTGAATGAGTGAATAAGTGAATAAGTGAATGAGTGAATGAGCTGTTTTATAGTTTTTTAGTTTATAGTTTTATAGTTTATGTTCTTTTTTTCACCTTATTTTTTTTACATAGCACCCTTAGTAGCAAAACGAATGAATGGGAACAAACCTTATTATTAATTTTCAGTTTTCAGAAAAAAAATCTACAATCAAGGAATTAGAATGAACTAAATTGTAAATTAATGCTCATTTTTATATTTTCTTGGAAAAATCTACGAAAATCCGTCAAATCCGTCTATCCTCAATTCCACAATTTTACTTAGTAACTTTCAAAAATTCACCGATAATACGTTCCAACTCTTCTTTTGGTAGTAACCCTTTTGCCAATGCGGGGTTGGTATTCATTGGTATAAAAACTATAGTAGGATATGCCGTAACACCAAAAATTGCTGCTAATTCGCGATTTTTTTCGGCATCAACTTTATAAATCTGAATCTTGTCTTTATATTCAAGTTGAAGTTCCACTAAAATTGGCGCTAACCTTTTACATGGTCCGCACCATTCCGCATAAAAATCGATAATAGCAGGTCTATCGCCTTTATACTTCCAATCCTTGTTGTTTTTATAATCAAAAACTTTTTCAATAAACTCTTTTTCGTTCAAAGAAATTACTTTGTGGTTTTCTGATTGAGACGAAGAAAAAGAAGAGACTTCTGAGTTTTTTTCTAAATTATTTTCACTTAAAACCATTCCTATTGAAATGAAAATTAATACTCCTATTGTTACAATGCTTCTATATTTCATCTTATAAATATTTTAAAAAATTTTTCTACTTAAACGCAAAAAAATAGATAATGTTACTTTTTTTAAAAAATTTTTTATTTATTCCTAATTCTTGACTTGATTTAGCATTGATTGTCGCGACTTTTGAACCAGCATTATTCACAAGCACACAGACTACACAGATATTGATAATCTCTGTGTTTCTCTGTGCTCCTCTATGTGCCTCTGTGTAACTTTTTTTATTACACAGAGATCCACAGAGATCACAGAGGGTCACAGAGAAAAAAAATAATATAATTTTAAAACCAAACCTTTAATCCATTTGGAATAATTTCGATTTGTTTTCTACCATAAGTAAAAAAGTAACCCGAAAGAAATCCGATTCCACTTCCAGCAATCACGTCTGAAACCCAGTGTTTGTTCTGATATACTCTACCGAATGCAACAGCAACGGGAATGACATAAATCCATCTTGAATAGTTTTCAGCAAAAGGAGTAAAAATGGCAAAAGCCACCGATGTATGTCCGGATGGCATAGATTTGTAATCATCAACTAATATAGGAAAAGGTCTACTATGAAATGCACCTAATTCCATATAAGGGCGAGCGCGCCCAAAAGATTGTTTTAATGTTTCTGTAACCAAAAAAGAGGCAATCGCCGATTTAATAGAGGCTTCGGTAGTTATTTGTAATTTTTCGTTCTTAAGTAAATAACTTGTTCCGTAGGTTAAAATCAATCCGGGTATAATAACTTTTTTTTCGCCTCCTAAGTCTGAAATTTTGCAAAAACCCTTCCAAAAATCAGTCTGATTGTTATTCATAAATTTAGAAACATTCTCATCGGCAAATAATGCCATACCCGTTGCTCCCGCCATTCCTACAAAAAAAGTCCAATGCGGAAGTCGCGTTCTTTGGATAGTAGAATCGTTAAATATTTCAGGCTGATTGGAAAATACCCTCGAAACAACTGATACAAACAGAATTAACAATATGGTGCATCTTTTCATTTTTCAGGTTAATCTAATACAATCATCTTCAATTATTATCATTTTGTCTTTATACAAGGCTCCAATCGATTTTTTAAAGTTCTTCTTGCTGATTTCAAAAATTTTTGATATTTGCGCGGGGTCTGTTTTATCAGAAACGGGCAAATAACCGTTGTTTTTTTTCAAAATGTCATATACTTTTTGTGCAAAAATGTCCATCTTTTTGTAGCCTTGCTGATATAACGTCAAATCTATCTTGTCATCATCGCGAACTTTACTGATGTATCCTGTTATTTTTTGTCCCGTGCTTAAAGTGGCAAAAATTTGGGTATCGTACAACAATCCCGAATGAGTTCCATTAATAATTGCTTTGTATCCTAAATCGGTTTTGTATGCAATGATCAGTTCTACTTCCTCACCCTCTTTGTAATCGTGCGGAATATTGTCAATAAACTTGTCGATTTTTGACGAAGCAACAATTCGTTTAGTATTGTCGTCAATATAGATAAATACTAAATATTTTTTACCTTTTTCCATTTTAATTTGCTGCTCACGGAATGGCACAAATAAATCTTTGGGTAGTCCCCAGTCGAGGAATGCGCCTACTTTTTCAATAGCAACAACATTTAGTTGAACGAAATCATCTACCATTGCGTATGGTATTTCGGTCGTAGCAATTAGTCTATCTTCTGAATCTAAATAGACAAAAACATCTAAATCATCATTTTCTTTCAGTTCTTGTGGGGCGTATCTTTTGGGTAGAAGTAGGTCTCCCAGAGTATCGCCATCAAGAAAATATCCGATTGATACTCTCCGCAAAACTTTTAATCGGTTAATTTTTCCGATTTGTGCCATAAAACTTTGTTTTTAAGTGATTTAAGAGCATCGGTGATTTTGTATTCTAACTCTTATTCATAATTTTTGCGTTTTTAACGTTAAAAAAAAGATAATATTGTATTTTTAGAAAAGAAAGACTATTAAGATGTTGCGTTTTAATTAATAGTTTTATTAAGATGCCCTGAGTTGTGCTAATTCGTGGTTTAATTAGAACTAAAACCGATTGAAAGCAAGCTTACCTTTACGTTGGGTATTTGCAATAAAGTATGACAGCATGCTTCTAATGTAGAACCCGTTGTTATTACGTCATCAATTAATAATATGTGTTTGCCTTCTAATGATTCTGTTTGCGTAAGTTTGAAAATTCCTTCGACATTTTTCCATCGGTCGAACTTTCCTTTTTTTGTTTGTGATACGTTATATATATTTCGTATTAATATATTCTTCTGAACGGGTATGTTTGTAAATTTGGAAATAGTGTCAGATAAAATATCACATTGGTTATACCCTCTGATTTTCATTTTTTTTGGATGTAAAGGGACGGGAATTAAATAATCTATGTTATGTACAAATGATAACTCTTTTAACTTTTTTCCTGCTATTTTACCCAACAATTCGCCTGCTTTTGTGTTTCTTTTGTACTTTAACAGATGAATTATCTTCTGTAATGTCTCCCCTTTTCTGAAATAAAATAGCGCAAAGGCATGTTCTATATTTACCTTTCCCCATAATAGTTGAGCGACAGGGTTGCTATTGGAATGTTCAAATCCTGTTTGAGGTAACTTGGAACAACACCGTTTGCATAATAATATCTCTTCTGCAAATAGATCCTTTCCGCATTTTTTACATACCTCAGGAAACAACAATGCTACAAAACCGTCGAATAATTTTTTTATCTGACTATTATTTGCCATAAATATCGCTTTTTTTACAAAAGTAATTGAAATTTTTTTAATTCGAGCAAAAGATTTGAAAAATGAAAAAATTTTTTTTTTCACAATTTTATTAAGAAAATGAAAAGCACACATATAACACAGATACAGTATCATTTTTGTAATATCCTGTTATTTAAGTAAATATGAAATGCCAAGTCAGGTGTTTTGAATTTATTTCAAAAATTTATAATCTGCATATCGCTAAATCAAAAATTTTATCTACTTTTGCAAAAAAATTTAAAATCTATAACTATTTTGTTTTAACGAAAATGACCAAACTTATAAATATAGACTCAGATAAATGTAGTTTAAGTTTCACTTGTATTCGTGTTTGTCCTGTAAAAGCTATTAAAATTGAGGACAAGCACGCTATTGTGATGCATGACCGCTGTATTGGTTGCGGAAGTTGTTTTACAGTATGCAAACACCATGCAATTTCCGTCCGTAACGAAAAAGAGATTGTTCGCGAAATGATTGGTTCGGGAGTTCCGGTTGCGGCAATTTGTGACCCAAGTATTTCGGGTGAATTTACTGATATAACTGATTATAGAAAATTTGTTGCAATGATACGTGCTCTGGGTTTCAAGTATGTTCTTGAAACAGCATTCGGAATTGACCTTATTGCGCTAAAATACAAAAAATTGTTTAATGACTTTCATGGAAAATATTATATAACAGCAAATTGTCCCGCAGTTGTTTCTTTTGTAGAAATGTATCACCCCGAACTTACTGAAAATATTGCTCCTATTGTGCCGCCTTATATTGCAATGGCTAAAGTGGTTCGCCATTTTTATGGAAATGACCTAAAAATAGTTCTTTTAACTCCTTGCATTGCCGCAAAAGATGATATCAAACGATTCCAAAAAGAAGATTCGGTAGATGCGGCGTTAACATTCAGAGAACTGCGCGAACTTTTTTCTGAAAATGGTATATCAGAAAACATTGTCGAATTTAGCGATTTTGACCCTCCCGTAGGTAGAAAGGGTGGTCTGATGCCAATTAGTCACGGAATGTTACAACTCGTGGACATTAACCAAGAACTTTTATCAGGTAATATACTTATTGTGAACGGAAAACACAATGTACAACAGGCAGTTTCAGAGTTTAAAACCGAAATTGAACTTCGGCAGCATATTCATCCTTATTTATGTGAGGGATGTTATATGGGACCCGGTATGTCTCCCGGTGGAAAAAAATATTTACGCCGCTCGGAAGTCATTAAATATGTAAATAAAAGGTTGAAAGGCATTGATTTAGTTACGTGGTCAGAACAAATAGAAAATTTTAAAGATTTAGAGTTGTCGAGGAGTTTCAAAGCAAATGACCGTAGGTTGTCGCATCCGCAAGAAACTGATATACAGCGAGTTTTAATCGAAATGGAAAAACCCAACGAACAAGACCAACTAAACTGCGGAACATGCGGATATTCAACATGTTATGAATTTGCGGTTGCGCATTGTCAAGGACTTGCTAATTATGAGATGTGTAATCCATACACAATTCAAAATCTGAATAATTTTATTAGTAAGCTAAATTATGTAAATGAAAAACTTAGAAATACGCGTGAAGCACTTCGGATTAGCGAAAATAGGGCAAAAGAAGGAGAGATAATCGCTAAAGAAGCAAATGAAACTATTTCAATGATGCTTGATAAAATGACTGCTGGCGTAGTTATAGTAGATGAAAATCTGAAAATAATTGAATCAAACAAAGCATTTATCGAAATGGCAGGAGAAGATGCAAAAGAAATCAATGAAATGATTCCCGGTTTAAAAGGGGCAGCATTAGAAACATTAGTGCCGTTTCATAAATTCTTCTCAACGGTTATGCAATCTGGCGAAGATATATTAAATCGTGATACTCAACTCGAAAAGAATATCTTAAATGTTTCAATTTTCACCATTAGGAAACATAAAATTGTTGGCGGAATTATGCGAGATTTATCTGCACCAGACGTCAAAAAAGAAGAAATTATTAACCGTGCAAGAATGGTAATTAACGACAATTTAGAAACTGTCCAGCAAATAGCTTTCCTTCTCGGCGAAACAGCTTCTAAAACAGAAAATGTTTTACGTTCAATTATTGATACTCAAATGTTTAGTGGAGTAGGAAAATGAGTGGTTAGTGGTTAGTGGTTAGCGGTTAGTGGTTAGTGGTTAGTGATTAGCGGTTAGTGGTTAGTGATTAGTTTAATTAAAATAATTCGTGTAATTAGTGGCAAAATAATAAACATTTAATTAATGGCAAAATATAAAGAGATGAAACACACATGACTAAATAAATGATTATAATTCAATACATTGCAAACCATAAACAGATGAAAATTAGTGAAAATTCGTGTAATTAGTGGCTAAATATAAAGAGATGAAACAAAATAAAAAAAAGTTAAAAACAGAAGAACGTCCTCCAAAAATAAAAAGAACACACAAAGTCACTGTTTCTTTTAATGACAAAGAAATAGAAGTTGTTGAAGCCTACTGCAAAAAATATAATATTAAGAAAAAAACTAGCTATATCAGAGAAACAATAATTCGTACAATAATGGAACGGTTGTTAGAAGATTACCCTACTTTATTTGAAAAACCCAAAATGGATGAACTTGTTATAATTACAAGAAAGAATTAATATGAAAACACAACTTCAATATGACAAAACAACTTCAATATGTCATAAAAATAAAGTAAAAATAAGGTTATAAACTAAAAACTATAAAACGACTCATTCACTCATTTACTAAAAACTATAAAAGCCATGATTACAGAAAAAGAACTAAATCAAAAATTTGCTGCAGAAACACCCGAAAACTTTCTGCGCTTTTTATTACATGAATTTGGAAATAAAATTGCGCTATCGTCGAGTCTTGGACCCGAAGACCAAGTTTTGACTGATATGATATTGAAAATAAATAAGAATGCAACAATTTTTACCTTGGATACGGGAAGACTTTTCCCCGAAACATATAGTTTGTTAGATAAAACAAATATGCACTACGGTATTAATATTCGCGTTTATTTTCCTGATTTTCAAAAAGTTGAAGAAATGGTTTCATCCAAAGGTATTAATCTTTTTTATGAAAGTATAGAAAAACGGAAACTTTGTTGCCGTATTCGTAAATTAGACCCATTAAGCCGTGCCTTTTCTGAAATAGATGCATGGATTTGTGGTCTGCGTAAAGAACAATCTATTACGCGACAAGATATGAAATTGGTAGAATGGGACCAAAATAGCAATATGTTAAAAATTAATCCGCTTATAAATTGGACAGAAAAAGAGGTGTGGAATTATATTCACAAGTATCAGGTTCCTTATAATAAGTTGCACAATGAGGGATTTCCTAGTATTGGTTGTCAACCGTGTACTCGTGCAGTAAAAAATGGCGAAGATACTCGTTCGGGACGTTGGTGGTGGGAAAACCCAGAACATAGAGAATGTGGACTCCATAGAAAGTAACGGAACAAGAAAACTTACATTAGGATTGTGAAAAAGTATAGAGCCAACTAAAGCCTATCCCCATTGCGTACTTGAGCTGCAAAACCGTTTATTTACCGCTGACTCTATTCTGTTATAGACAATTCTGCCTATATCTGTACTTTTCATTTTTTTTGAATAAAACAGGCTTAAATCTTTTCGAACAAAATAATTAAAAAATTTTTTATTTTTGAAAATATTTAAAATAATATTACTTTTGCAAAAATTTTAAATTAATTTTTTATATGAAAAAATATTTGATTGTATTATTATCAGTATGTTTGCCAATGTTTTGGCAATGTGATTCCCGACCAAGTAGAACTGAGGTCAGTAGGATGAACGACTCTTTATTGATTGCAAATGCCCAGCAAGAGGCGCAATTAAACAAGTTTTTAGAATCATTCGGAGCTATTGAAGAAAATCTCAGAATTATCAAAGAAAAAGAAAAAATTATTTCTTTAAAAGTAGGTCAGGGTGATATCGAAGATGAAACTCGCAACGAAATCAACGAAGATATTATGTTGATTTATGAGTTGATGCTTCAAAACAAAAATCGAGTTCAAGAACTTGAAAAACAACTCAAAAAATCTGGTGCCGAAGGCGGACGACTATCTAAATTAGTTGAAAACCTCACTGCTCAGTTAGAAGAGAGGAGCATCGAAATTTCCAAACTGAACGAAATGCTACTTAGCAAAGACGTTGAAATAGAAGAATTGAGTCAATCGGTCAACGAGTTGGCAAGTTCTCTTGAATCAATGCGGATAATTAGCACACAAACACAAGAAGAGCTCACGGCAACCCAAGACTTGATGTACACTGCTTATTATGCAATGGGAACGAAAAAAGAACTGAAAGATAGAAAAATCAGTGTCGGCGGAGATAAAAAATTGCTTACAAAAGATTTCGACAAAAATTACTTTAAAGCAATCGACGTCAGAGAATTAAACTCAATTTCTATTTCAGGAAAAAAACCAAAAATTCTTACCATTCATCCTGCAAGTAGTTTTAAACTTAATGAGGGCAAAGGAAATTCTGAACTCATTATTTTAAACAAAGACGATTTTTGGAGTGTTACTCGATATTTGGTCATTCAGATTAATTAGTTGAATGTACAATGGATAGCCTTTTTGAACAATACCAAGAAGACTTTGACTCTATGCCAAAATTTGGCACACATTTTGTCCGTTCAAATAACAATATCGAAACATTAAAGGAAATATTTAACTGCGTCGATTTAACTTCGTTAAATACAGATGATAGTTATAGTTCCGTAAAATTGTTTTGTGAAAAAGTCAGAGATTTTCCTACTCATTATCAGGACATTCCTAACGTTGCTGCCGTATGTACTTTCTCCAAATATGCTTCAATTTTAAAAAGAATTTTGGGTGAAACGAACGTCAAAAGAGCCGTAGTTTCTGCCGGTTTTCCATCATCTCAAATTGCTATTCAACACAAAATTGATGAAACAAAAGATGCCATTTTCAATGGTGCCAACGAAATCGATATCGTTATTTCTGTTGGTGAATTTTTTGATAAAAAATATGAAATAGTTTGCCAAGAAATCAATGCCCTGAAAATTAAAACAGCAAAATTGAAAGTAATACTTGAAACAGGAATCTTAAAGACTCCCGAAAATATATGGAAGGCAAGTTTATTGGCAATGGAAAGCGGCGCAGACTTTATAAAAACATCAACGGGAAAAAGTAGTGTTTCGGCAACTCCAGAGGCGGTTTGGGTTATGACTCACGCAATTAAAGTTTTCAACGCCAAAAATGGTAAAAAAATTGGTATAAAACCATCCGGAGGAATTGTATCAGTTGACGACGCACTACTTTTTCACTCAATAGTTAAAAACGTTCTTGGTGAAAAATATATGAACAACCAATTATTACGTTTCGGAGCCAGTCGACTTGCGAATAATATTTTAACCGAAATTGAAAAATTGAAAGGAAATGATAGGGTTGTTTCTTATTTTTAAAATTCAATTACAAGTTGAAAAATAAGACGAACAGTGGTGTGGTTCGTGGCTTAAAAAAGATAATAAGTAAATGAATAATAATTATACGAGCGATCCAGCGGTGGTCAACCCAAGGGTGCGCCCTCCTGAGATCATTCACTCATTTGTTCTTTTAAATAAACAGAAACAGGCTTAATGCCATTATAATCATACCTATGACAAGTCCTGCAATTGAAATATGGTGTTTGCCATATTTTTCTGCGGTTGGTAACAGTTCGTCTAATGAGATAAATACCATAATTCCTGCAACGGATGCCATAACAATTCCGTTTACTAACGGTGACCATATACGCATCAAAAAGAAGTAACCAACTAATGCGCCGAGCGGCTCCGCTAAACCCGAAAGAAATGATAGCCAAAATGCTTTCTTTTTGTTTCCTGTTGCGTGGAAAATTGGTACTGAAACGGCAATTCCTTCGGGTATATTGTGAATGGCTATGGCAATAGTAATGGGTATTGCTATTGAAATATTGCTCGAAAAAGCAGAGGAAAAAGTTGCCATACCTTCGGGGAAGTTGTGAATAACTAATGATAATGCAACAAAAGTGCCTGTCCGCTGAAGTGATTTTTGTCGCTGTTCGGGTTTCATCAAATCTTCAATGCCTTGTAGTTCGTGAGGATTTGTTGATTCAGGTATTAAGAAATCAATAAGCATTATCAGCCCCATACCGCCGAAAAAAGCGAGTATAAGGTATAAAGTACCTATTTTATCACCCAAAGAGATTGTAAGTTCATTATTTGCAATTGGAATTAATTCCATAAATGAGACATAAAGCATAACACCAGCCGAAAATCCTAATGAAGCGCAAAGAAATTTTGTGTTAGTCCGTTTTGCTAACAATGCAATCAAACTCCCGACACCTGTGGAAAGACCCGCTATAATTGTCAGTCCGAATGCTAAATAAAAGTGGTTGTCAATCATTATTTTATTTTTTTACAAAAGTAATATTTTTTTTACAAAAATTGGGTCAACGGCGAAAATAATTTTTATTTCAGAATTATTGACCTCAAAAAAATTTTTTAAGTTGTTATTATGCATTATTCATATTATTTTTTTTAACGCAAAGGCGCAAAGTTGAGAACGCTTAATAGTTTTCAGTTTTCAGTTTTCAGTTTTCAGTAATTTTTGTGTTCCTTTGTGGTTAAAAGATATTTTCATTTCTTATCACTACTGACCGATTAAAATTTTATTCAGTATTTATATAGTTGAATTTCAATATTTTATGTTTAATATTTAACCTTTTCAAAAAGTAACCTTATTCATACCTTATTTTTTTAACAGAACAATCTTAATAGAAAAAAGAACATAATAACCCGACCTGTCATTGCGGGCTTGACCCGCAATCCCCTAAAACAAAGGGGATGCTGAAACAAGTTCAGCATGACATGTAGGAGATCTCATCATCTATTAAGGTTGTTTAGTAGGAAAAATAAGGTAAAAATAAGGTATAAAGAGTGTTAATTCAAATTCTACGTTACATTAATTAAGTAGGTGCTATTTTTTTATCGGTCAGTAGTGATTTCTTTTGAATAATGCAAGTAAAGTTGTTATTAAAAATAAAAAAAATAAAATTTTATTATCTTAATGCCGTTATCATAAAATAATAAAAAAATTGTAACTTAAATAAAGACTATTCGTAAAAGCGCAAAAAATAATAAAATAATATATAGTATATGGAAATTAAAGCATTTCAGAAAATATACACAAAACTGACCAACATTACGAAGGCAACAGTATCGCTTAATGCCACCGATGTTGGAAATGAAGAGATAGCAATGGTTCACGGGCGTCTTGCTCAGGTAGTTAAAATTGTAGGCGACCAATTCACATTGCAAGTATTTGCGGGAACAGAAGGTATTCCTACAAATGCTGAAATAGTTTTCCTCGGACACCCACCGCAATTAAAAGTCGGGGATAGTTTAGCAGGTAGATTTTTTAACGCTTATGGAGACCCAATTGATGGCGGTCCGCAAGTAGAAGGTGAAATTCGCGACATTGGAAGTCCGTCTGTTAATCCTGTTAGAAGAAAACAGCCATCGCAACTTATTGCAACAGGTATTGCGGGCATCGACCTGAACAATACTCTGGTTTCGGGACAAAAAATCCCGTTTTTTGCAGACCCCGACCAACCTTATAATCAAGTGATGGCAAATGTTGCACTTCGCGCAAAAGCCGACAAAATTATACTCGGCGGTATGGGTTTAACTAACGACGACTACCTATTTTTTAAAACCGTTTTCGAAAATGCAGGCGCACTTAACAGAATCGTAAGTTTTATAAACACCACCGACAATCCGCCTGTGGAAAGACTTTTAGTTCCTGATATGGCACTAACAGCCGCCGAATATTTTGCAGTCGACAAAAACGAAAATGTGTTAGTTCTACTTACTGATATGACTCTTTATGCAGATGCACTGAGTATTGTATCGAATCGTATGGACCAAATTCCCTCAAAAGATAGTATGCCGGGGTCGTTATATTCAGATTTAGCAAAAATATATGAAAAAGCGGTGCAATTTCCGTCGGGGGGCTCAATTACAATTATTGCCGTAACAACACTTTCAGGCGGTGACATCACACACGCAATCCCTGACAACACGGGCTATATCACCGAAGGACAGTTATTTCTTCGCCGCGATTCAGATATTGGAAAAGTAATTGTTGACCCATTTAGGTCGTTATCGAGGCTAAAACAGTTAGTAATTGGTAAACGTACACGTGCCGACCATCCTCAAGTGATGAACGCCGCAATACGACTATATGCAGATGCCGCTAACGCACGTACAAAATTAGAAAACGGTTTCGACCTGACAGACTACGACAACCGTACACTCGATTTTGCAAAAGAATATTCAAAAGAACTTCTCGCCATTGACGTGAACGTTGACACAGAAACAATGCTCGAAATTACATGGAGGTTGTTCCGAAAATATTTTTCAATAGCAGAAGTCGCTATTAAACAAGAATTTGTTGATTTATATTGGAAGGAGGAATAATATGTTAAAGAAAATTAAACATAATTTTTTCTATATTGGAGTAATAATTTTTTCATTAACTCTGTTTGCGGAACATTTATTTATGGGTGAAACAAATCTTACTTGTTTCTTAAAAGGATTTGCTAGCGGGATACAATTAGTAGGAGTGGTTATATTAATAAGGAATAAAAAATAGATTGTTCTCGTGACATATCATTTGCTATTTGTTTAAAATGCAGAGTGATACGAAAATAATATCGCAAACCAAAGATGTCGTTTTTTCAATAACATTACTCTCTTTTGAACGATTAGTCTCGTGCGATTTTAGTTTTATAAATCCACCACACAAGGCGCAAAGCCATTTTATGAATTTTTGCGACACCCACAAAAAATCTTACATTATTGATATTCAGTGTATTAAAAATTATTTTTTAAAAGTGTCGAAGTCAGGAAAAAACTACATAATAAATGGCGAGGCGGAACGTAGTTTTGTGACTGTCCATTCCTACGACAATAACCAAAGCATCATAAAAGAACAGAACCCGATACCCGTTTAAAAGTTTTCTTTTAATTATCTTTAATTTCTTGCGCTGTTTTTTTCTTATAATTTTCTAAAATAATTTCAATTTTAGCCATAACGGATGCGCCGCTATCTTTTTTATTTAATTTTAAATTTGCATTACAATAAATAATAAAATTTCGGAGTTCTTCGTCCTCAAAGCCTGAAATTGTTGCTATTGCTTCGGGACTGATAAAATCTTTTAATCTTTGTTCATTTGCGTGATTCTGTTTTATTCTTCTAAAATTTCTTAATTGTTTTTGTTCTTTGCTAAAACGGGAGTAAATGAACGAGGCAGGGCTTATCACTGCTTCTATAAATGATGGTTTTTCCATAAGTAGTCGTTCCATAGGAGGTATATCGCTCATGTTGCTACCTATGTCACCGAGACGCATTTCTACTTTTGGTTCATCATCTTCAATAACAGGAAAAAAATGAGGGTCAAGAAAGCCTCTATATCCTTTTATTGTAACTTCTTTAAGTTGTCGAGTAACGGGATAAATTGTCATTTGAGCAAAACCCGCTGAATCGGGCTGTAGTTCGCTGATACGAAATGTTTCAGGTAAAAAACCTAAGACAACAACCCGTAAAGAATCGTCTTTTGGCAATCGAAGTCTCACAACTCCGTCAATATCAGCCGAATATAACATTGCTCTGCTATAAACAGCAACAACTGCATTAGGTACCGGCTCGCCTGTATTTCCATTGACAACACGTCCGCGCCAAAATATTGTATTGCTTTCGTCACCTTTTGCATAAATAGAAAGCAAAAAAATCATTACAAATAGAATTATTTTTTTTGCAAACATCTACTTTTATTCTGTATCATTCATAAAAAAAAATCATAGTCTCGCTGCATACCACTTATATCTGGGTATCGCTGTGTGTGCGACCCTTGCGGTCGTTAATTACCATCACATTTTCAGTATTGTAGGGGCGAGGCTTGCCCTCGCCCGTTTTATTTTTAGGCAACCGCAAGGGTTGCCCCTACAATGTCTATCTCCACATTATTCAAAGCAGCCGCAAGGGTTGCCCATACAGATGCCGTTAAACGAAACGACATATTTACTTTATGAATAATGCATATTTTATGGTTTTCAAAAATTAATTTTCAGTATTGATGTTTGTTTTATTTAGCGCCAACTGCACTCTTTTTCTTTTTACATCAACATCTAACACTTTCACGCTAACGTGCTGATGCAAAGAGAGAACATTGTTTGGATTTGAAACGTACTTGTTTGCCAAGTTCGAAATATGAATTAAACCGCTCACTTTAATACCTATATCAACAAAAGCACCGAAATTAGTAATATTTGTAACAATACCGGGCAAAATCATACCGTTCTGCAGGTCTTCTATATCATTAATGTTTGTAGCAAATTCGAACTCTTTAATAACACTTCTTGGGTCTCGTCCGGGTTTTTCTAATTCGGTCAGAATATCGTTCAAAGTGGGTAATCCAATTTTGTCTGAAATATATTTATTGATGTCGATTTTGGTGCGAATATCAGGTTTTCCAATTAAATCAGAGACTTTAGAGTTTAAGTCGGCAGCCATTTTTTCGACTATCCAATAAGATTCTGGGTGAACGGCTGAATTATCTAACGGTTGTTTTCCGTCGGTAATACGTAAAAATCCTGCGCATTGCTCATAAACCTTTGTTCCTAAACGAGGAACTTTTTGTAACATTTTTCTTTCAGAAAACTTGCCATTTTCCATTCTGTAATCTACGATGTTTTGCGCGAGTTGTGGTCCAACTCCTGAAACATAAGTCAAAAGGTGTTTACTTGCGGTATTTAGTTCGACTCCCACTAAGTTCACACAGGATTCAACGGTTTGGTCTAACGATGATTTTAATTTATTGGTATTCACGTCGTGCTGATATTGTCCTACTCCAATTGATTTAGGGTCAATTTTTACTAATTCTGCCAAAGGGTCTAAAAGTCGTCTTCCTATTGAAACTGCGCCTCTGACGGTAACGTCATGTTCGGGGAACTCTTCGCGTGCCACTTTACTTGCGCTGTAAATCGAAGCGCCGTCTTCGCTAACAGTGAAAATTTTAACTTTATGTTTAAATTTAATATTTTTCACTAATTTTTCTGTTTCTCTTGATGCAGTTCCGTTTCCGATGGCAATTGCCTCAATTTTGTAGGCATCAACTAATGTTTCTATTTTTCGGCTCGATTGTTTATAATCATTATGCGGGGCATGTGGATAAATATTTTCGTTGTGAAGCAAATTACCTCGTGCGTCTAAACAAACTGTTTTACAACCTGTTCGGTATCCTGGGTCAATTGCAAGGACTCGTTTTTGTCCTAACGGAGGTGACAACAATAACTGTCGTAGATTTGCGACAAATACTTTTATTGCTTCAATTTCGGCTTTTTCTAATGATGCTGCTGCTGCTTCGTTTTCAATTGATGGTTCGAGAAGTCTTTTGTATGAATCATCAACGGCAATAGCAACTTGTTCGGCTGATTTAGTTTTAGTTTTGACGAAATATCCTGTTAATCTATTAATTGCGGTTTTTGCTTCGGGAGTAATTGAAACGCGCAAAAAACCTTCTTTTTCGCCACGCCGCATTGCTAACAGTCTGTGCGATGGACAATATTTAACGGGCTCTGAAAAATTGAAATAGTCACTAAATTTTTCGGCTTCTTCTTCTTTTCCTTTGATTACTTTGGAATATATCACTGCACCTCGCTCAAAAACGTTTCTAACAATTTCGCGTGCCTTTTGGTGTTCATTAACTTGCTCAGCAATGATGTCTCGTGCGCCTTGAAGTGCCTCTTCTATATTTGGGACTTCGTCTGAGATAAATTTTGCGGCAATATCCTCTAAATTATTTTCTTTTTGCAACATTAATATTTTTGCCAACGGTTCTAAACCTTTTTCGCGTGCTTTGACGGCGCGTGTTTTTCGTTTGGGTTTATAAGGGAGATAGATATCTTCCAACTCGGTTGCATTCCATGTTTGTCCTATTTTTTGACGCAGTTCATCTGTAAGAACTCCTTGCTCATCAATAGTTTTTAAGATTGTTTCTTTACGTTTTGCTATTTCTGTTAATTTTTCATAACGTTCTTTGATATCTGCGATGTTTATTTCGTCTAAATTACCTGTCATCTCTTTCCGATAGCGGCTAATAAATGGAATTGTCGCACCTTCATCAAGTAAAGTGACGGTATTTGCAACTTGCGTTTCTTGCAGGTTGAGTTCTTTTGAAATTAGTTTTGAAAACATTTTTATTGAAATTATTTATAAGAATCTGTATATTAAAAATATTATTTTTTACATCACAACCATTGTGGCCCCGTATCCATATTCTTTAAATGATGCGTCTAAATAATAAATTCCTTTATATTTTTTGTTTAATAACAACCTAATTTCGTTTTTCAGGGTACCGTTTCCAACTCCGTGAATAAAAACAACTTTTTTTCTTTTGAATTTTAGGTTTGCAGCCATCACAGAATTAAACTTATCTAACTGAATTTTAATCATATCGCTATTAGAAAGTCCGGCAGTATTATCTACTAATTCGTGAATATGCAGGTCAATTTCGAGCAAATCTTTTGTATCTGCTCTTTTAATAGTAGATTTTTGGGGGACAACAACTTCTTTTTCTTCAATAATTTTTTCTGTTTCTTCGATGGTAATTGATTCCACCTTCTTTTCGAGTTCGTTTTTAACAAGAGAAATAAGATGTGCGGCTTGATAAAAGAAGTCGTTTGTTTCAAAAGCGTTGCGTTTAAAAAACCTGTTTTGGTTTAAATCTACCGAAGTTGAAATGGGCTGAATTGTTATAAAAGGTTTCTCTTTTTTAAATAGCATCAGTTGTATAATCCATTCTGATTCAATAAGTTCAATCTCTTTTTCGTCAAGCAAAAGTTTTATGTTCGGGTTAATTATTCCTTGATAGAGTAGGGTTGCCAAGCCTGTTTCGTCAGATTTAGAAACAGTATAAACGCAGAAATAGTTGCTATCATTAATCAAATATGCAGAAATTTTGCTTTTAAGATCAATAACAGTTGCGGGTGTTATGAATGCGAGAAATATTTTTGGGTCGGATTCGTCGTGAGTTTCCTCTTCAATAATTTCAGAGTCGTTCTCTTCGATGTCATCATTACTTTGTTCGGATCCCTGTTCGGATTCCTGTTCGGATTCTTGTTCTGAAAAATCACTTCTATGAATTATTTCTTTATCTTCGGTTGCTTTTTTGATAACAACCGCTTCATTAATAGGAGTTGGAATTTCGAAACCATCTTCGACTTCTACAAATACAAGAGTTCCTTCGATTCGTTTTACTATTCCACCGCCTACTTCGTTTAAAAAACGTACTTTGTCGCCAATATTAACTTTCATCTTTTTATTTTTTTTATTGCCACGAATTTACACTAAATTCTGCAGGCTAAAGCCCGCTATGGATACACGGATTTGACTGATTTTCACGGATTTTTTTAACTTTTTCATATTTACTCATTTTTCTACAAATATTACATCCATTTCAATAAATTCAACACATCGCCTAACAGAATGCGATTATTAATTCGTAATTTCGAAAAGGCATACATCCACTTTACTCTGTAACCATGCCATGTCGCTACAATTCCCACTAACCCTTAACTCATTTGTTATACGAGGATAAACACGCAGGTTTGCCCCTACTCACTTATTCACTCATTTTCTTATTCACTCATTTACTTCATGGTATTCACTTTAATCTTCTTAATTCTGCGCTCGTCAACTGTTAAAATAGTGAACGCATGATCAATAATTTTAATCACTTCATTTTTGAAAGGAATTTGTCCTTTTACTTCCAATAAAAGTCCTGCTAATGTTTCAGCATCGCCTGTAATTTCATTAAATTTCTCTTCTTCAATTCCTGTAATACGAAAAAAATCTTTTAATAAAGTTTTACCTTCGAAAATATACGAACCGTCGGGCAGTTTAGTATATGTAGTTTCGTCGTCGTCTAATTCGTCGATTATATCTCCGACAATTTCTTCGAGAATATCTTCTAAAGTAACAATTCCCGATGTACCTCCATATTCGTCAACAACAATAGCAAGGTGTATTTTATTAGTTTTAAATTCTTGTAATAGGTCATTAATACGTTTATTTTCAGGGACATAAAAAGCGGGGCGAATAAGAGTATGCCATTCAAATGTATTATCATTTCCAATATATGGCAAAAGATCTTTTACATACAGGATACCTTTAACGTTGTCGGGTGAGTTTTCATATACGGGAATTCGTGAGTATCCCGATTCTACCATAACAGAAATAACTTTAGAAAATTTGCTTTTAATATCAATGTCAACCATATCAACCCTTCCCGTCATAATTGCGTCAACGTTAATATTTCCGAATGAAACAATTCCTTTTAATAAACCTTTTTCTTCGTCTAAATCGGCGCTTGCAAGATCTAATGCTTGTGAAATTACGTCAATGGACAAATTATCTTTAAGACGTTTTGCAAATTGTTTGTTCACAATGCCAGAAGATTTAACAAGCAACTTTACAATAGGATTAAAAATAAAGTTCATCACAAGTAAGGGATATGCCATAAAACCCGCAATTCTGCGTGGATTTTGAACAGCATAAACTTTTGGGACAATTTCTCCAAAAAATAATAACATTGCTGTAATAAAAACAATTTCAATCAAAAATTTTAAATATGGAGGAGCGTTGCTAAAATCTATCAATCCATTAAAAATGTAAACTGATAAAATAATTACTCCAATATTAACGAAATTATTAGTAATAACAATAGTAGCTAAAAGTTTTTCAGGATTTTCAAGATGTTTTAGAGCTAAATTAAATTTTCGGTTATTCAATTTTTTTATTTTAGAAATATCGGCTGGCGATAGCGAGAAATAGGCAACTTCTGAGCCAGAAACAGCCGCCGAAATAAAAAGCAACGCCACAACAATAACAACAGACATTACGATTCCAATCGTAAATGATTGAAAATGAATAATCTGAAACAAAATATCCAAAAACAGAGGTAAGTCGGTTTCCAACTTTTTTCAATTAATATTTAGAATGGGAGGTCATCTTCGACTTGATTTGCATCTTGCAAAAAAGCATCGTCGATGGGTGTCGGAACATTTTCTGCGGGTTTATCAACCGGTAAAAAATTTCCATGACCGCTGTCGCCGTCTGGTTTTTTGCCTGTAAGTTGAATTGTGTCTGCAAAAATTTCGGTTACGTACCTTTTTTGTCCCGTTTGGTCATCATAAGAACGGGTACGAATTTTGCCTTCAACGTAAATTTGACTTCCTTTTTTAATATAACCTTCAGCAAGTTTAGCTAAACCACGCCAAGCAACAATGTTGTGCCATTCCGTTCTTTCGGGAACATCCTTTCCATCGCGTGTTTTGTATCCTCTTTCAGAGGTGGCAAGTGAAAAATTTGCCACTGCTGTGTCGGCATCGAAATACTTTATTTCGGGGTCTTTGCCCACGTGTCCTAATAAAATTACTTTATTTACTGCCATTTTATATGTTTTTATGTTGGTAATTAAAATGTAAAAGTATATATTTTTTTTATATAAAAAATTTTATTTTGAAAAAATGTTAAATTATTTTGATTTTTTTAATTTATTTTTAAAATTTTTCTCTTTTAAATTTTGCGGACAATATTTAAAACACTTTCCGCAGCATACACAGTGAGCATTGTCGATTTCATATCGTTTTCGTGTTCTTTTTGTAGATAAATTAATGAGTGTCAGTCCGATAACTATTCCCAAAAATATTCCAATTAAACCTGAATATATTTGAAAATCTTTTTTAATTTCATTAACTTCTATTTCAAGTTCTTCAATTGTTCTTTCTTCTCCGTAGAATGCTTGCAATTCTAATGATTGTACTGATTTTGGTTGAGTTTCGTTTTCAATCACCATATCATATAGTTTTATAGTTTTGTTTACTTTGCTTAATTTGTCGCTTGAGAAGTACATTGTTGTTGCGCCAACCATTATCATAATCGGCAATATCAAAATGTAACGTAAAATTCTTTTTACTCCTTCCATTCTACTTTCTTTGACTTTGTTTTGATATGGAGGCTTGATAGCATCAACGGGGCATGCATTATGGCAAAGTTGGCAGTTGATGCACTCTTTTTTAGTAATTTTCACACGAAAGAAAGAAATTTTTGCAAAAATGCTCAATATTGCGCCATAAGGACAAATAAACCTACAAAATGGTCGCCCTGTAAAAATTGAAAATAATAACAATAAAACACCAAAAATTATGAGTGGCATTTCACCGCCTAACCTAAATATTCCTACAAATGGATCATAACGGCAGATAATAAAACTGCTGTTAGTGATTGCAAATAACAGCGCAAATCCTAAATAAATCCACGGAAATATTCCCAGAATAGTTGTAACAACTTTGGACAGTCTATAATTTTTTATGTTTACTAACTCTTGCAATGCCCCGAACGGACAAACACCTGCACAAAAAACTCTTCCGAAAAATAGAGTAAAAATAATGGGCAAAATAAACAAAAGTAAAACATACAAAGGTATTGTATATGAGTTGCTTACCAATGCTAATGCCACATTTTGAATGGAGCCAATGCTGCAAACGCATCCATTTCTGAAAAAACCGAAATACAGCACCGAAACTATTGAAACTAATGTAACTTGCCATCGTACTTGTTTTTTTATTATGGTATATGCGACAAAACCCATTAAAATTGTAAGTATAACAATGTCAATGTACGCCCATAACGCCTCATTTGGAATATGATGGCTTATATCGGGATAAATGTATCCCGATTCAAAATCGGGTTTTGGAAATCTATTCATTGTTTTATGATTTTCAATATTTTTTTTCCTATTGTTGTAATTTTATATCTCTGATTTGGATGTGTTTTTTTATCGGGGAATTCCTTCTTAATCCAACCTATTTTTAGTAGCGGGTCTAAATATTTTTTTCTGTGTTTTGTTTGATTAGTAACTTTGATAGCTGAAAATAATTCATCTCTTTTAATCCAATTTGCTGTCAAACTTAATACTTCTTCAACTTTATTATGAATATCGAATTTGTTACTTTTTACATTGATAGCTTGGTTACCTTTTTTAGTATTAGTTTGTTTATTTTTTGTGCCTTCAGCTTGGTTACCATGTTGCTTTTTTATGATGCCAGCTTGGTTACTTTTTATGTTATCAGCTTGGTTACTTTTTATTTTACTTTTTACATCGGTAGCTTGGTTACCTTTTTGAGTATTAGTTTGCTTATTTTTTGCGGCATCAGCTTGGTTACCATGTGCATTTTTTAAGTTGTCTGCTTGGTTACTTTCGTTCATATCAGCTTGGTTACTTTTTATTTTACTTTTTACATCGTTAGCTTGGTTACCTTTTTGAATATCTGTTTGCTTATTTTCTGCGTCTTCAGCTTGGTTACCTTGTTGCTTTTTTAAGATTTCAGCTTGGTTACTTTCGATAGAATCAGCTTGGTTACTTTTTATTTTACTTTTTTCATCGGTAGCTTGGTTACCTTTTTGAGTAGTAGTTTGCTTATTTTCTGCACCTTCAGCTTGGTTACCATATTGCTTTTTTGATGTGTCAGCTTGGTTACTTTCGATAGAATCAGCTTGGTTACTTTTTATTGTACTTTTTACATCGTTAGCTTGGTTACCTTTTTGAATATCTGTTTGCTTATTTTCTGCACCTTCAGCTTGGTTACCTTGTTGCTTTTTTAAGATGTCAGCTTGGTTACTTTTTATGTTATCAACTTGGTTACTTTTTATTTTACTTTTTGCATTGGTAGCTTGGTTACATTTTGGGGTATTAGTTTCGTTATTTTCTGCGGCATCAGCTTGGTAACCATGTTGCTTTTTTAAGATGTCAGCTTGGTTACTTTCGATAGAATCAGCTTGGTTACGTTTTATTTTACTTTTTACATCGTTAGCTTGGTTACCTTTTTGAGTAGTAGATTGCTTATTTTCTGCGTCTTCAGCTTGGTTACCATATTGCTTTTTTAAGATATCAGCTTGGTTACTTTCGATAGAATCAGCTTCGTTACTATTTATTTTACTTTTTACATCGGTAGCTTGGTTACCTTTTTGAGTATTAGTTTGCTTATTTTTTGCGGCATCAACTTGGTTACCATGCTTATTTTTTGTGATGTCAGCTTGGTTACTTTCTAAGATATCAACTTGGTTACTTTCATCTGGTTCGTCTTTATGTTTTACATATTCTGGATTTATAGGCAAGGTAATAAGAAAATATCCTATTTCAGAATCAGTTTCAATGATTGGTTCAGGAGAGCCGTTTTTATTCATTTCCTTGTTCATTTTCGGGAATCCAGTGCCTCGTCCTTCGGTCAATTCAAGTTCTTTCAAAAAATCACCAATGCGCCTATTTCGGTAATCCCTTGCAATTATTTTTTGTTTGTTTACAATTTGTGAATCAACAGGTGGTAGCGCACTTGGATAACTTAAGACCGTAATCATATCGGAGAATATTTGAACTTCAATAGGTTTCCCTAAGTCATACCCTTTGTGATATACAGCATTTGCCAGCGCTTCCTCTACTGCGAGATAAGGATAATTGTAAAATCTAAGTGCTTCGGCTTGATTTTGCACTTTAATCACATTTTCATGAATAATATTATATTTGATAAATCGTAAGGCATCGTGTAATTGATGATGGATTGGTCCCTTAAAATAGTGTTCGGAAAAATTATCCCCTACGTCGTCTTTTCTCCAAACTACTTCTATCCACGTTCTGTCAAAGAATTTTTCGGGGTTTCTCGAAAAAAATAACAATCCAGCATTTACGGGGCGTAAATATTCGTTTGACCCTTTTGCAATGTGCATATTACGAACAAGTTGCGTTAAACTGATATGTTTACTTTCTTCATAAAGGTCACTTTTAACTTGTTGCAAATAGGCATGTATTAATCCTAAATCAAAGTCGTCAATAGATGCTTTTTGATTCACTCTATCGTCAAAAGGGACGCGAGCGGCTAATTCGTACAAATTTCTCAAAGTTTCATTCTTAGCAATTCCCGTACTTGAACCAATTCGGATATAAAATTGCCTTTGTGCTTGTTTACCTAATGTCGTTGGTGCCGAATATGGTCTAAAATCGCCTGCGGGAC
This sequence comes from Marinilabiliaceae bacterium, assembly GCA_009777175.1. Lineage (GTDB taxonomy): Bacteria > Bacteroidota > Bacteroidia > Bacteroidales > Marinilabiliaceae > WRMI01. The sequence goes on from WRMI01000041.1 coordinate 23,365, forward strand.
ACCACAAAACCAATATATGCTTTCCATCTATCATATATGGTTGTATAATAGGCAGATAAGTGGGTTGAATACGGTTTCCTAATTCAAATATTTCATTTTGAATTTTGTCCAACTTATTTATTTGCAACCCTGAAATAGGGAGTATCGGCATACCATCTAAGGCATCAATTCCAATAATAATGTAACCTCCGCCCAAATTATGTAAATCGTTTGCAAAAGCGCACATGGTCTGAATTACTTTTTCGGCATTCCAATCGTGCCTGAATTCTAAACGCTCCCATTCTACCGATTGACCCCTAACGAGGTCTTTTATATTTATTGGTAAACTCATATTTATTACTTTTTAGTTTATTTTAATCTTTTAATTTATATGCCTTTTGCATTGATACTCTGCTAATTGCATCGGCAGGGCAAGATTTTGAAATTTTACACTCGTTGCAATTTTTACATAGTTCTTGTTTTATTTGTAGATATAACGACCCATTTCCGAAAGAGTTGCATCCTTTTGCACATTTTCCGCATCCGTTGCAAAGGTTTTCATTTATATTGTATTCAAAATAAGGCTCTTCGATAAATTTTCGTTGTATTGCACCTGTTGGGCACATTAGGTTTTCGGCTGCTGTGTTTAGTTCTTTTACGTTAGGTCGGTAATAACCGCCGCAAAGGTCGCAATAACCGCACACTCTTTTTGAGTGAACACATTTTACTGCTGACATCGACAATATACAATCTGTTTCGCAACGTCCGCAAAATGTGCATTTTAGCGGGTCAATTTGCCAAAAATAGTCGGCTTCTTTTATGGCTGTTTTACGGTATGAAAAGCCGAAAATTGCCAATATTGAGCCTCCTGCTAACATTCTTGCGCAGGTTTTTAAAAATTTTCGCCGCTCTTCTGGGCTCTTTTTTTCATTTTTTTTCATTTTTTTTTGGTAATATAAAAAATTAGTTTTATCTTTGCACTTGATTAAAAATTAAACAATAATTCGGGTAGAAACTGCTCATATTATCTCCTTGGTTCTCAAAGTTTCTATCCGTTTTTTTTATTTCCGATAGGCAACCTCCATCAAAAATTCTTCTCCTATATTTAATGATTTTATTTTATCTTTAATATTGTAATATTTTCCTAATTCAAAAAGTATTTTAATGGGTTCGCTTGGAGGTTCGTCGGATAAATTGTATGTTCCGTAGTGCATTGGTATCAAACACTTTCCACCTAAGTCGAAAAATATTGTAACCGCTTCTTCAGGATTAATATGTGCGCTTGACATAAACCATTGCGGAGAATATGCACCAATAGGAAGTATGCAAATATCAATATCTCCTACTAAACTTCTGATTTCATTAAATATATGCTCATCGTAAGCGGTGTCGCCTGCAAAAAATATTTTTGTTTTGTCTGAAATAATTACAAAACTTCCCCAAAGAGTTTTGTTAGTGTCGCTTGTTCCGCGCTTTCCCCAATGTTTGGCGGGCATAAAAATAATCCTAATATCAGTTGTTAAATTATATTCCTGATACCATCCTGCTTCTTGAATTTTTATTTTTTCAATATCATTTTTGCTGAAAAGACGACTCCCATTCAAAGGAATTAATGCCTCTATTTCAGGATTATTTTTTATTAATGTTTTTACCGATTTTTTATCGAAATGGTCGCGGTGGTCGTGTGAAATCAGTAAATAATCAATTTGTTTTAAAGAATCAATGGGACAAGGTACAGCAACCTTTCGTTTGTTCGTAAAAAGGTTGAAAAAAGAGGGGTCGGTTATAATTCTAACTCCGTTTATATTAATCAAAAATGATGCATGACCTAACCAAACTATACTATTTGCCGATACTGATGAAGGATTAAAATTATTTGTTTGCAAAGTAAAAGTATCGTTACGTTTCTCTTTTCGCTGCGGATTGCGGCTGAATGTCCATTTAAGAACATTACTCAAAGGTATTTGTTGTGTAATAGAATCATTTTGAAATTTCCCGTCAATGACAACGTTTCCTTTCCAATTCTCTTTGATAACCTTTAAATTAGGGTTGATTCGATGTTCAATTTTGTTGTTCGGTAACGACATTTCTTTTGCAAATATAATAGATGTGATAATTAATAATAACGGTAATATTTTAATAATGTTTTTTTTCATTTAACCTACATTATTCATATTATTTATTTTAACGCAAAGTCGCAAAGTTGAGAACGCAAAGAACGCAAAAATTGTTAATCGCATTTTGCCATCATGCGCAAGCATTTTGAAACCGTGACAATTTGTCACGGTTTCATTACCTTCTTCTTTTAACCGCTGCTTCAATTTTCTCCAATAAGCGGCGGGATCGATACTCTCTGTAAGTACCGCAACAATATCGACTACCGAGAACCACCATTTTTCGTTCTCTTCGTCCCAAACAGCACGTATTGGCTGTTTTTCAAAAATTTGAATCTTATTTTTCATTAATGTATGATTTATTTATTATAATATAATATAATGTCCATTAAATAAAAAATTTAACTTTTTCACTCATTTTTTCCCAAAGTAGTTTATTATAAAAATAGGGTGAAAATAGGGTTTTGTCTCATTTTTATATAAATATTTGACTTCTATAGAATGCTCCTATTAACAATATTTTTGGGCAAACACGCAGTTTTGCCCCTCCACTTATTCACTCATTCACTCATTAACTGATTCACTGAAAACTGAAAACTGAAAACTTTTTACTCAACTTCAAAATTTTCTGATTTAAAATTACTATAATATCGTCCGTTTTCGGCTGTAAATTTTAAAATTATATAATCACCGCCATCTACTCCGCCATCATAATACATGGAAAATTCATCTTTCCAAATATCTTTTTTAATATTCAAATCGTCAATTACTTCCATTGTGCCTTTTAACATCACTCCTCGAAAAAATCGTTTTTCGTAAAAATAAATGCAAGCTTTCTGATTGTTAAGGTATTGCTTTATCCGCATTGAAGGGCTATTTGTGTGCCAATAAAATGTTTTTATGCCCTCTCTTTTAACAGGGGCTAACATTGCCTTAGTATTTGGATAACCGTTCTCATCGACCGAACTTATAAAACTAACGGTCTGTTTGTCAATTAAATTACCAATTGTTTCTGTTGGATTTCTCATAAATTAAATAAATTAAAATTAATTATACTAATGTTTTGGGTAAATTATCTTACATTCGTCATTTGAAAAATATTGCAAAAGTAACAAATTATTTCTTTATCATCACTACTTCTATATTTTAAAAACTCTTTTCCTCTTTCGGTAAAGATATATTTTTGATTTTTTCTATTTGGGTTGTCAGGTAAAGTTGTTGATAAGTTATTAGTAATTAGTGAAAACGGGAAATGATTTTAATTTAGAGGCGACTTTGACCATTATGTACAACTACTATTGAGCAACTTTGTGTTAAATAAAAAGTAAAAATTGTTTTTTTTCAGTATTGCACTTGTAATTCATAAATTTTATCTATTTTTGCAAAAATATTAATAAATAATTGTTCAAGTCATGATATTGATTGCTGATGACGACCCTGCTATTCGTGTTTCTATTTCCCTTTTACTCAAAAATGAAGGGTATGAAACCCTCGACTTCGCTCAACCCATCGAATTAATAGATTTTATTCGACACACAACCCCCGATGCAATTATTCTTGACATGAACTTTACACGAGAAACATCGGGCGACGAAGGGCTTAAAGTGTTGAAACAAATAAAATTATTTCAGCCGACCGTTCCTGTTATTTTGATAACAGGGTGGGGGTCAATAGATTTAGCAGTTGCAGGTATGAAAGCAGGTGCATTTGATTTTATTACAAAACCATGGAATAACAAGTTATTGTTGGATAGTATAAACAACGCATTAGTTCTATCGAAAAAGATACTTAATGCCGACAATAATTCGATGACACGTGCGCAATTAGATAAAAATTACCAATTATCTGATATTATTGGCAAATCACCTGCTATAATGGAAATTTTAAAAACAGTTGTAAGAATTAGTCAGACCAATGCTCCTGTGTTGATAACAGGTGAAAGTGGAACAGGAAAAGAATTAATTGCAGAGGCAATACACAAAAATAGTCAACGCAGTAAAGCACCTTTTGTAAAAGTTAATCTTGGTGGTATCTCGCAGTCGCTATTTGAGAGTGAGATGTTTGGACACAAAAAAGGGGCTTTTACTGACGCACATACTGATAGAAAAGGTCGTTTTGCAATATCAGACGGTGGAACAATTTTTTTAGACGAAATAGGTGAACTTGACCTCGCATCACAAGTGAAACTGTTACGTGTTTTGCAAGAACAGACCTTTGAAATGCTGGGAGATAGCAGTACCCAAAAAATTGATGTCCGAGTTATTTGTGCCACAAACAAAAACCTTCAGACAATGATTGAACAAGGATTGTTCCGCGAAGACCTTTTTTATCGTATCAACCTGATTCAAATAGAGATGCCTACGCTAAGAGAACGAGTAAACGACATTATTTTGCTTGGACAATATTTTGCTAACCGGATTACAACTGAAAATAATCTACCAACAGTAAATTTTTCTGAAGAGGCATCTCAACTACTTATAAATTATCACTTTCCGGGTAATATACGAGAATTAAAAAATTTAATAGAACGAACAATACTTATGTCGGGTAAAACAGAAATTGAGGCAGATGATTTCAAAATGCCGAAAGCACAAGAACAACTATCTCATTTTGGAACTTTAGAAGATGTTGAGCGACAAACTATAATAGACAAAATAAAAATACATAACGGCAATATGTCGAAAGTCGCACAAACATTAGGATTAAGTCGTGGTGCTCTTTATAGAAGGTTAGAGAAGTTAGATATTAGAGTGTAGTTATTAGAGTGTAGATATTAGAATTACAAAACTGAAAACTGAAAACTGAAAACTACCGACTACCGACTACCGACTACAGACTATCGACTACAGACTACCGACTACTGAAAACTATAAAACTGAAAAAATGTTAAAGAAAAAAGTTATATTATTGTTATTGACAATTATTATTTACTTGATAATTGCAACATTATTTGCTTTGGCTTTTTATGAAAACCTAATTTTGTTGTCTATTGCAGAATTTTGCATGTTGATTGCATCAGTACTTTCCTTTTGGCTATTGCACCGACTTTTTAAGGCAGACAGAGTTTCAACTACTTGTTTGGAAATGCTTAATGAACAGGATTTTTCAGCACGATTGCGTCGCGTTGGCTACCCTGAAAGTGACCGTATGATTGACCTCTACAACCGTATGATTGCGGAATTAAGAGAGCAAAGAATTCAGATTATTAATAAAAGTGAACTTATAAATCTACTGATAGAAAACGACACAATGGGTATAATCATTTTTGACTTCAATATGTTGGTTTCTTTGGTTAATCCTGCTGCTATAAAATTTTTACAACTATCTGCAAATCAAATAATTGGTCAAAGTTTAAAAAAGTTTGATAAAACGCTTGTTAAGGCATTGTCGCAACTTACACTAAATATACCGCAAGTGGTCGAAGTTGGTGGTATCAACCGTTACCGATGTTCTTTGTTGTATTTTTATGATAGGGG
>WRMI01000042.1 GCA_009777175.1 Marinilabiliaceae bacterium
TAAAAGTATTGTTCCCTCTGATATAGGCGAACACCAGATTAAAATTTGGGTTTCACTCCCCGACAAAAATTTTGTCGAAAACACGAGAAACAGTGGTACGTTTCAGTTTCTGATTTATAGAGATGAAACAGCAGTGTTCCGAACTAATTTGATTGAAGTTTTTACTTCTTCTAGTTGCCCTCCGTGTAAACCAAGCAATGAAGCTTTAAAAGCTCTCCTTGACGTATATAAAGGGCGTTATTCTTTGATTAAAAATCAGATGAGTTGGCCCGGAAATGGCGACCCTTATTACACACTCGAAGGCAATGTTAGGAGAACTTTTTACGCAGTAAATGCAGTTCCTGATATATACCTAAATGGTTCGAAATCAAGCATTTCCGCACAGACGTTGAATAATGCACTACAGAATCCTGCATTTATGGAAATTGAAATAGATTATACAGTTGTGGGACAAACCGTTGACGCAACCGTTACTGTTACGCCGACCATTGATATGTCAAATTCCAACTTGAGGCTTTATATCGCTATTGTTGAAAGAGAAACAGAGAATAATCGGATAACAAACCCAAATCAAAGCAACGGGGAAACAAAATTTTATCAGGTGATGAAAAAATATATGCCCGATGCGAGCGGTATTGTAGTTGGCGAATTAAACGCAAATCAACCACAGATATTTAACCAACAGTGGACGTTTCAAGGAGACTATCGGAAACCGGATAACTCCTTAAATCCCATTAATCACGCTACCGAACACTCTGTGGAAGATTTTGATAACCTAACAATTGTTGCGTGGGTGCAAAATATTACAACAAGAGAGGTGCTTCAATCATGTTATCCACCACCTTATAGCGTTACTTATGAAACAGCAAGCGAAGGGGGTACAATTACAGCAACAGTAAATGGAGTAACAGTAGAACAAGGTGAAATATTACAACCCGGCACCGAAATTACTTTTACAGCAACTCCCGATGAGTGGTTTGCTGTAAAAGAATGGAAAAATGGAGAAGTTATTGTTCCCGATTTTACGGGTAATGAATATGTTACAACTGTCGACCGTTCTTTAAATGTTAGCGTAGAATATTATACTTCTCATTCTATAGTAAATTTTGGTACTCATAATAATCAAGAGTTTGGGACTATATCGGCAACAGTAAATGGTGTTGTTATTGAGTCAGATATGCTTATACCAAATGGATCGGAAGTTATTTTTACTGCAACTCCCAATGAATATTACGAAGTAAGAGCATGGCGCTTAAACGGAGCAATAGTTGCAGTAGGTACAGATACATATATTATTGACCCACTTAGCGATGATATTACTGTTACCGTAGAATTTCAGGCTACCCATTTTAATGTGCAATTCGGTGCCGTTTGTGATATTGGAACTGTTACAGCGGTTGTTGGTGTTGACCCCGAAACTGATGAAATAGAATCAAACGAATACGTACTTAAAGGCAAAAGAGTTGTTTTCACTGCAACACCCTGCGAATATTGCATCGATGTTAAAGAATGGCGAAACAACGGAACATTAATTGGAGGAAATACATCTAATACTTATGTAATTAATTCTCTTTCCAACCATGCCAATGTTACAGTTGAGTACTATGTGACACATTATAAAGTTAATTTCAGTAAAATCAACGAATTTGGAACTCTAACTGCTGCAGTTGGGGGTGTACCAATTGATTCAGGTGACTTTGTTGTAATTGATTCTCAAATTGTTTTCACTGCCGTTCCTGATGCTGGGTATATGGTAAAAGAATGGAAACTTAACGGAACAGTTGTACCGAGTAGTTTTAATACAAATGGGTTTATCCACACCATTACACAATCATGCGATGAAATAACTGTTGAATTTATTGCCGCTGATTATACTGTAAGTGGACTTGTTACTTATAACAGCGTACCGTTGGAGGGAGTAACTATTGCTCATTCTGACGGTTTTTCAGTTAGCACAAATGTAAATGGTGAATATAATTTACCATTAACAGAAAATACTACAGTTACAATAACTCCGACAATGCCGGGGTATATGTTTTCGCCTCCATCAATTATTCTATATAATGTTTCCAACAATTATAGTAACCAAAATTTTACGGCAATAAAAATTTATTCAATAAGCGGAACTATAACAAACAACGGCATTCCTCTTGCAGGGGTTACTATGATAACCACTTCGGGAACTCCCACAACTACAAATAGCGACGGTGAATATGTTGTTTTATTAACCGAAAACGATAACAACTCTCTGACTATAACCCCCGATTTATCAGGTTATGCGTTTGTGCCACCTGAAATAATTTATTACGGTGTTTCTAACAATATTCCCAATCAAAATTATTCCGCTTTTTTGCTCCCAATAATTATAACAAACACTCTTACTAATGGAATAGTTGGGGAAGTATACAGCGAAAGTCTTTTATCAATTGGCGATGACGTGATTTCGTGGTCTTTCGAAAATGGTATTCTTCCCAATGGTTTGTCGATGTCGCTGGATGGTATAATATCAGGAATGCCTTCTGTTGCGGGTACTTTCAGTTTTACTGCAAAAGCAACAAACAATTGGGGCAACGATACTAAAGATTTTACGATTGTAATTGCCAAAGGGACTCCCGTTTACACCATTCCTGATGGTTTAATGGCTACCTACGGCAATTATCTCTCACAAATAGAATTGGAAACAGGTTGGTCGTGGGAAACTCCGTCAAATTTTGTTGGAGAGGTAGGACTACGGACGCACAAGGCAGTTTTTACTCCTTCTGATACTGATAATTACAACATTGTAGAAGATATTTATCTACAAATAATAGTTGCCTCATTGGAAATCACGATTACTGTAACCGCTGGGCAAAGCAAAATTTACGGTGAAAACGACCCTGAATTTGAATATAGTTATACTCCCGACTTGGTTGGTACTGATAGTTTTAGCGGCACATTAAGTCGTGAGGCAGGTGAAAATGCAGGTATTTACGCAATAAATCAAGGTACACTTACGATAAATAGCAATTATAGTTTAACATTTCTGGGCAATATTTTTGAAATTATTGCAAAACCAATCACTGTAACAGTTTCTGCAAATTATTCCAAAGTTTACGGCGATGACGATCCTGATTTTGAATATACTTATGCGCCCGATTTATTAGGAACTGATAGTTTTAGCGGCACATTAAGTCGTGAGGCAGGTGAAAATGCAGGTATTTATGCAATAAATCAAGGTACTCTAACTGCAGGTAACAATTATAACATTATATTTGAGGGTGCTGATTTTGAAATAATAAAAGCTTTGGGTGCTTTATTAGATCCACCCGTTGCCGAAGAAGTCGGTACAACAACAGTTTCTATTTTTGCAATAACGCCACCCGCAACAGGACAATCAGTAGAATACGCAATAGATTTGACAAACGAAGTCCCTCAAAACAGCTGGCAAGCCGAAACTCTGTTTGCAGGTTTAACAGAAAATACAACCTATTTTATCTTTGCCCGCTCAGCTGAGAATCAAAATTACAACGCAGGAGCACCATCCGAACCTCTTGAGGTTAAAACGGGAGAAGTAGGTATCAACAATATTTCGCAAAATAGCAAATTGCATGTCTATCCAAACCCAACGAATGGCAAGTTTTCAGTAGTGAGTAGTGAGATGTCAGTAGTGAGTATTGAGATATTAGATATTGCAGGTCGTCTTGTTCACCGTGAACCCTGCACCGTGAACCGTGAAAACTTGGAAATAGATATTTCACATTTATCAAACGGCATCTATTTTGTGAAGGTAGGAAACGAAATGGTGAAAATAGTGAAAAATTAGTGATTAGTGGATAAAAAACTAAACTTTGTGCGACTTTGTGAAAAAATCCTTTGTGCGACTTCGTGGTAAAGAAATCTAACCACAAAGGAACACAAAGGTTTCACAAAGAACACAAAGAAATTTGTGAAAATTAGTGCAATTAGTTGCTAAAAAACCTTTGCGACCCTTGCGTTCTCAACTTTGCGTCTTTGCGTTAAAATTTTTTCTTAACCACAAAGAACACAAAGAAAATTTGTGCTATCTCGTGTATTTCAATAAATTCAATAACAAATTAGTGGCAAAAAATAACCTTTGAGGACTTAACTCAGTTTTCAGCAGGATTCACAAAAGCAGGTACATTATCTGTTCTATAAATTTTGGGGTGTGTTAACTCCAAATTTTTCAACAATAAAGGGATTAAATCGGTAGTTTCGATGTTATCGAACCATGCACCTTTGTTGGTATTCCAACCAAAAAAAATAAATGGAACAGACTGGAATCCCGAATTACCATCTTGACGGCTACCTAATTGTGTTTCAGTGGTTTGCCATCCGGGTAAAAAAGTTAAGAAAACGTCACCCATTTTTTTAGGGAACAGGTTTTTGCTAAAAATATCATCACAATGCGTGTTCAACATATAATCAAACAAAGGCATTGCTTTTGCCACTCCCGAAACATCGTGCATAAAGAGGGCAACTTCTTCCTGCATATTTTTCAAAGACATTCCTTTTTGTTCTATAACTTTACGATTAAGAAAAATCATGCCGTCACTATATCCTAAAACCCATTTTTCCTGTCCATAAACAGCCATAAGATATAAGTTTAACAGCGACATTGAGTTACCGCTATCAAAATATCCTGTAGTTATTCCTTGTTTTCCAAATGATGATTGATTGGGTGGAGGCGATTTGGCAGATGTAAACATTATCAGATAATTTTTGCGACCAAACTCATAATCTAAAAAATCAATTATAGATGCAATTTCTATATCTAAACGCAACAACATATCTTCTTTTTCGGCGGGAAGTATTGTTCCGTTGTTATTAGAAAAATGACGGGTTGTAAAACAGACAGAAAGCAGGTCGGGAATATCATCTTGTCCAAAACGGGAATTGACTAGAAAAGCAATAATAAAATCTCGCAACATCGTGTTTCCGTAAGGTGATGCCACAACTTTTGAATATTTTCCTCCTGCGTCAATATCGTATAAAAATTTTCTGAAATTAGAACGTTGCTCGTCGCTACTATAACGAAATTCAACATAAGAAGTTATATCATTTTTAGGTCCCCATTGTTTTGAAAGATAATCAACTAACGAATATCGCGAGTTAAACTCATTTACCCACCCGAATTCTTTATTGTTTAAGGCATCATAAAAAAATCCATTTTGAGGACTTAATGTAAAAAAATAGTCGGGATAGTAGCCTAAAGTATGGGTCATCCACGGGGAATTTATAGAAATAGCGGCAACTTTTGAATTTGGTCCGTAAAAACCTTTCACAAAATCTCCTAAGGTGCGGGTTACAATGTTGGTACGAATTTCTAACAAAGAATTTAGATTGTCAAAAGAGACTTTTTGTGAAAATTGTTCGGATGTGTAGTTATACCATTGTTCCCCGACTATTCCGTGTTCGTTAGGATTCATGCCAGAATAGATAGATGCTATCCTTGTGCCCGGATAACCCGCCAAATCATGCGACACTGCCGACATAAAACGAAATCCTTCACGAGCAAGTCGATTAAAACCTTTATCAGAAAATGAAGATTGAAGCAACAACAATTCATCATTGTCTATTTCATCTACAATTATTGAAAGTATTAACTGCGGCGGCTTGGAATGAACAGCTAAACTGACTGATAATAAATATATTAATAAAAAACTTTTTATATTTAAAAACACAATTTTTAATTTTTTAAAAATACAAAAGTATATAAAAAAATGAGAAAAAGTACAAATTTGGTGCAATTTTTGAAAAATATTTTCCGAAAATAGCAATAAAAAATATAAAAAATAGAAATTTCAGATGTTTTATAAAAGGCTGCTGCCAATAATATAGAGATACGAAAGGTCACATTAGTAGGCAAGAAAGATATTTTCACTTAATGTATTGATAAAAATTCTATCCCATTAAAATACCCCCTTTGTTTTGATTTTCAAATAGATCAATGCTTATTCCATCTTTTTTCGTCGGTAATAATTATTATTTCAATTTATTTTTCAAAAAAAAGTATAATTTTGCGCCCTCAACTAATTATTAGAGATGTGGAATAAAGTCATTAATTTAAAAGTTGCGCCCGACACGTATTAGGGATTACAAAATGAAAAGAGTTGTTTTTATCTTATTTACGAGCATGTTGTTATTGACATCCTGTATTTTGACAATCAACGGAATAAAAGGTGATGGAAACGTTGTAAGTCAAGAAAGAACTGCGAGTGGATTTTACAGTATATCAATGGACGGCGTTGCTAATGTAAATATACATCATGGCGAAGATTTCAAAGTGGTAGTTACTACTGACAATAATCTTCAAGAATTTGTTTTGGTAGAAGTAAATAATGAGGTCGTTCATATTGATACTGAAACAAATACAAATATTCATCCAACAAAATTAATTGTTGATGTTCATTTGCCAGAATTACAAAGTATTGACCTACAAGGTGTTGGCAATGTGAAAGTTACCTCCGGAAGTGCATCTGATTTAACAATCATTATGTCGGGAGTTGGAAACGTTGATGCCCAAGATTACCAAGTTGAAACTGTTGTTATTACACAATCTGGAGTTGGTAATTCAAAAATTTGGGCGACCACTTCTTTAAGTGGAACACTTTCCGGAGTTGGTAATATCAGTTACAAAGGAGAACCTACTGTAAATGTTGATGTTAGTGGAATAGGTAAAGTAAAAAAACTATAAATTACTTGTCGTTATCAGGTAAAGTAGTCAAAATCAATTTCTTCTTGTATAGGTTCTATAACGTGCGCATCTTCGCAACGGATAGTTCTGCCGGGGAATTTTTTGATAAGATTATAATTATGGGTAGCCATTATTACTGCTTTACCGTTCTGCGAAATTTGATGAAGCAGTTTCATCAATTCGTCAGAAGTTTCGGGGTCTAAATTTCCGGTTGGTTCGTCTGCCAAAATTAAATCGGGTTTATTAAGTAACGAGCGTGCAATTCCTATCCGCTGCTGCTCGCCGCCCGACAACTGATGCGGCATTTTGTAACCTTTATGAACCATATCAACCTCCGACAATACTTCTCGTACTCGATGATCCATATCTTTCTTGTTTTTATGACCTGTGGCTTTAAGCACAAATATTAAATTTTCATAAACACTCCTATCTATCAGCAATTGAAAATCTTGAAAAACTATTCCCATTTTTTTTCGAAGTCGAGGAACTTCTTTCGTTTTGATTGTTTCCAAATTGTAACCAAGTACAAAACCTTTGCCGTTCAACAATGGAAGTTCGCAGTACAGCGTTTTTAACAAACTCGACTTGCCACTGCCTACTTTTCCTATCAGATAAAGAAATTCACCCGGACAAAGAGAAACTTCTACATTCCTTAATATAATGTTTTCTTCGTGCCTAATAACAACGCTATTTAACTCAACGATGTGTCCATTTCCATTCGTTATTTTACGAGACTCTTTCATAAAAAATTTTTTACAAAAGTACAAAAAAATAGATAATTGCAATAATTATTAAAAAAATTTTTTCAAATAAATATAATTTCAGACCTCCTGACTTTGGGGAAATCAAAACGTCCTCATTAATTAGAGAATATTGTAAGGGCGAGACTAACCCTCCCCTTTTTATTCTGGGTAACCCTCGTAGTTTTATTTTTGGATTAAGCAGCCGCAAGGGCCGCCCATACAGATACCGCTAAGCGATATTACACATTTGCATTATAAATAAAATAGATATGATCTTTTTTTTTGCAAAATTAATTTTTTTTCACAAAAAATTATCAAAAATATTTTTTTATTTAAAAAATTTTTACCTTTGTCAAATTATTTACATTAAAAACAGATATAATTATGTACAAAAAGAGATTATTTAAAGCATTGATTTTAATGCTGTTTGCGGTCTCAAATATGAGTGCGCAAAAGTTAGAAATTGCCGATTTTTTGAAAGCAGGCAAAGAAAATGCTAATACCTTAGCAGAAGCCTATTTGAGTCCCTTTGGCGAAATGATGGGACGTTCCGTAAATGGTGGATGGTACAGCGTTGCAAGCGTCCATAGTATCCTCGGAATTGACATTAACATCGGAATGAATTTTGCAATGGTTTCTTCCACAGGAAAAGAATTTAATGTCAATGATTGTGAAATGATTGACGGGTGGAAATTTGTTGATGGATATAACATGGCTCCTACAATTGCAGGAAAAATGGATGAAAACAAACGACCTCGGATTGCAAAAGATCAAGGCGAATCGATTCCGCTTCCCAACGGTATGGGCTTAAGCATGGCTCCAATGCCAATTTTCCAAGCAGGACTTGGACTCCCCGCACGAACAGATATTATTGTTCGATTTTGTCCTCAAATTAAAGTGGCTGATTTTAGGGCTGGTTTATGGGGAATCGGGCTAAAACACGACATTAAAGAGTATTTACCAATCATTAAACACCTACCCGTTTTGCACACTTCTATTCTTTTAGGTTATACTAAAATGAATATGAACTTTGAAATTAATAAGGATAACAAACAAAAATTAGTTACCGATGTTTCAGGTTTTACGGGAAGGTTGCTTGTTGGTGCTAATATTCCATTTGTTGCCTTCTATATGGGACTCGGCTACGGATATGCCGCAAGTGCTTTTGACCTAGAAGGTACTTATAATTATGGAGGTCAAAATTTTACCGACCCAATTTCTCAGAAGTATACTTACAATAATTTTGACGCAAATATTGGCGCACGTCTTAAATTTGGTGTAGTTACTTTGCATGGAGATTATACTCTCGGCAAATATTCTATGGTAACAGCAGGATTAGGCGTTGCATTCAGATGATTAAAAACGAAATAAATATTTGATTTTATGTTTATTTTCATTCTGGGAATATTGAGCAGCGTTATTTGGGCACTGCTCTTTGCAATACTTCTTTGGGTTTTGTGTTTTTTTGTTGGCAAAATTGTTAACGTTAATTATACAATGGCTATTTTGCAGCATTTAGTTTGTTTTGTTATTGCAATTCCGACCGTTATTTTTTTGTTTCTCTTTTTTACTTCTAACAAGGCAAATAAAATGGTCGCAAAAGTTGAAACTGCAGTTACGAATATATTAATTGCTGATACTAAATTTGTTGACAAATTACAGCAGCAAATCGGCAAGGCTTCAAAAACAGGCGATACAGATGATTTGACTTTTTATCTCGCCGATAATTTTTCTGAAAAAATAGCAACAGAAAATTCTACGTTTAAAAAATATATTGATGTTGACAAAATATCGAAAAATTCAGATTTGAGCAAACATATTTACGACCTCGCTAAAGAAGGAAATGTTGATAAAATTATTCAGGCAACGGCAAGTAGTTTTACAAAAGATATAAAAAAGAAAATTAAATCTATTAAACGAAAAATGTTGTTAATAACAATTTTTTTGCAGATAATACCATTCGGTGTTGTGATATATAGCGCAAGCAAATATCGAAACCCCGTTCATTCTACATATATTCCAGGCGACTATTAATTTTCTTTAAATAATTATAAAATGGTTAAAGATTTTTTTTATGTTTTACTTAAGTGTATCGACTCTATGGGTGGTGATACGCAGTTTGGTTACATTTTACTTTCCCTTTTTTTTGGTATTATTTGCTGGATAATTTGCAGTTACTATACGAGACTTTGGAACACAAATTTTAGAATTAAGTTTAAACACCACTTATTGTGTGGAATGGCTGCAATATTTACTGTCGTTTTCACTTTGCAGTTTCGTGCCGTCGGAAATTTGGAAGATATTGTCGATGATATAATTGAAGTTTGGTACGAAAATTTGACTGAAAAGAGTGATTTTAACTACGATACATACACTAAAGCTTTTTACGAATTGAAAGATGTTTATCGAAGAGAGTTTAAAGGAGTTCCTGAGCCGCACCAGAAAGGCTCTGTTATTCCTTTTGCTAATGACGATATGATGAAAGATTGTGTTGAAATTTATGTTAAAGAAGCGTGTGATAATTTTTCTACGCGACATCCATTCTTGGACTTAATGCTGAAAGCAAGACCCGGTATTTCACAAGAAGAAATTGAGCACGATATTAAAGGATTTTTTAGGAAAAATCCTAATTCTACCTATCCGTTAAGCCGCGCGGTAGATATTGCCGCTAACCATATTCAAGATAGTTTAAAAGAGCAAAGCCCTAAAACCGTCTGGAAAACAAGACTAATTTTAGTGTTGCTTTTTCTTTTAGTTCAATTGATTCCATTCGGCACAATTGGATTTGTCGCTTATAAGGATTTAAGGATTGGGAAATATTAATTGAAAAAGGAGTTAATAATTCTCATTTTTAAGTTGCTAAAAAATCATCTTTTTCTTATTCTTCTGGTGTATCTTCTACGGAGGAAATCTACTTCTGTATTCTGATTCTCGCATCAACTGCAACCACAGCCTTTTTCGACCCTAATAGTGGGTTTAAGTCCATTTCTGCAATTTCGGGGGCAACTTGTACTAATGCGGAGACTCTTACAATTGCATCGGCAAATAAATCTTCGTTTACAGCCTCTTGACCTCTAACGCCTTGAATGATTTTATAACTACGCAAACTCCTAATCATACTTAACGCTTCTTCTTTTCCTATCGGTGCAAGTGAGGCTTTAACATCTTTTAACACTTCAATAAAAATTCCGCCAAGACCGCATAAAACTTGATGTCCAAATTTTTCTTCGCGGCTCGCACCGATAAAAATTTCTGTTCCGAACAACATCGGACTTATTTCAACGGCGTAAGTCTCTTTAATTTTTATCAAACGGTGAAATTCACTTATAACTGTATCTTCATTTTTTACGTTTAACACAACGCCACCCACGTCTGATTTATGAACAGGACCAACTACTTTCATCACCAACGGGTATCCAATTTTGCGAGCAGCAACAATGGCATCTGCCTCATTTTCAACTACTATCTCTTCTTTCCTTGAAATACCCGCAGCATCTAATAAAAGACCTATATTTTCAGGCGAAAGATATCCTTCTTGGCTATTTTCCACAACTTTACGAATGGTAATTAAATCAAGTTCGGGGAGGATAGGGGAGGCAGGCACAGGTTTTGGGGTGTTATATATTTTTGCTAACGCATTACCAAAAACCGACTCTTCGGGGAAATTTATTCGTTTTTTATTGATAATAAAATCATCAATTTCCTCTTTTACATTGACAATTGAGGGAAGTATCGGGAAAATAGGCTTTTTACTTGTTTTCATTTTTTGGTCTAAAACTGCATAAACATCCCAATTAGGAAACAAACCGGGGCTTCCGAAAATCACTGCCATTGCGTCAATATTATCAAATTTTTCGTTGCAAAAATCAATAATTATTCCTAACTGTTCGGCTGTTCCTGTTGCTAAAAAATCTATTGGATTTGCAACAGAAGAACCGGGAAAAAGGTTTGTCAGCAATTCGTCGGCAGCGTTGCCTTCGATGTGCGGAACTTCCATACCGTTATTTGCTAAAACATCGGTCAGCATAACAGCCGGGCCACCCGCATGAGTAATAATAGCAATTTTATTTCCTTTTAGTTCGGGGTGCATAAAAATAGAGGCTACAGTAACTAATTCTTGTCGATTGTAGCAGCGTACAATTCCTGCTTTTCGGAACAATGCGTCAACGGCAACATCCGAAGTAGCCAATGCGCCCGTATGCGACGAGGCTGCTCGACTGCCCGCATCGGATGTACCCGATTTTATGGCAGCAATTTTGCAACCTTTGTTTATTAGCGAGGAGGCATGTTCCAATAATTTTTGAGGATTACGAACATTTTCCATGTAAAGCATTTTTACTTTTGGACTTTTTTCGGAGTCAAAAGTGTTATCCATATATTCCAAAACATCTTCTATGCCCATTTGTGCTGAATTTCCGACAGCCCAAACGCTGTTGAAAGAAAGTCCGGTTGTCATTCCATATTCTTTGATAAATACCGCCGTAGCCCCAGAACCAGTGATAAAATCTGCTCCCTGTGCGCTCAATGCGGGAATTGGTGCATCAAAAGCACCGCAATAGTGTGTGTTCAAAAAACCTGTACAATTCGGACCTATTAAACTACCACCAACCGCATTTATCTGATTTACAATGGCTTTTTCGATTTTAGCACCCTCTTCGTTTTCTTCTGAAAAGCCCGCCGAAAGTATAATAAAACCGCACGTACCCTTTTGTAGCGCTAACACTTCTACGGTCTCAAGACAAAATTTGGCGGCAATGGCAAGAATTGCACAATCTACTTCAGGCAATTCTCTAACTGAAACATGACATTTTATTCCCTGTACCTCAGTTTCTTTGGGATTTACGGCATAAATAGTACCTGAAAATCTATTATCAAGTAAATTTTTTAGTACTTTGCCGCCCGGTTTCTGAACGTCATTTGACGCACCTACAACCACTATACTTTTAGGATTCAATAGTTTATGATGAATCATTGTGATATATGTTTAATATTGAATAAAATATTTTGCAAAAAAATAATAGCTAAAAGACTTAAAAATTATAATTTACAACTATTAACCGGCATTCCGTTAGGAATGCAACGCTTGGTAGAAATGAAAACGACGTAACTCCTCTGCATCCCGTTAGGGACGTAGCCTTAACAGGATAGAAGTGCAGAAAATTGCAAACCGTTTTAAGTTGTTTATTTTTCATTTCTATAATGGAAAAAATCCAATCTTTTTTATGAATCAAGATTCAGACTAATTAAACTGCTTCCGCTTGATAAACAGGAGTATAAGTGAGTTTACCGTCAATGTGTTCTGATTTCATAAGTTCCATACTTTTAATGACACAACTCGCTTTTTTGACTTCAGGTTGGACAAAACCGTAACCAACTTTAACTTCGCGTCCAATTGTTACGTGAGGTGAAAACTTTCTATTTTCCATAGAAAACCCTCTAAATCTAAGCCGTTTTGTCAATTCAACTTGCAAATCTGAAAGTGTCTTGTTTTCTTGAAGCCCTACCCACCACGTATTTCCGCCGTGTCGTTTAAAAAAATTTATTTCTTCAATCGTTAACGAAAATTGGGAAAATTTGGTATCGTTCATAATCGACTTGATAGCATCAACTTGTTGTATGTCGCACTCACCTAAGAATACGAGTGTTAGATGCAAATTGTCATCGTAGGAAAAATTTCCTGACCACGATTCTGCTTTTAAATTATCTCTTATTGCAGATATTTCACTTCTGAACTCAGTGGGGAAATTTATTGCTATAAATAGTCTCATAAATATTTTAACAATTTTTAACTTCTATCTAATTTAAGTGCCTCAAAACTTCTGTCGTACCTCATTTCTGCTGTCTTGCTGAAAAAACATGCAGGAAATTCTTTAAAACGTAAATGATATGCTACACACTCGCAACATTTTCCACGCCTATTGCACTCATAAGTACAAGGGCAATTAATTGAAATATTATAATTACAACTCATAATGTTATTTAAATTTTTTGCAAAAGTAATATTAATTTTTAATATTGTGCAAAATTTTTTTATAAAAAACGAAAAAATTGACAATTTCAATTTTGAATCTGTTTTTTAGCCACTAATTTACAAATAAAAAAGGGCTGCACAAGCAAGTAGCAAAAAACAAAATAACGGTAAATGGTTGAATAACTGTATTTTGTAAAAGAATAATACGTTATATATTAATAAATTCAAATCTTTATATTGTTTTTGCGTCCCCGAAAGAAGACTTCAAGCGACGCAATGTATTGAAGTCAATCTTATGTAATGGGTGTATAAGTTTTCCACACTTTTTTTTGCCGAAGAGAAACTTTATCTTAGCGCCTTATTTATTTGTATATAAAAACAAGCAATATTTTTCTACAAAACATTAGTAATTTGTCTTTGTTTTTTTA
Source organism: Marinilabiliaceae bacterium (assembly GCA_009777175.1). GTDB lineage: Bacteria > Bacteroidota > Bacteroidia > Bacteroidales > Marinilabiliaceae > WRMI01. Next base: position 13,837 of record WRMI01000042.1, read on the forward strand.
AAAATTTCATTTATCTTTGCAAAATAATTTTGTTAAAAAAATATTTTAATATGAAAAAAGTAGTTCACACACAGAATGCACCTGCAGCCGTTGGACCGTACAGTCAAGCCATTGAAAGCAACGGTCTGTTGTTTATTTCTGGGCAGATACCCATCGATCCCGCAACGGGAAAAATTGTTGAAGGTGGTATCAAAGAACAGACAAAACAGGTTATGGAAAACATCCGTCACATTTTGGATGAAGCCGGTTATGGTTTTAAAGATGTCCTAAAATCTACTTGTTTATTGTCGGATATGGATAATTTTAAAGCAATGAATGAAATTTATGGCTCTTATTATCCGATTGACCCTCCTGCACGGGCAGCATTTGCAGTTAAAACGTTACCACTTAATGTCTTAGTTGAAATTGAGACCATTGCGGGAAAATGAAATTATCGCTCGAAATGGATTCTGTAGGCGAGGCATTGAACTTGTTGTAATGATTAATATTTATATTAGCTTGCATTATTCATAAGAAATGACAATATCTTTTAAACACAAAGGAACAAAAAACAACTGAAAACTGAAAACTATTGATGCGTTTTCAACTTTGCGCCTTTGCGTTAAAATAAATAATATGAATAATGCAGGTTAGATTGATTTTAAAAGGAAATGAAAAAAGTTAGATTTTCATACCTACAAAACTTCATCAAGCAGCTGTTTTATCGCGTCTCCTCTTAAATTTCGTGCTATAATAGTTCCGTCAGGTCCAAAAAGAATGATTTGTGGAATTGAACGAATTCCATATAAATCAGTAGGAATACTTTGAGCATCAATAATTTTGTGCCAAGTCATTTCATGCTTTTCAATGCTCAAAAGGGTTTCTTCTCTTTTATCCCATACCGCAACACCCAGAAGTTCGAAATTATCTCCTTGATATTTTTCATAAACATCCTTTAAAACCGGGATTTCACGAATACATGGACCGCACCAGGAAGCCCAAAAATCAACAAGAACATATTTTCCTTTGCCAACATAATCTGAAAGCGACACAGGGTCACCATCGAGAGTTCCGTTTTCAATGGTGAAATCAGTAAAGAGCATTCCCGCAGAAGTAGCGGCTAATCGTTCATTCTTATAAAGGACTTCTTTAATTTTTGGAAAATTTTTTACATAAGTACCTGCCGTTTCATAAAGAGTTTTCATTACTTCCGAAGTAAGATCGTAAGACCACTGCCATAACACAAAAGCACCCAAAGGATTATCTTTATTTGGAACAAAGAAACTTTCAAAAACCGCATCCTTTTTCTGGTCCATCTCTTCCTCATAAATCGCAAAAAGATCTTCTCTTTCAGACTCATCGATTTCATCATTATTCTTTAATTCAGTATAATAGTCTGATAATGACTTGTTTATTGAATTAATTTCTAATAAATATTTCGATAATTCTTTATTGAGCTCCGTTCCTTCTATTTTTACGGGGTTACTAAAATCAATCAAAATATTTCCTTGTTCCAAAATGAAAGAGACTTTCATTCGATTAACAGACAAAAAACAAACACTTATATTTTCAACATTTCCTTTGAATTCAAAAGTGCTGTTCTTAATCACAGTGCTATCAATAGCATCAGTTTGTTCATAATCAAACAGATATACCATGGCATTATCAAACGTATCGTCAGACAAAGTGCCTTTTATTACGAAGGAATTTCCGTTAGTACAAGCAGCCGTTAAACACGCTACTGCGCAAAAAATTAAAATAAGATTTTTCATATTATTATTATTTATCATTAAACAACTCTTAATAAGCAGGCAAAAAATTTGTATAGCAAAGTTATTGTCTTATTTTTGCGGGTGCAAAGTTAAACTTTTATTTTTATATGGCAACATTTTATTTTAAGTTTTCTACAAAAAAAATGATGATATTTTCGATGTTTTTAGTGAATATTTAGTCTGCATTATTCATAAAGGAAATATGTCGTTTCGTTTTACGATAGCTGTTTGAGCAACCCTTGCGGTTGCCCTGAATGATATGGAGATAGTCATTGTAGGGGCAACCCTTGCGGTTGCCTATATAAAATATAACGAAAAGGATTGCGTGGAATAAAACGGGCGAGGGCAAGCCTCGCCCCTACAATTCTATACGGGATAGTAATTGTGCGACCGCAAGGGTCGCACACACAACGATATCCAGATTTACGTGGCCATGAATAGTTTTTATGAATAATGCAGGTTATATTTTCATTAAAAAAAAAGAAAAATTCTTATTAATGATTTTGAAATAATATGTGGCACATTTTTTGCTACAATATTTTGAATTATCATAATTTTTTAATTTAATAACATAATTTTTATACAAAATGAAAAGAGTATCAATTTTATTATTGGGTTTGGTATTACTTCTGGCTTTAGGTTTTGCGGGATGTAATTCCAAAAAGAAGACAAAGAAAGCAGAAATCGGAACTATTTTAGATGATATGCCGTGTGAAAAAGATGGCAAATCTGACAAAAACTATTTTCGAGCATATTCAATGTCTGAAAGTACTAATTTGCAATTATCAAAAGAAAAAGCACTGATAGCCGCAAAACAGCGTTTGATTACATTGATCAATTCTAACACAAAATCTGTAACAGACCGATATGTAAACGAGCGCGAAGTTGGGAACGCTTCAGAATTTGAACAAAAATTTGAAAATCTGACCCGCGAAGTTGCGGACGAAACCATCAGTAATGTAGTTATTATTTGCGAAAAAACAAGTGTTTTAGACAACAAAAAAAGCAAGCAAAGCAAACAGTATCGGACTTTTATTTCGATTCAAGTTTCAAAAGACGATGTTTTGAGCAGTATGAACAACCGAATTTCAAAAGACGCTAAACTTCAATTAGATTACGACAAAAAGAAGTTCGAGGAAATTTTTAATCAAGAAATGGAAAAAATGGCAGCTGAGAGAGGTTATTAATTAACCTCTTTCATCTTCCTTTTCCAAAAAGACCTACATCTCTTTTCAGTCGTGTACCGAAATAGTATGTTAAATCAGCAGTTGGCATTATAAAAAAGTTCTTATTGGTGAAATGTCCATAAGATATTGCATAACCAATTGTAAATGAGGTGTTTCTGACAAGAAAAAGTTGAAGCCCTGTATGTTGTTCCATCGCAAAATTGTTTTGAAAAAATTTGCCATAAAAGAATTTTATATCGCCTTCTACATACATTGAATTTGTTAGTCTGCCATCTACGCGGAGGCGGGTGGAAAGATGAGCACCCTTCCCCGTCAAAGAGGGACTTCGGCTACCAAAGAAATGTTCATTCATAGGAGTTAAATTATTTTTTTCAAAAGGAACGCCTACATCAACTGCCACGCCTCCTGTTATAATTAGAAATGGCTGACCATTGGAACAAATAGGGTCAGCACCAATTGGATAACTTGCAATAAATTCATTTCTAATCGACATTATAAAAGGAACCTGAACCGATGAAGAAACTATTGTTTCATAACCATTTTGTTGTGCCCATTTCAATCCGAGTGTTGATGAATACAATGCGTGACGGTGTGCTAACAGAAAACGTTTTGTTGTATATGATTTTTTGAGCATCAAATTTGGCACAAAATAGTTCAAAGGTAATAGGGTGGAAAATTCAAAATTATTACCTGCATTGAATCTTGATGGAGTTGTAAGACTTATATCACCTGATTTTTTTACGCCTGTATATGCCGTTTCAGAAGACCAAATAAAGTCTATCCTTCCATAATCGGGACGATAGTTCTGTGGTAACTCTTCATTAAAAGGTATTTGATTGTTTTTTTTATTCAGTTTCCTTGTTTTGTTGGCAGCTTTTTGTGTAGGAGATTTTCTGCTAAAAATACCCTGCCCAAAAGAGGTTTGTATTGAAAATATAATAAGAATTATATATAAAAATTTTTTGTTCATTGCGATATTTTGTAGTGGTTAGTGATTAGCGGTTAGTGGTTAGCGGTTAGTGGTTAGCGGTTAGTGGTTAGCGGTTAATACTCATTCACTCATTTACTTATTCACTTATTTACTCATTTACTTATTTACTTATTCACTTATTTACTCATTCACTTATTCTCTTATTTACTCGTTGATAACAAGGTGGACGACCGCAAGGGTGCGCCCCTACACATATTCCCTCATTTTTTCATTTACTTATTCTCTTATTTACTCGTTGATAACAAGGTGGACGACCGCAAGGGTGCACCCCTACACATATTCCCTCATTTTTTCATTTACTTATTCACTTATTTACTCGTTGATAACAAGGTGGGCGACCGCAAGGGTGCGCCCCTACACTTATTTCCTCATTTTCTCATTCACTCATTTACTTATTCCCTCATTCACTCATTCACTTATTCACTCATTTATTATAATGTGGACGACCGCAAGGGTGCGCCCCTACACTCATTCACTCATTCACTCATTTACTTATTCACTCATTCACTAAAATCCATTTGGAGCAAACTCTTTGCCGTTCCAAATCCATAACTCTTTATATCCCACATCAATAAGCAGTTGTGCAACATCATCAAATCCACAAATTATTTGATTCGGTTGATGTGCGTCACTGCTTAATGTTATTGGTATTTTATTTTGTTTCATCCATTTAAAATGCTCTTTATCAGGAAAAAGGAGACCCAAATCAGAAAAATATTTTGTATTTATTTCTACAATAACTCCTTTTTCGCTTGCAAATTTCATTAAATCATAAACTTTTGCAACAAATTTTTTAGAATTTTCATCAAAAAAAGGTTTATGCTTATTATGTATCCTTATTTTATCAAGATGTCCAATAATATTTGGCGGCTCGCTATCAAGCATCTGCATCTGTAACTCAAAATAGAGGGAAATAGCCTTATATACATCTCCATAAAATATCTCATTTATCCCTTTTTCAAACTCTTTATCATCACTGTCGATTGTCCAATGCTCGCCCGTTTCAAAACTATCAACATAATGAATTGAACCAACTATATAATCTAAATTTGCAGAAATAATTGATGGACTTTTGGGTCCTATAACATTTGGAATAAAATCGACTTCCAAAGAGGATAGCAAAGTAAAATCTTTGTTGTTATGTTTTTGTTTTAAGGTATTAATTTGTTTCAAATATTGTGGCAAATTATTTTCAGACATTGTCCACCACGCAGCAAAAGGAACAGGAGCATGAGAAGAAATTCCCAATACTTTTACTTTGAGTTCCTTTGCTTTCGCAATATAATCAATTAATTCGCCCTTCCCGTCACAATAACAAGAATGACAATGATAGTTGCTCCAACTCATTTCAAGTTATAAATTTTTTATTAATGTTATCATAGGTCTATTCATATCGAAATCCCATTGACTTAAACCTTCAATTGGAAAAGGAATATGAATATTATACCAAGAACCTTCGTAACTGATAACCCGAGATCCAAACTCGTAAAAAGGAGGAAGGGTAATTGTAATATTGTCTTCACTTTCTTGTACGTAAAGAATCATCTCGTAACCATCAGGTATTTCACGTTCTTCTCTTGGCAAATCATAATTTACACTCCCGTCTTCGTGATAAAAAACGTGAAATCCATTCATTGTAGCTCTTGGTTCACCCGTCGAATATGTCACTGTAATTTGCCCAAAAGGAATTCGAATTTCTGTGTTATCTTCATTTACAATTCCGAAAATGAGCACATTTTGTCCACCTTCGATAAAATTATCAAGCCAAACTTTAGATGGGTCACTTGCATCTTTCTTAATAGTAGCAATCCAATTTAATTCTCCATCCCAATATCCACATCCAAAAACCGAATAGTACCCAAAAATTCCAACCCCCACTCCCCATTGAGTAACATAAATTGTAACTGATTCTTCGGCAGATAAAAAGTCAATTCTTCCAATTCGTTCCTCAATGTTCGTGTTTGGGGTAACCGAAACCCAAAATCCTCCTTCTTCGTCATCAATTTCAACTGATAACCAATCTATTGCAGCATTAGCAACAATAACACTCCATTCATCAGTGCTTGCATTTACTTTCACAAACTTTGGGGTAGTTTCGTCAAAATCAAATTCAAGTTCGTTAGTGTCAACTATAGGAATGGTTTGGTTTTCGAACAGTTGAATTACAGTTATAGTAACTGATTCGTCTCCCGCGGCAACAGTAATTTTTCCAGTTCTTTGCTCTTCGTTACTGTTTGTAGTAACGGAGACCCAAAAACCTTCTTCTTCGTCATCACCTTCAACAGATAACCAATCGCTTGCCTCATTAGCAACAGAAAAGCTCCACTCGGTAGCATTGGTCGTAACTTTCACAAACTTTGGGGTTGTGTCGTCTGCATCAAATATAAGCTCTTCAGTATCAACTTTGAGCGTTATTATCGTACTTGGGGTATCGATTTTATCGTTGCTATCGCACGAGGCAAACAACAACGCAATTGCACAAAAGGCAACCAATAAATTAAATTTTTTCATAGTGGTCTATTTATTTTTATGATTAAAATATTTTCACAAAAGTAATTATTTTTTTTAACAAAAAATGCTTATCTGCAAAAAAAAATTAAAAATAATATAAAAAAATGCAACAATAAAAAAAATATTACGTTTACGTTTGGTAAAAATATTAAAAAGTATTTATAAATTTAAAAAATTTATTATCAAAAAGTTATAAAATGGATATAACATTAGTACCATGGATCGTTTTGGGCGCATCAATGCTTGCGTTGGGTTTCGCTTATTACTTTTTTCAAAGTGTAATGAAAGAGAGCGAGGGCACCGAAACGATGAAAGAAATTGCTTCTCACGTACGAAAAGGAGCAATGGCATATTTAAAGCAACAGTATAAAATAGTACTGATTGTATTTGGGGTTTTAGCCCTGTTTTTTGCCGTTTTGGCATTTTTTAACCTTCAAAACCCTTGGGTTCCTTTTGCGTTCTTAACGGGAGGTTTCTTTTCGGGTTTAGCAGGTTTCATTGGCATGAAAACGGCAACCTATGCTTCGGCACGTACTGCAAATGCAGCGCGCAAATCACTTAATAGCGGTCTGAAAGTAGCATTCCGTTCAGGTGCCGTTATGGGGTTGACAGTCGTAGGACTTGCACTATTAGACATTGCAGTGTGGTTTTTAGTATTAAATTTATTTGTGAACATAGACGGAGACGTTACAGGCGCACAAAAAATTGTCTATATCACTACCACAATGTTAACATTTGGAATGGGTGCATCAACACAGGCATTGTTTGCACGTGTAGGCGGTGGAATTTACACCAAAGCCGCAGATGTAGGTGCTGACCTTGTAGGAAAAGTAGAAGCAGGTATTCCCGAAGATGACCCTCGCAACCCTGCAACCATCGCTGATAACGTTGGAGACAACGTTGGTGACGTTGCTGGTATGGGCGCTGACTTGTATGAAAGTTATGTTGGCTCAATCTTAGCGACCGCTGCCTTAGGTGCTGCCGCATTCGTACTCAAAGCAGATTTACAAATTAAAGCTGTTTTTGCACCCATGCTTATTGCAGCCGTGGGAGTTGCACTTTCAATTTTTGGAATATTCTTTGTCCGAACAAAAGAAGGTGCAAATATGAAACAACTGCTTGGTGCCCTAGGAAAAGGAGTAAATTTAAGCTCCTTTTTAATAATACCTGCTGCTTTTGCAATTTTATGGGCATTAAATATTGAAAATTGGCAAGGTATTTCCATTTCAGTTGTAGTTGGGTTGCTTGCGGGAGTAGTTATCGGTCAATCTACTGAATATTTTACTTCCCATTCTTACAAGCCTACGCGGCGAGTTTCAGAAAGTGGGCAAACGGGACCTGCAACTGTAATTATTTCGGGTATCGGTCTGGGAATGCTTTCAACTGCAATTCCTGTGTGTACAATTGCATTAGCGATTATTCTTGCGTTTTTAAGTGCTATTCATTTTGATGTTGCTAATATGATGGAAGCAGGCAAAATTAGTCTTGGGTTGTATGGAATTGGTATTGCTGCCGTTGGTATGCTTTCTACACTTGGTATCACTTTGGCAACAGACGCTTATGGTCCCATTGCAGACAATGCGGGTGGAAACGCAGAAATGAGCGGTTTGGAACCAGAAGTACGCAAACGGACAGACGCTTTGGATGCTCTTGGTAATACTACTGCCGCAACGGGCAAAGGATTTGCCATTGGCTCGGCTGCTTTGACAGCACTTGCATTGTTGGCAGCATATATTGAAGAAATTAAAATTGCATTGGACCACGCTGGTACAAAAACCTTAGCTTTTGCCGAAAATTCTTTGATGGTATTTACAAACGGCGCAAAAACTATTGAAACCGAGGCGGCAACAATTGTTGATATGATAAATTATTTTCAAGTGAACTTAATGAATCCCAAAGTATTAGTAGGTGTATTCATTGGTTCAATGATGGCATTTGTCTTCTGTGGATTGACAATGAATGCCGTGGGACGTGCCGCACAAAGTATGGTCGAAGAGGTACGACGACAATTCCGCGAAATCAAAGGCATACTTACGGGTGATGCAAAACCAGATTATGCACGTTGTGTAGAAATATCAACCAAAGGCGCACAAAAAGAGATGATGATTCCTTCGTTTTTGGCTATTTTAGTACCTATTATTACAGGTGTTATTTTTGGCGTTCCGGGTGTAATGGGCTTATTAGTTGGCGGTCTGGGTGCAGGATTTGTTTTGGCAATTTTTATGGCTAACGCTGGCGGCGCATGGGACAACGCTAAAAAATATGTTGAAGAAGGAAATTTTGGCGGAAAAGGCTCTGACGTTCACAAAGCAAACGTTGTCGGTGATACCGTGGGAGACCCATTTAAAGATACATCAGGTCCAAGTTTAAATATTCTTATTAAACTTATGAGTATGGTAGCCATTGTTACGGCTGGACTGACTGTGGCTTGGACATTGTTAGAATAATTTCATTTCAAAAGTTTAAATATTACTTGAAAGGGAGACAGATAATTTTCTGTGTCCCTTTTTTTATTATTTGTAAACTATTTTATTCGAAATAAGAAAAATGAAAAGCACGCAGATAGTTCAGCGTTACTCACTACTTCTAATACAGATGCGACAGAATTTCACAGATAGGATAATAAAGTTTATTTCGTAATGCATTTTAAATCAGTCCATTCGGTAACTGATTTTATAATCACTGCGGACTTTTGCCTGCAGTTATTGTAATTTATGGCAAAAAAAAGTAAAAAATTTTTTGTATTTTTTTTTATAAAAAAACAAAAAAAACTATTATCTTTGTGCCCTAATTTTAAATTTTTTATTTTTTTTATCAATTAATTAATTAAATTACAAATTTTTTACTATGAAAGTTACAATCAAATTATGTGTTTTTGCTTGTTTATTTGCAGGCTTGATATTTATGGGCTGTGATGATAGCAGCGGCGGCATTGACACAGGAACAGAAGATGACCCCGAAGAAAACAACGAAGGCAGGTTATCAAATAATACAATAAAAGCCACAGTTGAAGGCGGTGATGCCTACAACAACCTCGTAGATGAAGTACTTGCTTACATGGGCAATTATCTTATTGCTGAATGCGAATATAAGAACGGTGGCTTTGAGTTAAAGTTGCCTGCAAACGTTACCAGTAACCGATTATGGGATATTGGCGACTATTGGGAAGGATGGAATTGGATGGGTAACATTACTTTTAACAATCCTTCTGCAATGCTTAATGGCATTTCTTTGTTAGCCTTCAAAAATGGCGAAAATGTAGGTACATTCAGTTATTACAACCATACTGCTACAACTCGGTCAGAAGCATATTATTTGTATGTTGATGCTGATGTTACGGTAAATGCTTCTGAAGGCTATACTTTTAACTTTTCGGTAGATCTCCCTCTCAAGAAAGGTTGGAACGAAATTTTTCATGAGTTCTCAGAATCAAGCAGTGGTACTAGTTACACAATATCAATGAAAAAGCCAAGTGGTATAAAATGGCAATTGGAATATACAGGCGATAACGATGATGGGCCTGTTATGAACGACAACAAAATTACCGCAAAAGTAGAATATGGTAATGATTACAACGGCTACATTAATGAGGTGTGGGCTGTATTGCCTTACTACGACTACAACGGCGGCTTGTGGGAAGATTATATAGCTGCCAAGGGCAAATATTCGAATGGAGGGTTTACAATTGAATTGCCTTCTAGCGTTAATAGTCTCTACTTGTTAGAAATATTCTTTGGAAACGATTGGCAAGGTAACTTTACTGTCAGCGATCCTTCTGCTAAAATTGGCGAATTAAATCTTCTAGCAACTGATGCTGACGGTAAATACCTAGGCAATTTTTCTTATTCCTACTCAGATGTTAGAGAAACCTCGACCAGTTTCTCTTCTAAATGGATTTATTTATCATTTATTTACGCAGATAAAGACGTATCCGCTAATGGTTCTTTCTCATCTCAGAGTTCTTTGCTTGAATATGGAGGATCCTTGAATATTTCATTGAAAAAAGGATGGAATGAAGTTTTCTTTGTTTTTGACTCATCGTATGATTATACAACCGAATATGAAACTATTTTTCAGACAATTACTACAACCAGAAAGAGCGGTTTAGAATGGGGCTTTTATGAATGGGCTGATGATTGGAAATCTACCACTTCAATATCTATGGAAAAAAGCATGCCTTTTGGTATGTTTAATCAGTCTTTAAAGTAGAATATCGTCGATAACAGTTAATTTTTGAGCAACGAAAAGGTTGATTGAAAATTGAGTTTGCAGTATTCAGTCTTGAGTATTGGGTATTCAGTTTCGAGTATTTTCACTTCGTTCGATTCGGAATGACTCACTCTTATGGTGTCGAAGAGCGTGAACAGGGTAGCGACAAAATCATACTCCTTTCATGCCCATGTTTACGTGCTAGGAGAGGCATTCAGAACAAAGTGAGGATACTGAATACTAAATACTGAAAACTCACTACTCATCATCTAACTTTCAGTGTTAAAATTGTTATTACAGCTAAAATAATACTAACAATCCAAAATCTAACAACAATTTTCGGTTCGGCATATCCTTTCTTTTCGTAGTGGTGATGCAGAGGTGCACACAAGAAAACTCGTTTTCCTGCACCAAATCTTTTTCTTGTAAATTTGAAATAATTAGTCTGAATAATAACCGATACAGTTTCTACGAGAAAAACTCCACATAAAATTGGTAGTAATAGTTCAATGCGTATCAAAAGTGCAAGAACGGCGATAATGCCCCCGATTGGTAAACTTCCCGTATCGCCCATAAAAACTTGGGCAGGATTTGAGTTATACCATAAAAAACCAACCAAAGCACCGATAAATGCGCTAATAAATACTACAAGTTCCTGACTGAAAGGAATATACATAATATTTAGATAATCCGAATAGACAATATGTCCACTTAAATAAGCAAAAATTCCGAGAGTAACACCTATTATTGAGGATACTCCCGTAACTAAGCCGTCTTGTCCGTCCGTAAGGTTAGCGGCGTTAGACACTGCTGTTATAATAAAAATTGCGACTAAAATGAAAACCAACCAACCCCATTTTTTTGCATTTTCTCCCAAAAAGCTTACAAACCACGAATAATTGATCTGACTGTTTTTGAAAAACGGAACGTTGGTAATTGGCGCTTTTACATCAGCGGTCTCATGTCTCTTTCCATTGTTTGACATTTGTTGAATAGAATCGGCATCTTGTTGATTTTCTTTATTTAGCAATAAAAATTCATTATCAGAAACTAATGTTGTTTCATCCGTCAAAGGTAATTTTATTCTTACTTTTGCGTCATCGCTAAAATAGAGTGTAATTCCAACTATTAAGCCAAGTGTTATTTGACCAATAATTTTAAAACGCCCTGCCAATCCTTTTTTATTTTTTTTGAACACTTTAATATAGTCGTCAATAAATCCTATTGTACCTAACCAAAGTGTAGTAACCAACATCAAAATAATGTAAATGTTTGATAATCTTGCGAATAATAAAACGGGAATAATTGTAGATATAATAATAATAATTCCTCCCATTGTAGGGGTACCTTTCTTGTTGTTATGCCACTCAACGCCAATATCGCGTATTTCGTCGCCAATTTGATGCTTTTTGAGCATCGTAATCATTTTTTTTCCGATAATAGTAGCTATAAAAAGTGCTAATATCACCGAAGTAGCCGACCTAAACGAAATATAATGGAACATTCCTGCTCCTGGGAAGTTAATCTCCTGTAGGTATTCAAATAAATAGAAAAGCATAATATTAAATATTAATTAATTAAAAACTGAAAATTTTTCAACATAAAATTTTTTGCAAAGATAATGATTATTTTTTACAAAAAGTTTTTCACATATATTTTTTTTCAAAAAAGTTTTTCACAAATTTTAAATTTTAATACTGAGTCCACTCCGAGAAGCCCTATTTTTTTTTCATTTTCTCACGACCTTTTCTGCGATCTACGGCTGCCGTTGCGCCAAAACACTTTTTGTAGGCAAAGTTTCTTGTCTCTTTGTAATGTTGTGCATATCAGAAAATTTTTGTTCGTTCGAAAAATGTAACGTTTGAAAATATGACTTCATACGAAGAATATATGAAACCATCTAAATAATAACAGATTTGGTATTCTTTTCCTGCTTCAATAAGGAAATCATGATAATAAGTTTTTGAATATGTTTTTTATACGAAATCCAATTTTGTATGTACCGGGTTTCATCAAATAATTTATATATCCTCCCCAAAAAAGTATTGGTTTCAATCCATTAATAGATCTTATTTCAAATTCAACACCCGGATCTTGCCCTTGCGAGACAACTCTCCTTTTTATATTTTGGTGCATTTTTTTTACAATTATTTTAATAACAAAATTCTTTAACTATTTCCCTATCATCAAAAGGATATTTGACTCCATTGATTTCTTGATAAGTTTCGTGTCCTTTTCCTGCAATTAGAACAATATCGTTTTTATTAGCCATTTTGCAAGCGGTTCGAATTGCCTCGCGCCTGTTGACAATTGACAATATTTTGTTCCTATCATCCATAGGAACACCTTCAATCATTTGGTTTATAATATCTTCAGGATTTTCATCTCTCGGATTATCTGACGTTAAAATAACAATATCAGTGCTATTAGAGGCTTCTTTAGCCATCTTGGGACGTTTTGTTTTGTCACGGTTGCCACCCGCACCAACAACAACTATCAACCTATTTCCTTTTTTACGAAAACTATTAACCGCTTCAATAATATTTTTTAAAGCATCGGGGGTATGGGCATAATCCACGATGACGGTAACATCATCTTTAATTCGAATCGTTTCAACTCGTCCGTCAACAGATTTAAGTTTACTTATATTAATAAGGATATCTTCTTGTTGCCATCCCAATAATTCTGCTACTCCATAAACAGCCGCAAGGTTATAAGCATTGAACTTGCCAATCAAAGGTGTCCAAAATTCTTTTCCTTTGATACTCAACAACATACCTTCATTAATAATTTCAATTGTTTTCATATTAAAATCAGCCATTTCTCTAAGCGAATAGGTATATTTTTCGGCATTTGAATTTTGTATCATCACCATACCGTTTTTGTCGTCAAAATTAACCAATGCAAAAGCCTGTTTCTCTAATCCGTCGAAAAACTCTTTTTTAGCGTCTCTATAAATTTCGAAAGAGCCGTGATAATCGAGGTGGTCATGGGTAAGGTTAGTAAAAACAGCACCTTTATATTTCAATCCAGCGATACGTTTTTGTACAACGGCATGTGAACTCACTTCCATAAAACAATATTGGCAGCCCGCATCTACCATTTTTCGCATGATGGCATTTAAAGTGAGGGCATCTGGGGTAGTATTTGCTGTTTCATATTTTTCGTTATTAATATATATTGCAACTGTTGAAAAGAGTCCAACTTTATATCCCATTGTCATCGCAAGCCGATAGAGTAGTGTTGCAACTGTTGTTTTACCATTTGTACCGGTTACTCCAACTAATTTCATTTGTGCAGACGGACTACCGTAGTGAATGTCAGCAATATATCCAAGTGCTTCCGCAGAGTCGCTTACTTTTATAAATTCAATATTGGGAAAATGCCCATCCGGGATTTTTTCGCAAACAATTATGTTTGAACCTGCTTCAATTGCAGAATGAATAAAATCATGACCATCTGATTTTGTTCCTTTTATCGCAACAAAAATTACTCCATTGCCCGCTTTTCGTGAATCGGAAGTGATAGAATGAATATCAAATTTAAAATTTTTCAAAAATTGCTTATCCATTGGTTTTTTATTATTTATTTACTTTTAATTATTTATATTCGATTTTAGGGTTTGAATTATTTTACAAAATTAGATATTTTTTAAAATAAACTTTCTATTTTTGAAAATTTTTGTATTAATTAATTAATTACAGAATACAATTCCCACAATCCGTACAATCCGAACAGACGCACGGGCATTGATACGCACGGGCAATGATACGCACGGGCATTGATACGCACGGGCATTGATACGCACGGGCATTGATACGCACGGGCATTGATACGCACGGGCATTGATACGCACGGGCATTGATACGCACGGGCATTGA
>WRMI01000043.1 GCA_009777175.1 Marinilabiliaceae bacterium
TAACCACTAACCGCTAACCACTAACCACTAACCACTAACCACTAACCAGTAACCGCTAACCACTAACCACTGACCACTAACCACTAACCGCTAACCACTAACCACTAACCACTAACCACTAACCACTAGTTTATTCTTAATTTTATACACTTCTCTATCGATGTCTCCTGCGCCCATAGTAATAAATACCTGATTTGATTTTACTTGAATAAAATCTGCCAAATTCTCTTTTTTGCAATAAAAAACGGGTATTTTTGTAACTAAATCGCCGATAGATTTGGATGTTATTCCTTCGATTGGTAATTCTCTTGCAGGATATATGTCGGTCAAAATCAGTTCGTCTGCCATACTTAACGATTTAGCAAAATCAATGCAAAAATCTCTTGTTCGCGAAAATAGATGAGGCTGAAACATAACAATCATGCGCTTATTTGGAAACATTTGTTTCACGCTATTAAGTGCTGCTTTAATTTCTTCGGGATGATGCGCATAATCGTCAATATAAGTCAATTGAGGAGTATCGACGTGAATATCGAAACGACGCGCAATTCCTTTGAAACGAGGCATAATTTTTTGAATTTCTTCTACCGAAACCCCGCTAAGAAACGCCAATGCACAAGCACCAACAGCATTTTCAACATTTAACAGACCCGGAACACCCATTCTTATATCTTTTATTTCGTTTTTGGGTACAATTAAATCGAAACAATAATTTTTTCCGTCAAATTTAATATTATGTGCATAAAAATCAGCGGTTTTATCATTCAGCGAATATGTAAATTTATTGATTTCATTATCAAAATTCAATTCAAAGGGCAGTTCTTTTTTAATGACCAAACAACCATTTGGCTTAATCTTTTGAGTAAAAGTTTTAAAAGCATTGTGCAAATTTTCTTTATTTTCGTAAATATCTAAGTGGTCGGGGTCGACTGACGAAATAAGAGCGACTAGGGGAGTTAGCGTCAAAAAGGAGCGGTCAAATTCATCGGCTTCCACAACAACAAACTTTGATTCTTTGTCTAATAAAAAATTTGTTTGGTAATTTTTAGAGATACCACCCAGAAATGCGGTGCATCCAATTGTGCTCTCTTTGAAAAGAAATGCCGTCATGGTCGAAATTGTAGTTTTTCCGTGCGTACCGGCAATGCAGACAGCGTTGAATTTTTGCGTAATAATTCCCAAAATTTCAGAACGTTTCATTACATTGAAATTATTGTTTCTAAAATAATTCAACTGTCGGTGAGTAGCGGGAATTGCAGGTGTATATATAACTAAGGTAGTTTCATTATTGCGAAATTTGTTGTTTATCAGATTTTCGTCATCTGAAAAAACAATTTCTATTCCTTCATTTTGCAAAGAGTCTGTAATTACAGATGGAGTAAGGTCATATCCTGCCACGAATACTCCTTTACTTTTGAAAAAACGGGCAATTGCGCTCATTCCAATTCCACCTATTCCGATGAAAAACAAATTTTTAATGTTGTTTAATGTCATAATTAAAATTTAAAAATCACTTCCCGTAAATACCAACGACATTGACGTTGAAGCCATTCCTCCAATCAAACCTAATCCTCCGTCAATGTTTCCATGAATTTTAATGGGGTCAATAATTGGCAAATCGTAGTTGTATTCGGCTATAATTCTGGTTCTGAAATAGTTAAAATAATCTGCGGTTTGTGATAAAAGAATAAAATTTATGCTCCTTTTCATATTATTTTGCACTCTATCAAAATAATAAGCGGGAATTCGGATAGTCAGCGGGTACTTTTTTCCCTCAATTTTGTAATCTGAAAATGTACCCTTGAAGTCAATTCCGCTTAACAAACTGCCCGATTGGTCTTTAATGAAAAATACTGAATCAGTTTTCAAATAATCAATATTCATTGTAGAATAAAGTTGTTTTCCGTCAATAATTTTCCATTCTTCCATTGTTACAATAAGTTGATAATAATTATCAATATCGGGCGGGTCTTGAAAAACTATTTTACATTCAAGATAATTTCTTAAAGTGCCTGATTGATAAACTCCTACACGAGTTGTGTCTATTTGTTCAATTGAAATTTTTTGAGGAATAATTGTACTTCCCCAAACATTATTTCCTTCTGAATCACCTGCCCTGATAAGGAAAAAATCGTTTTCATTAATTGAAATTGCGGGTCTATCGCTCCACAAATAGCGGTAGGGAAAAGCAAAAGAATCAACTTTTTCTTCGTTCTTTTCAACCATAATATAACCGTTATAGATACGTTCAAAATCGTCAATAGAATTGTATTCAACACTTTTACTCAAATGTACTGAAAAAACAGAATCAGCTACCAAAAATGCAAAAAGTGTCAGTTGCCTGTTGTCAACAACATTTTCCTCAAACATCTTTGTTGAACATCCTGAAATCAAACCCAACAAAATAATAGGAAAAAATATATATTCGCTTTTGAAAAATGTTAGATTGCTTTTCGCCATATTATGAATAATATTTTTGTGCAAAAGTAGTAAAAATATTTGAATAATTCTTAGTTTGGAAAAAATATTTCAAAAACAGACTTCCTCATCCCACCCAAGTTCCCTTACCTTGTAAGAATCAAATATTTATAAAACTATCATTCTGATACTCAACCCGCAACTGCGACCACAAATGATTGATTTTTAATATATCAGGAATATTCCAACAAGTGTGATGGAACTAAGATAATGAGTCAATGAAATTAATCTCCTCCTCACTCAGCCCATACAACTCATAAACCAACCTATCAATTGCCTCATAATCTTTGTTTTCTAATAAAGTTTCCATTTGATGTTCGATTTCGGGAGTTGGAATTGGAATTTTGAGGTTTTTTACGTTGTCGGCATTTCCTGCATTACCGCCTACGGCATCACCAACAATTATGTTTAAAAGCCATGTAAAAAGTTTTGAATTTAATATGCAACATAAATATTTTAAGTTATTTCCTGTCATAAAGTGCATGCTATCTTGAATAAAAATACCTTCGTCAACAAGTGAAAACAATTTTTCACTTGCGATTCTATTCCAAGCAATTTTTTGCTTGGAAAAATCTTTCCAATAATTTGCACCCCATCTTTGCAAGGCATACCATTCATACCGTATTCCAGTTTCTGCTTTGTTTCTACTTGATAACTCCTTTTTGTATTGTATCAAATGGCTATAAATTGCAGGATATTTTTTTTCAAATGCTTTTTCTGCCCTTTCAGATGCTCCAATTATTGATTTATCTTGGTTTAAGGGAAAATGCCATGGTACATATAATAGGTATAAATCAGCAAATTCATAACTATATCTTTTTATGTCTCTACCACGCAAAATAGGTTTAATAATTTCAGCAGATTTTGGGTCTTCGGCAATTAATTCATCTTTTTTCTTTCCATCAATAATAAAGGCTTCGTTGTATCCTGTTTTTATTCCATAATTAATTTTTAAATCCCACTCTTTTAAAGGAACTCCCACTTTTTCTATTTTCTCTTTGATTCTTTGTTCATTCGGACTTACAATAATCCAACGAACGCCATTAAAAACCGAACTTCTTGCGTTTTTATCAACATAATTTTTCAAATTTTTCATAGCCTCTTTTTTTACTTTGCAGGCTTTCGTTTGTTGACGGTTTTCTGTTTTTTGATACATCAATACATTTACGTCAACGGTTGCTTCATCAAATACTTTCACACCTACAAAATCAATAAGTAGTTCAGGATTTGTTTTTTCATAGAAAAATTTTCTAATTTTATCACCATAACCTGCACGCATCCATTTATTTGAAGTTACAAAACATAACCTGCCTTTTGGGGTCAAAAGTTGATATCCACGTTCATAAAAGAGACAATAAATATCACCCGTACGCTCAAATACTTGATAATTTTGATTTTTGTAAGTATCTGATAATTTGCCCATTGACTGTAATTGAATATACGGAGGATTACCCATCACCACATCAAAACCCATAAAATTGCCATCGTCATCAAGCACTTCGGGGAATTCAAATCGCCACTCAAAGCAGCCTCGTTTTTTCTCGTTGTAAATTGTTTCGTATTTGAGTACTTTTTCGGTTAGTTCGGTTGTTTGTGCCTCCCATATTTCGGTATCAGTCTGATAATAATTGAAACTTCGTCTGTGAGTTGCTAATTCATCGTTTGCTTTTTCAAGGTTTTGAAAATCGGGGTCTTTTGAATTTGGTATTTGGTAAAAAAGTTCTTTTTCGGTTTCAATGCCTCTAACTAATTGGCGTTTTGCTTCTTTGTGGTCAGTACTTTTATACATTTCAACCAATTCTTTATATTTTTTTGTTCCTCGCCTTACTCTTTGCGCCAAACTTGGTATCTCTGCATATTTATCATCTAAACTAAATCGACTTAATAGAGAATTTCCACATTTTATGTTTATATCTATGTTGGGTAGTGTTTTTAAATTCCTCGGTCCAGGGTTCACGGTGAACGGTCCAGGGTTCACGGTGAACGGTTCACGGTTTAAGCTATACGGTTCACCATCCCCAGTACCCTGTACCCCATCCCCTATATTCTGAACATAATACGCATGTTTCAATAGTTCTATCCATAGTCGTAATTGGCAAATTTTCACTGAATTAGGGTTAATGTCCACACCAAAGAGGCAATTTTCAATAATTTTTTGTTTTTCGTTAAAAAATGTTTCTTGTATTCTTTGGCTTTCGGGTTTGTTTGGGTTGTATGTAAAAATTTCGCCGTCTGGGTTGCGAATTATTAATTCGTCATTATCGATGGAAACGTTGTAGTTCCATAAAGTTCTTCCGTCTTCGTCTGTAACTATTCCAAGTTTATGTTTAATAAAAATCATCTCATTTAATGCAGAAACCAAAAAATGTCCAGAACCCACCGCGGGGTCGCAAATACGTATTGAATTGAAAATTTCGTTTGCATCGGCTATTTCTTCGCTGTTTCGACCGATATGATTATGCAAATCCCCTATTGTATTGCAATTCCAACCTTTTCTTTGGTTAAATTTTTCTACCACGGCACGACTAATTGTTTCACGGCACATATACATTGTAATTGAGGATGGGGTAAAGAAAGAGCCATCTTTATAACCGTTTATTTTTTCAAAAATAAGTCCCAAAACGGATGCGCTGATTAATTTGTTTGGATTTTCTTCTTCGTTTTGTAATCCGCTGAAATTATATGAGTTTAAGAATTGCAGGAGATAATGCAGTGCATCTTTTGCTCTTTTTGTTAAAACAGTTTTTGCAAACAGAGGAAGGGGCACATTATTTGGTAATCTGCTTATATTCAATATTTTTTCTAAATCTGTTTCTTCAAAAAGAGAACTGTTTAGGTATGGAACATTTTTAAATTCATCCAAATATGCAGGTCTGTTTTCGTGTGTTTGTGCTAAAACTTGGAAAAATAGGGTGTTTATTGTAGCGTAATCAATAATTTTTTCTGTTGTTAGAAAATCTATTTTGCTTATTTCGCTACCTTCGGGTAATATGGGCGATTTTTGTAGTTGCCCCTCTAAAAGTTTCAGGAACAAAATTCTATTTATCCACGTAATAACCAACGTAAGCGCAATATTAAACAGTTGTTCTTGTTGGTTGTCGCCATAACTGTTTAATTCCTCAACTTGCGACAAATCAAGAGTTTGCAGTTGTGCTATTGTAAGTTCTAAAAGAGAGCCTACATTTCTATCTTTTGTTTTACGTTCAATTTTGATTTTTCCATCGGTTTTTGTTTCTGTAAGTCCGAGAATATGCAGTAGTTCGTTGTAAAAGTCGGTGTTTAGTTTGTTGGCATCAGGAATAATATCTCTTTTCAGTAGATGTACGGGTGAGAAAAATTTATAAAGGGCGATAAAGTCTTCGCTATTGATATCTAAATCTTTGTAATCTCTAATATCGAAATGAACGAAAGGGAGACCTTTTCCGTCATTGCGGGCTCGATCTGCAACCTCCTCAACATTGCTGGGGGATTGCGGGTCAAGCCCGCAATGACGTATCCATTCTGGCGCAATTTCATCATAAAAATAACTTGTTCTATCGCCTTCAAGTTGTCTGTTACTAAATTGTTGAAACACTTCTTTAAACTTCGCATTACAATAAAAAATTTCATAAAAATCTTTTGCATCAAATACAAACCATTCGTATAAATTGGTAATTATCAGATGTCTAAGTGATTTATTTTTGTTAATTGTGCGTTCCGACATATAATAAAGGAGTAGTTCGTGCAAGGCTTTTTTGTTGATATTCTCTTTTGTTGGCATATCAACAAGGTTTGCGCTTGGTCGTTTAATTTCATGGATAACTTCGGGAGTGGTTTTTTCTTTCTGTTTTATTGCAAGGTCTGCTCGAATTTTATTAATTGTGTCGTTGTAAACATTAATATCATAATCATCTCTATAATAGATATTTAACATAAATGTTCTCAAGAGATTTTTATTAAACTCTTCTGTTTCGTTTTCATTTATATTTTGCAAAAGCAGTATCAACTCTTTTTTGAAGTTTACGATTTTTTCCTTGTTAGGTGTTTGTTTCAGGAATGCGGGATTAATCGCTTGATTTGGGGTTTTAATATTGTTGAGCATAAATTTATTATTGGATTTTATTTTGCAAAGGTAGAAAAAAATATGGAATTCTATGTTTGTATGGTGAAAAATTTTTATAGTTTGATTTTTAGCCACTAATTACTGCTACTAAGGTTGTGCAGTAAAAAATTAGGTAAAAATAATGCCTTTGGCGAACTCATTATTTATATTTTTATTTCAAACCTCACAACTACCAACAATTGCAGCACATTTCTATCTGTTTTTTATTTTTTTTAATAATGTTGCGAAAACTATTAATTTTATCACTTTTCCAAAGCTGAGGCAGGGTTTGAACAGAAATATTTCCAAAAGAATATTGCAAATTTTTATCATAACAGCAAGGCACCATCTCGCCGTTATATGAAAAAACTGCCGAACTCCATTGTCTAAAACAGTGATTTCTAATTCGTTTCTTTAAAATTAATTTATTATTTTTGTCTTTAATGTATCGAGAATATTTTTTGATTGATGGTGGTTCTACTTCTCCGTTTCCAAAATCATTAAATTGAGCCGATTTTAATTTAAGGCAATCAACTTTTGTTTGTTTACACCAATTGATAATATCGGGTATTTCGTTTTCGTTATGTTTAAAAACCAAAAATTGAACAGTAACAAAAGGAAAAATAGCACCAACAGCACTCTTTTTTTCGATTAATCGAATAATCCCTTCTTTAACTATTTGTAAATCACCACCTTTCCTATATTTTGAATACGAAAAATCTGATATGCCGTCAATGGAAACTATTAATTCTGAAAGCTCTGAATCTATTGTTTTTTGGCAATTTATATCAGTTAAAAAATGTCCGTTTGTACTTACCACCGTAAAAATATTTTCATTTTTTGCCTCTTTTATCATTTCAAACAAATTTGGATTCAAGAACGGTTCGCCCTGAAAATATAGGTTTAACCAAAAAAGTGGAGGTTGTGATTCAGACAATATTTTTTTGTAGAGTTCTAAATTCATATTGCTTCCTGGTCGGCTCAAAACATTTGCCCCTAACAGACATTCAGGGCATTTCAGATTACATAAAGTAGAGGACTCAACAGACAACGAAAAAGGTAAACCCCAATGCCAAACAACTCCGCTGATTTTTGTCAAACAAAAGGAAAATAGTAATTTTAAATAATTGTTTAATCTTTTGATATTTAAAGATTTATAAATAGAAGTAAAATATTTGATTTTTCTTGAATATGAAAACCACATTGTTTTGGAATTTTGAAATATAATTTCTACTTATTCACTGTTTTAACGCAAAGTCGCAAAGTTGAGAACGCATTAATAGTTTTCAGTTTTCAGTTTTCAGTTTTCAGTTATTTTGTGTTCCATTGCGTTCATAATATATTTTCATCTGTTTTTATTTAGCCACAAATTACTGCTACTAAGGTTTTGTTGTAAAAAAATAAGGTTTTATCTCTTCTATTCTTTTACTCATTTACTCATTCCCTCATTCCCTCATTCCCTTATTCACTCATTCACTCATTCTAAGATTGCTGACACAAAATTATCAATTTCTTTAAAGTTAATCCAATGAACAGAAATGTTAGTTTTTGCTATTTTCTTAATTATCAACCTTTCAAAGAGGTTCATTTTTTCAAAAAGAAATTCGCCTCCCATAAATCCTATTGCTGAGGCGTTATTTAACAAATGTTCTGGATATGCTTCTTTAAGCTCTGTTTCCTGTTTCTCTCTGCTGGGATGCATTCCACAGACATACAAACCTATTTTCTTTTTCAATAAAATTGTTTCGTATGCTTTACAAAACGATTTCATCTTTTTTGATGCTTTGCCCGCATAAATTGGCGTTCCAAGAATTACTATTTCAAAATCTGATAAAGTAGGTTTTGAGATTTTTCTTAAAGAAATCAGTTCGACTTCATGTGCAGACGACAATTTGTCGGCAATGTTTGAGGCTACATTTTCAGTAGTGCCATGTTTAGTGGCATAAATTATGGCTGTTTTCATATTTTTAATTTTTAAAATATTTACAAAAATAGATAAATTTTTTGAAATATGAATCGTTTTTTTCAAAAATTATTAATTACCCAAACTGTATGCGGCAACTATTATTATAAAAAATTTATAGCTAACCAGCTCATTAATCCTACTGATGTTTCTAAAGATGCTTCATCTAAATTAAAACGTGAACTATGCAACAGTCCTATATCGTAATCTCTGTTTTTTATTCCAAAACGATAAAATGTAGCAGGAAAATTTTGAGAATAATATCCAAAATCTTCGGTGGTCATCGATAAATCAATCTCTTTAACATTTGTTTCATTAAGAAAAATTTTTGCAAATTTAATTGCTTTTTCAGTAATATCCTCATTGTTGTAAATAGTCGGATAACCATCTTTTATTAAAACTGAACAACTACATCCCATTGAAGAAGCCGTTGATTCTGCTACTGAAACAATTTTTTCCTTTATAATTGCGCGCCATTTTTCGTTCATTGTTCGGAGTGTACCTTCAATTTTTACGACATTTGGAATAACATTAACAGCACCATTTGCTTCAATTTTGCCGAATGAAAGTACGGTTGGTATAGTTGCGGGAACAGTTCTACTTATATTTTGTTGCAGATTTACGATGATTTGCGCCGCAGTAAAAACGGTGTCGTTTATTGTGTGTGGCATTGCGGCGTGTCCACCTTTACCGTTCACTGAAATAAAAATTTCGTCACCCGAAGCCATATAAATACCTTTCCTAAACCCAACTTGTCCGCATTCCAATTCTGAAAAAACGTGCTGTCCGATAATCATATCTGGTTTTGGATTGTTTAAATCTCCCGCATTAATTATTTGAGATGCACCACCGGGCAAAACTTCTTCACCCGGTTGAAAAATAAGAATAACAGTTCCGTGCCAATGTTCTCTTAATTCTTTCAAAATCAGTGCCGTACCCAGCAAAGATGCAACATGAGCATCATGTCCGCATGCGTGCATAATGCCTTTGTTTACTGATTTATAATCAAGTTCATTTTCCTCCTCAATGGGAAGGGCATCCATATCGGCACGGAGGGCTATCACTTTTCCTTTTGAAGAAATGCCTGTAAAAGTAGCAATAATTCCCGTTCCTACGTGACCTCGCGTGTATGGAATCCCCATATCATCAAGTTTTTGTGAAATAAAACGAGATGTTTCATACTCCTTAAATGATAATTCAGGATGCTGGTGCAGCCATCGTCTAAAACCAATTATTTCTGGCAGGAATGATAAAGTTAGTTCCTTGATTTTTTCTTTTAAGTCATTCATATTGTTATCTTGCATTATTCAAAGTTTAGATTCCCGAACTTACGCTCGTACTCTTCTAATTTTGTTTGAAGATCTGCAATAGTATTATCTTGTGCTACTTTTTCATTTTGCAGTGCCGCAATAGTTTTGCCTTGTGTTGTAATAGTTTTGCCTTGTTCTTTAATGGTCTGGAGTGCTTTTTCGTAGCCTTCTTCATCTCTTATAGCAAACCGTTCGGCTTCTATTGCCTTAATATCTTCTGGATCAGCCGCTACATTACGTAGGATATCTAACATTTCTTTGATGATTTCGTTATCTACTTGATGTTCATAAATTTTTACTATTTCTTTGCTATCTATGAAGTAGCTTTGCTCGAAAACACTTAACATTTTTTCTAAAATATTGCGAGGCTTCCCTTTGATACGAGGTATTTGAACAAAGAAACCATCATGCGTTAAGGCTTCTACAAATTTATCTTTGCCACTCATTCGTTTTTTGGTTATCAAATCATAATAAACACGTCCTACTTTTAGTGCTGCTGTCTCATGATCAAGCAATTTAAACCCTACAATATATATACAGATGATTGGTAAAGATTCTTCTGCCTCGCCTGTTTTTGCATTTATTAAGTCTACTTGTTTATACCTTTCGCCAAGATAATTGCGAAAACGTTCTAATTCAGTGTATTTACGAGATTTTTGTATCTCTATAAGTACTTTCTTATACTCTCCCTTCTCGGTTAAGATTGTGGCTAAAAAATCGTATCGGATAATGGAAAAAAACTCATAAGTGTTGCTTTTGGTAACTTTTTTTGTTCTTTCATTTTCTTTTTCTTTTTCATTTTCGCGAGTAACTTTTTTGTATACATATTCTTGAGGTATTACTGCAATTTCAGTTATCTTCTCGCCGATTAAGGTTTCTATAAAAAAACGAGCAACACGTCTGTTTTCCATAAGATATTTGAAAACAGTGTCATAAATAGGATTTGCGATTTTTATTCCATCGCTTTTTTTTGATATACTCTTTTTTAATTGTGCCATATTTTTCTTTTTTATTTTTGCTAAAATATTTCGTGTATTTCAATAAAATCAATTACAAATTCGTGGCTAAATATAAATAAATAAAAAAAGAGGGTGTTTTCAAAACATATCTGAAAAACACCCTCTTAAAATCTTATTTATGCAGGATGAATCGCTTCTGTTGGGCAAGCATCCGCACATGAACCGCAATCAGTACATGTTTCAGGGTCAATTTTATAAATATCACCTTCAGTAATAGCCTCAACCGGACATTCATCGATGCACGAACCGCAAGCAATGCAGCTGTCATTAATTATGTATGCCATTTTTTTTGGTTTTATAAATGATAAATAAAAATGCAAAGGTAAATATTTTTTTAATTTCAAAACAAAATATTTTATTTTTTTTATTTTTTTACTTTTTTGACGCAACCAAATGTTAAAATTCCGTCAGTAAGTTTAGAAAAAAATTGTCAACCAAATTTATTTTATGATATAATTTATATAATAATAGAAGATAAAAAACGTTTTTTAGGAAAATATTAATATACGAAATTAAGTAAATTATATGAAAAATAAATTGTTTCTGATAGTTTCTCTATTTGCTTTTCTATCAGTATCAGTTTTGTCTCAAAATAGCGAGGTCAATTTAAGAGGACAAAGCATTGAACAGCTAAGCAATACACAAATTCAGAGGTTACTACAAGAAATTGAAAGGAGAGGTCTCTCCGAAGATGAAGCCGTTGAAATGGCGTTAGCCTATGGAATTCCGTCATCGCAAATCCCTATGATACGGCAGCAGATTAGAGCAAGAGCATACTCAAATATGATGCAACAATCGACTATGTCCCCCACAGAACTTTATTATGGAGAAGACCTCCTATTACTACAAGAAAAACCCTTCTTTTTTGCTACCGACGAAGAAAAACGAGTTTTTGGGTTTCATTTGTTTAATAGCGAGAATCTGACTTTTGAGCCAAGCGTAAATATTCCTGTATCACCAAAATATGTGATTGGACCTGGCGATTCTTTTGTGATAGATATTTATGGAGCATCCCAGATGCAATATTCGTTACCCGTTGATAAAAACGGAAATATAAATATTCCCCAAATAGGTGTTATCAATGTAGGCGGTCTTGAAATGGAAATTGCCGAAAAAAGAATATTCGGAAAACTTTCCTCAATATATAGGGACTTAGTTTCCCCATATCCACGAACATACGCAAATATTAATCTTGACGAGATAAAGTCAATAAATGTTAGCGTTGTTGGCGAGGCTTTTGTACCCGGCACATACACTTTGCCCGGTACTGCAACAGCATTTAATGCACTTTATTATGCTGGCGGTCCTAATTACACGGGCTCTTTCCGAGAAATTTGGATAATTCGTAACGGCGAAAGAATTGCAGAATTAGATGTTTATGATTATTTGTTGAACGGAAACGCTTCCGTAAACATTCCTTTAAGGGATGCTGACGTTATATTGATACCTACGTATAAAAAAAGAATTAGAGTAGAGGGAGAGTTTATCCGTACGGGTATTTTTGAGAGTAAGGAAAACGAATCATACGAACAATTTATTCGTTTCACTGGAGGATTTTCTGAAAATGCTTATAAAAAAAGAATAGAATTATATCGAAATACAGGAATAGAAAAAGAAGTAATTGACTTGTTTGCAGATATTTTCGCGCAAATTGAGACACAATCTGGTGATAGTTTATTTGCAGGCGAAATATTGGAGCGTTTTTCCAATCGTGTTGCGATTGAAGGTGCAGTTTTTCGCCCCGGAAATTACGAACTGACCGAAAATATGTCTTTGCGCGATTTAATTGAAAAAGCTGACGGAATTCGCGAAGATGCTTTTTTGGAAAGAGGACTCATTCTTAGATTAAATGACGACCTAACCCCTGCAAATCTATCTTTTAATATATCTGACGTTATTTCGGGTAAAAGTAATATTATTCTAAAACGTGAAGATATTGTAACCATTTCAGCAATTGACATGATGCGCGAAAATAGGACAGTCAATATATATGGTAGCGTATTGCAGTTCGGCGAATTTCCATTCAGAGAAAATATGACTCTGGGTGATATTATCGCAATTGCGGGAGGTTTCCTTGAATCTGCCTCGGAATCTTTTATTGAAATCACCAGACGTTTAAGTTATGAAGAAGCCAAAGTGGCAGACGAACGAATTGCACATCTTTTCCAGTTTTCTGTTTCCAGAAATTTATCATTAAATAGTAAAGATGCTGCCTTTGAACTTAAACCTTTTGACCAAATTTATGTCCGTAATGCTCCCGGTTTTGTCGAAAAATCTCACGTATTTGTTGGTGGCGAGGTAAATTATCCAGGCACCTACGGTTTAACGGGACGAAACGAACGCCTTTCTGAAATAATTAAACGCTCAGGAGGACTAACAAAAGAAGCATACTCATTAGGCGCAATGTTAACCCGAAAAGTATCATTATCACCAAAAGAAAAACGTTTAAGAGAATCAATTCAAGACGTTATGTCAGAATCTATATTCGAAGAGCGTGATACTAATGCTATTATGAGATTAGATTTTGAAGTTTTGGGAATAAATCTCGAAAAAGCTCTTAAAAACCCCGGCGGGAGAGATGATATTTTTTTGAAAGACGGAGACGAACTTATAATACCACGGAAAATGCAAACAGTAAACACTGACGGAGAAGTACTTAATCCGCTTAGCCTTCCTTATATCGAAAATAAGAGATTTAAATATTATGTTAATCAAAGCGGCGGTTTTGGGGATAGAGCAATGAAAAGAAAATCATACGTTGTGTATCCTAACGGAACTGCAGCAGCAACGCATAATTTCATATTTTTTAGAAGCTACCCCGAAGTCAAGGCAGGTAGTCAAATTATTGTACCACGAAAAGCAGATAGAGAAAATATCCCCGCTTCAGCATGGGTAGCAATTACGGGAAGCTTGACATCATCATTGGCTTTGATTCTCGTTGCAGTTATAAGATAAGTGAATAAGTGTAGGGGCGCACCCTTGCGGTCGCCCACAATATAGTGAATGAGTAAATGAGTGAATGAGTAAATAAGTAGTGGTTAGTGGTTAGTGATTAGTGGTTAGTGGTTAGTGATTAGATAGTAGATAGTAGATATTAGTTTGTAATTTATTTTTGACCTTATTTTTTCTACAAAACAAATGAAACATACATGACAAGTGATATAATTAAATTAACCGTACACCGTGAACCGTGAACCTTGTGCCGTACACCGTGTACCTTGATAAAAATATAAACAAATGAAACATACCTGACAAGTGATAAAATTGAATAAACCCTACACCGTGTACCGTGAACCGTGAACCGTGTACCTTGATAAAAATATAAACAAATGAAAGAAAACGAATTTAACGAAACAGAGACGACCGTCAATGAAAACAAAATAATTAAAAGCGACGAAATAGATGTAATTGATTTGTTGAAAACCCTCTGGAACGGTCGTAAAACAATTATTTATACAACCGTTGTCGTTGTATTTTTTGGGATAATGATTGCGATTCTTAGCCCCGTTAGATGGGACTCAAAATCAACTTTTATGCTTCAACAAGAAGAAAGTAATATTTCAAATTTGGGAGGATTAGGTGCATTGGCAGGTATGGCAGGCATTAATATTGGCAATTTAATGGGAGCGGCATCAGGAATTACTACTGACATTTATCCGGATATTGTTTATAGTTACCCTTTTTTGTCCGATCTTTTAAATAGTTCTTTCTATTTTGAAAAAGAAAAAGATTACTCTCCTTTATACGATATATTATTTGCAGATACAATTCCAACTGTTGGAGAATTTATGATAAAGTATTCGTTACGTTTGCCTTGGACAATTAAAGATAAAATGGCGAAGAAAAAAAAGCGTATTAACTTTGCAAACGATGGTGATGACGGTTCAAATTTGATATTTCTTGATTATGATTTGAATAGAGTATTAGAAGATATAACCGAGATGATTAGTATTGCAGTAGATAAAGAGTCTGGCTTAGTAACCGTTAAAACTATCATAAAAAGAGAACCCATTGCTGCTGCTCAGATTACTCAAAAAATGGTTGATTTACTTCAACAGTATATTATCGAGAATCAAACAAAACAAGTTCACGAAAATCTCCTATTTATCGAAAAATTATATTTAGAGAAAAAGAGTGATTATGAAAAGGCTCGTAAGGCATTTTTTGATTACCAAGATGCAAACAGAAATAGGATCCCTGAAAGAACAGATGTCTATTATCAGGAATTAAGCGATGCTTATAATTTATCAATGGGACTTTATCAGAATCTTGCCGAACAGTACGAACAAGCAAAAATTGCGGTAAGAAAAGAAACGCCTGTTTTTTCCATCATCGAACCTGCAAAGGTTGCTCATGAAAAAGATTCTCCTAAAAGAACAAAAATTGTGATTTTAAGTGGATTTCTTGGAGGTTTTTTGGGGATTGGAGTTCTTTTTTGTAAGATGTTTTTTGCAAAATTCAAAAAAGAGTGGAAAAGTTAAATATAATTTAAAATGATTAAAGATTCCCAACAAGCAAATAAAAAAATTTTAGTTAATACAATGATATTGTATGCCAAAATATTGATTACAACAGGAATATCGTTGTATTCAACCCGTTTAGTATTGATGGCTTTGGGAGTTGTAGATTATGGTATTTATGGTGTTGTTGGTAGTGTTGTAACCTCTTTTGCATTCCTAAATGCAGCAATGACTTCTGCCTCACAACGTTTTTTTGCTTTTGAATTAGGCAGAAACAACGAAGAACAATTAAAAAAAACATTTAATGTAATCCTTATTATTTTTATTGCATTATCAATTATTGTATTGATTCTCGCTGAAACACTTGGACTTTGGTTTTTTTATAATAAATTAGATATTCCCGCAGAAAGAATGTCTGCTGCTTTTTGGGTTTTTCAGTTTGCTATTCTGACTTTTATAGTAACAACATTAAAAATTCCTTATGATTCAGTTATTATTGCACGCGAAAATATGCGAATATATGCAGGAATAACTATTCTTGATGCAGTTTTGAAATTAATAATGATATTGTTTTTATTGTTTATTGATTATGATAAGTTACAATTGTATGCTATTTTGATTTTTTGCTCTACCTTTATTGTGGTTACTATAAACAAAATGATTTGCAACAGAAAATATAAAGAATCATTGTTTTCATTTGCATTTGATAAGAAGTTATTTAAAACCATCTTTAGTTATTCTGGTTGGAATTTATTTGGGGCATTGACTTGGATTTTTAATAATCAAGGGATAAATATACTATTAAACATATTTTTTGGGCCTGCTATAAATGCTGCAAGAGCCATAGCATATCAAATTGACCATGCTATTGTTATGTTTTCTCAAAACTTTTATATGGCATTGAACCCTCAAATAATAAAATCATATAGCACAAAAGAATTGAACCGCACTTTTTCCTTGGTATTTTCGGGTTCTAAGATAGCATTTTATTTGTTATTATTTTTTTTTATTCCTTTAATTTTAGAAACTCGATTTATATTAGAATTATGGTTAGGGGTAGGCAGTATAAATGAATATATGGTTATATTTACAAGATTAGTATTAATTTTTTCATTAATTAATGTTCTTGAGGGCCCTTTAACACAAATAGTTAGGGCAACAGGAAATCTAAAATTTTACCAAATAATTGTTGGTTCTTTTACTTTAATGATTATTCCTATTTCGTACATACTATACAGATTGGGATATCCAGAACACACCGCATTTTTAGTTTTGAGTTCGATATATTTTATAACGACATTTGTACGACTTGGAGTATTGAAAAAGATGGTCAATTTCCCTGTTAATGACTATTTATTGAAAGTATTGTTGATAATTTTGGTTGTTTCTATCACCTCTGTAATTTTGCCCGTTGCGTTTTTTGTTTTGATCCACGAAAGTATAATGCGTTTTTTTATTGTCTCAATATCATCATTTTTATCTGTTTTCCTTGTAGCATATTTTTGGGGTATTAATAAGAGTGAAAAACAATTAGCAATCAGTTTTTTACAATCAAAGAAATTTATAAAGTGAAAAAAGCATCTCTAATCATATTGTACTTTGGTTATTTGATTTTATGCTTAAAATCAATGCATGCTTGGTTTTTCTGGCATATCGGAAGTCACTTTATTGCTTCTTTTACATTAATTACTGGTATCTTTTTTTATTTTATAAATAAAGATTGTTTTTACATTACGAAAATTAAATTGATAACAATATATCTCTATTTGGGAGTATCCTTTTACATAAATTCAAAACAAATGAGCCTCGGAACTTTTATTAATCCACTCCCTATTGTATTTTTTATTTTGCTCAATAACGAGATTCAGTCCAAAATAATAACTTTTATTACAAAAGCGTATTCAATCTTACTTTTAATTTCATTATCTATATGGATATTATTACTTGTAGGTGTAAATCTTCCTGGTGGAAAATTAATATCTTATGATGCATGGTCGGCGTATGAATATAAAAATTACTATTTATGTTTACAAAATACAAAAATATATCTGTTTAGATTTAATAGTATTTTTCTTGAGCCAGGGCATACAGGGTTAGTTGCCGCATTTTTATTGTTTATAAACCGTTTAAATTTTAGAAATAAATATTTATGGCCCATTTTTTTAGCCCTCATATTTACCTTATCTCTGGCTGGATATGTTTTGTTATTGATTTCTATTTTGTTATATTCAACTTTAATAGCAAAAGGAGGAGTCAGAAATATAATCATTTTATCTTTTGTATTTTTTGGTTTATTTTTGTTTTTTATTAATTATAACAATGGCGATAATTACGTGAACAATCATATTTTAACACGTTTACAGTTTGTCGACGGAAACATTGCAGGTAATAATAGAACAGGGAGCGAAATGGACAGATATTTCAGTAGGTTTGTTGAAAGCAGTAACTTCCTTTTTGGTATAGGACCCGAAGCCTATGAAAAAACAGGCTTAATGGTTGGTAACTCTGGGTATAAAGTTTTTTTTATTATTAATGGATTGATTGGAGTGATACTTACTTTTATATTATATTTGTTTTTCAGTTTAAATAAGAGTTCAAGAGAAAGTTATTTATTACTTGCTTTATATTGTGTTAATTTTATTCAAAGGGCAAACCCTTTTTGGAGCATTTTGGTGTTAATTTTTATTGGTGGAATAAGTTTAATGAACGAAAAAAAATCTTTAGATATCAGTTATGTGTAATTATTTAGTTTCAATAGTTATTCCTTGTTTTAACAACGGTCATTTATTATCAAAAATGATTGATTCTGTAATAAGGCAAACATACATTAAGTGGGAACTAATTATAGTAGATGACTGTTCGTCTGATAATACCCCAAATGTTGTACTTAAATTTGCAAAAAAAGATAAACGAATAAAATTTTTTATTCGTGATAGAGCGCCAAAAGGGGCACAAACATGCCGAAATATTGGGATGAGTAATTCTGATGGTGAATTTATTATGATTTTCGATGCCGATGATTTGATTTCAGATACTTGCCTAGAAAAAAGAGTAGAGTTTATGAAAAACAATCCGGATATTGATTATGCTTCGTTTCCTGCCCGCTCTTTCACTAATGAAGAACAATTACCTTCGTTTTTGGATAAAGGAAAAAAATATGGTGTGGGAGATGATAAAACAGACATATTAAGTTGTTTGTTAAAAACAGATTATTCAGTAATAGTTTGGACAAACATATACAGAAGATTGACAATTTTAAATATAAAATGGGATGAAAGGGTAAAGGTTTATCAAGACTTTGATTTTGCTGTTTCAGTGATTTTTAAGGGCTTAATTCATAAGTTTAGTAATTCAAAAGAAATAGATTATTTTTATAGAAGAAGTGATTGTGAAAATACAACTAGTTCAAATTACGTAAGCACAGAAAAATGTGATTCTACAATTTATTTATTTTCTAAAACATTGAATAAATTAAAGTTACGATCCGATTTTAAAAAGAGACGAAAAGAATTTAAACATTTTATAGTGTTACAATTTAAAAGATTAGTTATAGATGGAAATAAGAAAAAAGTATATGACTTTTTGAATTTTTGTAAAAAATATTATAACGTTTCATATATTAAATTATTTATAATTTGCATATTAGCCATTTGTATAAAAAATATAACTATTCGAAAAATATTGTTGAATTTTCTAATATGCATTTTATTTTTTAGAAAAAAAACAATAACAAAGGTTTCAAGTACTTTGAAGAAAACAACAAAAATGATTATTAAGAAATAAATGATATATGAAACTAACATGACAAAAATTAATATATTAGACACACAGGCTAATGATTATATCTCAATAGTATAAATAAATGTAAGCTGATGAAAAGAATTGTAATTGACATACTTAGTGGAATATTTTATGTAGTGCATTGTTTGTATAGTTATAAATTGTCTGCTAAATTTAAAAAGATAAATAATAGACTATATACGTTATGGATAAGAAATAATATTCCAAAAATAGGTTACAATTCAATTATTGGAAGAGATTGCACATTAAAAGGTGGTAAATATATTGAAATAGGAGAAAACACAACAATTGGAAGACACTCAGTTATTACTTGTTGGGACAAATATATGGGTGACCATTTTTCGCCTAAAATAAAAATAGGTAATAATTGTTCCATCGGAGAATATTGCCACATAACATCTACTAATTCTGTAGAAATAGGTGATGGAGTTTTAACAGGGAGAAGAATAACCATAACAGATAATTCGCATGGTAATCCGTCATTAATATCAGAAATGGATATACCTCCTATAAAAAGAAAAATTTATTCAAAAGGAAAAGTAAAAATTGAAAATAATGTATGGATAGGCGATAAAGCTAGCATTATGGCTGGTGTTCACGTAGGCAAAAGTTCAATTATTGCAGCAAATTCAGTAGTTACAAAAGATGTTCCCGACTACTCGATTGTTGCAGGAGCACCCGCTAAAGTTGTTAAAAAAATGAAAAATTAATATTAAATTAATAAAAGCAAAATAAAGTTATCGATGAATGAGTAAATGGGAAAAAGACTCCAAAAGAGTCAAATATTTATAGAAAAATGAGAAAAAAAACAAAATTTCTTTGAATAACTCCGTAAGGCGATGCATTGAATTTATTGAAATGAGTTAAATGTAGATAACCCCGAATAAGCGTAAGCGCAATTCGGGGGTAACACAACGTAAATGAGTGAATAAGAAAATGAGTGAATGAGTAAGAAAGCATTTGGATGTATATAATAATAATCATAAAAAATAGTTATAAAAATAGACGAATTAAAAAATAGAAACGCCCATTATCGAAATGTACATTTCGATAATACAAAAAATGAAAAAATATGAGATTTTATGATAGAGAGCGTGAATTAAAAAATTTGGACAGAATAGAAGAATTGTCGTTATCAGAAGCACAAATGACTATTATGGTAGGCAGAAGGCGTATCGGAAAAACACAGTTGCTTTTGAAAAATACAGAACAAAAGCCAACTCTTTATTTTTTTGTAACACGAAAATCTGAAAATTTGCTTTGCCGTGATTTTATTGAAGAAATAGTAACCAAACTGAATGTTCCTATCGGCGAATATTCATCGTTTGGCAAACTTTTTGAACACTTAATGATTCTTGCAAAAGAACGCCATTTCAATTTAATTATTGATGAGTTTCAAGAATTTACCCATATAAATAATTCAGTATTTAGCGAAATGCAAAAACATTGGGATTTACACAAAAAATCAAGTAAAATAAATCTTCTCATTAGCGGTTCTATTTATTCATTAATGCATAAGATTTTTGAAGATAAAAAAGAACCCTTATTTAGTCGCGCAGGGCAAATAATTCATTTAAAACCCTTTAATGTATCCGTTTTGCGTGAAATACTTTCTGATTACAACCCCAATCATACTAACGAAGACCTGCTAACTCTTTATTCTTTAACAGGAGGAGTTGCTTGGTATGTCGAATTATTTATGAAATTCAAAGCCTTCACTTTTGATGAAATGATTTCTTTAATAGCATCCGAAGATTCTCCTTTTATAAATGAAGGCAAAAATTTGCTTATTGAAGAGTTTGGGAAAGAATATACTATTTATTTTTCAATATTAGAATGTATCGCTCGTGGACTGACAACAAGAGGTGAAATTGAAAGTTATTTAGGGCAAATTGAAATTAGTGGTTATTTGACCCGTTTAGAAAGAGATTTCTCGCTAATAAAACAACAAAGAACTATATTTGCAAAACCCTCTTCCAAACAAGTCAGATATTATATTGAGGACAATTTTATTACATTTTGGTTTAGGTTTATATATAAATATCAAAATTTTATAGAATCAGGTAGTTATAAATTACTTGAAAATATTATCCGTAGAGATTACAACGCTTTTTCAGGATTAATGCTTGAGCGATATTTTAAATCTAAATATAGAGAGAGCGGACAATATACAAATTTAGGTAGTTTTTGGGACAGAAAAGGTGAAAATGAAATAGATTTAATAGCTGTAAACGAACTAGATAGAACGGCGGAATTTATTGAGATAAAACGAAATTCATCGCGCATCAATTTCAAAGATTTAGAGAAAAAAACATCTTATTTTTTGAAACATACTAACGAATGTAAAGGATATACAATTTCATATAAAGGACTATCTTTGGAAGATATGTAGTTAAAATAATATAAAAAAAATGCTGAACATTGAACAAATAATAGCAAAAGGAGAACATTCTCAACTTGAAGCGAAAAAGGCTGCGGGCGGTATCCCCGATAGCCTTTGGGAGAGTTATTCCGCTTTTGCTAATACCGATGGCGGCGTTATATTGCTTGGCGTTGAAGAACAAAATAAGAAACTTGTTGTTTCAGGAATAAGTGATGCACAACAAAAAATAAAAAATATATGGGATACACTGAATAATCGCCAGAAAATCAGCGAAAATGTGCTGATGGAAAAGCATATTTACGTTCAATCAATTGAAAATAAAGAAGTTATTATCATTGAAGTTCCGCGTGCCGACCGTCACGACAAACCTGTTTATATCAAAAATGACTTACTTGGCAGTACTTTTCGCCGCAATTCCGAAGGTGATTACCGCTGCTCTAAACAATCAGTAAAAGCGATGCTTCGCGACCAATCTGATTTACCCATCGACAGCGCTCTTTTTGAGGAATTGACTTGGGAAGATTTAGACAAGGACAGTATCAGACGTTACCGCAACCGTTTTGCTTCTCTTAAACCCGCACATATTTGGAACGAATTAGATACAATTGAATTTCTAAAAAAAGTTGGTGCTGCTCGCCGTAACGAAAAAAATATTTTCAGCCCGACACTTGCTGGTTTAGTAATGTTTGGAACCGAAGATGTTATTACGCAGATTTTGCCCGATTATTTTCTTGATTTTCGAGAAATTTTTGACAAAAACCGTTGGAGCGACCGTGTGGTGTCCAATCTCGGCGAATGGAGCGGAAATATATTTGACTTTTTTTTCCGTATAGCCGAAAAACTGACCGCTGAAGTGAAACGTCCTTTCCGTATGCGCAACCATTTAGAGAGGGAAGACGACACAGCCGTTCATAAAGCGTTGCGCGAAGCATTAGCAAATGCGCTTATTCACGCCGACTATTATGGCAGACAGGGAATTGTGATTGAAAAGCGCCGAAATGAAATCAAAATTGCTAATCCCGGCACTTGTCGCCCACCAATTTTCGAAATTATTGAAGGCGGAGTTAGCGACCCACGTAATCCTACTATATTTAAACTTTTTGCAATGATTGATATTGGCGAACGTGCAGGTAGCGGAATTAACACTATTTGTACTATTTGGGAAAATGTAGGCTGGCAAAGACCAACTTTATGCCAATATTTTGACCCAGAAAGAACAATTTTTACAATTCCAGTCGAGTACGAAGAGATGGAAGATGAACAATATAAAGAAGGTAGTGAAGAAAATATTGAAGAAGGTAAAGAAGAAGGTAGGGTAGAAAATAAAGAAGAAAGTAGGGAGAAAAGTAACCAAAAAAGTAACCAGAAAAATATCGAACAACAAATTGAAAATAAAGAAGTTACAGATGTAATGCCAACTGAAAGTAGGGAGAAAAATAGGGAGAAAAATAGGGAGAAAAGTAGGGTAAAAAGTAACCAGAAAAGTAACCAGAAAAATATCGAACAACAAGTTGAAAATAAAGAAGTTATAATCGAACAACAAATTGAAAATAAAGAGATTACAGACGATTTAACAACTGAAAGTAGGGTAAAAAGTAACCAAAAAATTAGGGAAAAAAGTAACCAGAAAAGTAACCAAAAAAATATCGCACAACAAATTGAAAATAAAGAGATTACAGACGATTTAGCAATTGAAAGTAGTGTAAAAAGTAACCAAAAAAGTAGGGAGAAAAGTAACCAAAAAAGTAGGGTAAAAAATGACCGGAAAAGTAACCAGAAAAATATCGAACAACAAATTGAAAATAAAGAGATTACAGATGTAATGCCAACTGAAAATAGGGAGAAAAATAGGGTAAAGAGTAGGGTAAAAAATAACCAAAAAAGTAACCAAAAAAATATCGAACAACAAATTGAAAATAAAGAGATTACAGATGATATGCCAACTGATAATAAGGAGAAAAATAGGGAGAAAAGTAGGGAGAAAAGTAACCCAAAAAGTAGGTTAAAATATGACCAAAAAAATAACCAAAAAAATATCGCGCAACAAATTGAAAATAAAGAGATTACAGATGTTATGCCAACTGAAAATAGGGTAAAAAATAGGGTAAAGAGTAGGGTAAAAAGTAGGGTAAAAAGTAGGGTAAAAAGTAGGGTAAAAAGTAGGGTAAAAAATATGGAAGAAAGTAGAGAGATAATAATAGAATTGATAGAAACAAATAAATTTATTACTCTAAAAGAAATAGCAGAATCAATAGGACTATCAACAAAAGGTGTAGAAAAACACATCAAACAACTCAAACTTGAAGGTTTACTCAACCGAATAGGTCCCGTCAATGGTGGATATTGGAAAGTAGTTGAAACAACATAAACAAAAATAAATTATCAAATAATATGAGTGAAAAAGCAAGAGTAATAGCATTTTATCTCCCTCAATTTCACCCCATTCCCGAAAATGACGAGTGGTGGGGAAAAGGTTTTACAGAATGGACAAATGTAGGCAAGGCAAAACCTTTGTTTAGAGGGCATTATCAACCGCATGTGCCCGCCGATTTAGGATATTATGACCTACGTATGCCCGAAATACGCGAAGCACAGGCAGAATTAGCCCGAGAAGCAGGAATTGAAGGGTTTTGTTATTGGCACTATTGGTTTGGTAATGGAAAAAGAATCTTAGAACGTCCTTTTAATGAAGTGCTTGCAAGTGGTAAACCTGATTTCCCTTTCTGTCTTGGATGGGCAAATCACTCATGGACAACAAAATCATGGGAAAAAGGTAAAACTTTGCAAGATACCTCAATAATTATTGAGCAAGAATATCCCGGAGAAACCGACCATATCGAACACTTCAATTGCCTATTACCTGCTTTTAAAGATAAAAGATATATTAAAATAGAAGAAAAACCGTTGTTTGTAGTTTATCACCCTTTGAATATACCCGATTCAAAGGAATTTATTGACTTGTGGAATAATTTGGCAATTAATAATGGTTTAAAAGGAATACATTTTGTTGGAGTAGAAGCAAATTTTGGAGTCCAATCTTTTAGCGGACAATCTTTTGGTTTTCGTTCTATTATAAATAAAAAAATAATATTAGGTAAAGATGTAACGAAAAAATTGTTTGAAAAAGTTATTTCTGCAGGGTTTGATGCAGTTATTTCTCGTGGTATGAATTTGGCGCAAGCACGTTACGAAACTTTTTTCATACATTACATGAAAAAAGCAATCAAACAGGTATTGAAAATAAACTTTGTAATGAAATACAATTATTCAAAAATTAGCCGTCTGCTTTTTGCAGAAGAAGATAAATGGGATAACATATATCCTACAATTATTCCAAATTGGGATAGGACACCTAGAAGTGGAAAAAAGAGTGTTGTATGGCATAATTGTCGTCCCGAATATTTTAAAAAACAGGTAGAACAGGCAATGGATATAATAAAAAATAAGCCCGAAGAACATAAAATTCTTTTTTTGATGTCATGGAACGAATGGGGTGAAGGAAATCACGTAGAACCCGACTTGAAGTATGGAAAAGGTTACTTAGAGGCGTTAAAAGAGGTTTTAAAATAAATATATGGAACTTTAGAATACACTCAAATAATGAAAGAAGTTGTTATTTATGTACATAGTACTAGTTTGTGGAGTTATTTTGTTGAACCATTATATAATTTTATTTCTAAAGAGTTCAACATTACTATTTTAAACCTTGATAAGAAGACAAAATGTAAATCTAATTACAATAAATCATATAATATTATAGATATAAGCGATTATTCAATCAAACAAATACAAAAGTTTTTAACAAACATTAATCCAATTGCAGTGATTTTATTAAATTATATTTCAATCTACGAATTATTGATTCAGCGAATTGCTAAAAATCTTGGAATTAAAACTATTTATTTAGAACATGGAATTTTTTCAAAAACAAAAATTACTTCTCAATTTAAAAAGATGTTTATTAGTTTTAAATTTGTTGCACAGAAAAACATTTTCTTTTTAGGAAAATATGTAAGTTTCATTTACAATAATAAATATAAATTTAAAGAATTTGCCATATTAATTAATTGTGTTCTGAAAAAGAATTATATTCAAACTCCTTTTGACAAAGCAATCTTTTTTTCTGAATATGGATATATTATCACAAACCCATTTTTCTTATACAATCCTGAAGATGTTGTCTTTTGCGGATACCCATTTACTTTAACAAATTCAGAGTATCAAGAATATTTAGAATTGAGAGAAAATAAAGAGGAAATCCAAGATAATAAAGCAATATATATTCATCAACCTTTTATACTCGACAATCTTGTATCTTGTGGTTATGAGCAAGAAAAAGAACTAATTTTATCTTTTGCAGAAAAAGTAAACAAAAAAGGATTTTCTTTTGAAATATTGCTACATCCTCGCGAATCGCTTGAAAGATATAAAAAATTATTTGCAGAAAATAAAATTACAATCAAACAAAACATAAATGGTAAAGAGTTTGCTAATTATTCTTTGGTCATTGGGCATTATAGCACTGCTTTATTTTATCCTGTTTTTTTTAATATTCCCATTTCAATTGAAGATTATTTTAAGAATGAATTTTCCAAAAATAGTGTTTTTGCCACATTAAACT
The DNA here is from genome assembly GCA_009777175.1 of Marinilabiliaceae bacterium. GTDB lineage: Bacteria > Bacteroidota > Bacteroidia > Bacteroidales > Marinilabiliaceae > WRMI01. The sequence continues at coordinate 26,117 of WRMI01000043.1, forward strand.
ACAACAAATTCTCAAATAGAAATGATTTATTGGAACATTATAATGACTTTCGAAATAAAACCATCGGAGTTAACAATTGTTCTTTTGAAAATATTGCAAAAATATTAAGTGATATATTAAACTCATTAAAATGAAAAAAATATTAGTAACCGGAGGCTGCGGTATATAGACATTTTTTATGGTACAACAAAACCTGAAGGTGACAAAGCAAGAAGTGCAGGCTTTTCAAAAGCGAAAGCTATTTTAGGTTGGAAACCAATAGTAAAATTAAAGAATGTACAAAAAATAAAGAATGACCCAAAAAGTAAGAATACTAAATATTGACATCCAAAACATTACAAGGAAAGAACTGCTCGAAAATTTATCCGAGGGCATTTTTTTCACTCCTAATGTTGACCATCTTGTAAAACTACAAAAAGATGCCGAATTTTACAATGTCTATCAGAATGCCGATTGGGTGGTATGCGACAGCAAAATTGTAGCAATAGGATTAAAATTTTTGAGAACGTCAATAAAAGAGGTTATACAGGGTTCCTCCTTTTTTACTGAATACTATCTTTATCACAAAAATAACGAAAACGTAAAAATATTCTTGCTCGGTGCAGCAAAAGAAGTTGCTGAAACAGCAATGCTGAAAATTAATGCCAAAGTAGGTCGAAATATTGTTGTTGGTGCCCATTCTCCTTCATTTGGATTTGAAAATGATGAAACTGAATGTCAAGAAATTGTCCACATGATAAATACTACTAATGCCAATGTTTTGTTGGTAGGAGTGGGTGCGCCAAAACAGGAAAAATGGATTTTTAAATATAAAGATTTATTTACTAATATCAAACTTTTTATGGCATTAGGGGCAACCATTGATTTTGAAGCTGGTAAAGTAAAGCGCGCTCCCAAAATTTTCCAGAAATTTGCTATTGAATGGCTCTTCCGTATGTGTTCAGACCCTAAACGACTTATTAAAAGATATTTAATCGATGATATGGCTTTTTTCTATTATTTGTTGAAACAAAAACTTGGACTTTATCAAAATCCATTTTGATTATAGTACTATTAATTTTTGCACGATTCACTTCTTATCATAAAACATCTCAAACAGCGACTCAAAATTATGCCCTCAAAAAGTTCGTTACTGTCCTCTTACGACTATTTTGCTACTCTTTAAAAGATTATTAATTAGTGTTTGGAAGTAAAGGGTTTATTATCCTATAAAACAGTCCTATACACCGTTTTTTCACCCTCGAATATTTTTGCTTATCGACAAAAAAAAGTTACATTTTTCCCCATAAACTTGTATTT
>WRMI01000044.1 GCA_009777175.1 Marinilabiliaceae bacterium
GGCGGACAAATATTTTTCTTTACTTTACAATGAAGTAGAAAAATTAGCAGAATACCCTTTATCAGGTAGAGATTGTAGTCATATTAGAGAAAATTATAGATACTCTAAAGTAAAGTCCCATTATATCGGTAGAAAATCAGTTTTCAGTTATTTTTTGTGTTCCTTTTAGGTTAAAATATATTTTCATTTCTTTATTGAATAATGCCCTCCATTCACCCCACGCAGCAGCACTCGGTACGAGTGCAACGTAGATAACCCCGTGTAGGGGCGTACCCTTGCGGTCGACCAATAAGCGCAATTCGGGGGATTTCAAACAATCAAATAATGGATGCATTCCTAACGGAATGCAGATTGCATGTTAGCCTCTTTTTCTACCAAGCGATGCATTCCTAACGGAATGCAAAAAACCAAAAAGTGGGACAACTGAAATCTCACTACTCACTACTCACTACTGAATTCTCACTACTAAAATCTCACTACTCACTACTCACTACTAAATTCTCACTACTAAAATCTCACTACTCACTACTCACATCTCGCTACTCAAATATTTACTCAAAAACTTTCCCGTATAAGAATTTTTCACTGAAATCAACTTTTCGGGTTTTCCGCTAAATAGTAGATATCCGCCTTGATCACCTCCCTCGGGTCCGAGGTCGATGATATGGTCTGCCATTTTGATAATTTCCATGTTGTGTTCGATAACAATTATTGAATGTCCTTTTTGGATTAAGGCATCAAAAGATTGTAATAATTTTTTAATATCATTGAAATGTAGCCCTGTTGTTGGTTCATCAAAAATAAAGAGAGTTGGGGACTCAGTTTCCAATGCTAAAAACGAAGCCAATTTAACTCTCTGACTTTCACCGCCACTTAACGTATTCGAAGTTTGTCCTAACTTAATATACCCCAGACCTACATCCGACAATGGCATTAATCTTTTTATTATATTTTTTTCAAAAGTTGTGGTAGAATTATCAAAAAAATCAATTGCTTCATCAACAGTCATTTCTAATATTTCATAAACATTTTTTCCTTTATGAGTAATTTCAAGTACTTCGGGCTTAAACCGCTGACCGTTACAACTTTCACAGGTAAGGATTACGTCTGCTAAATATTGCATTTCAATTTTGATAGTTCCGTCACCTTGGCACTCGTCACAGCGTCCGCCTTCAACGTTAAAGGAAAAATGCGAGGGTTTCATACCTGCGGCAAGGGCTATTTTTGTAGATGCAAAAAGGTTACGAATTTCATCCCACGCTTTTATATAAGTCGCAGGATTTGAACGACTTGATTTACCAATTGGGTTTTGGTCAATGAATTCAACATCTGTTATTGCATCAATATCTCCAACTATTTTAGAAAATCCGCCCGTTTTATCAGATGCGTAACCTCCTTTTAATTTTTTTAATGCATTATAGAGAACATTTTTCACTAAAGATGATTTTCCGGAACCACTAACTCCTGTAACTACCGTCAAAACATTCAGAGGAAAAGCAACATCTAAATTCTTCAAATTATTATGGCGAACGCCCATCACTTCAATCTTTTTAGTATGTATTCGCCTACTGATTGGGAGTTTGATTTTTTCTATTCCCATAAGATATTTCATTGTAAGACTGTTACTTGCAGAAGATAAATTTTTAAAGTTGCCTTGAAAAATAATTTCACCACCAAGTCGTCCTGCTCCGGGTCCGATATCGATAATTTCGTCACACGAACGTATCATTTCTTCGTCATGTTCCACTACAATAACAGTATTTCCTAAATTGCGCAGATTTTTCAATACTTGTATTAATAATTTCGTATCTTTTGCGTGAAGTCCAATACTCGGTTCGTCGAGTATATAAAGCGAACCAATTAAACTGCTACCTATTATGGTAACAAGATTAACCCGCTGACTTTCACCTCCCGAAAGTGATGACGATAGTCTGTTCAAAGTAAGGTACCCCAGCCCGACATTGCATAAATAATCGAGTCGAGAATTTATCTCAATTAGCACTCTTTTTGCAATTGTGCCTTCATGTTCTGAAAGATTAATATTTGAAAACCACAACCTCAAATCTGAAACTGACATCATTACTAATTCACTAATATTTTTGCCACAAACTTTGACATACAATGCTTCTTTACGAAGTCGAGAACCATTACAATGTGGACAAACAATTTTTCCTTGATATCGCGCTAATATAATACGATTTTCTAATTTATAAGAGTGTCCTTTCATCACATCAAAAAATCCATTCACTCCCAGAAAATTCTTTTCTCCGTTCCAAATAAATTTTTTTTCCTTTTCAGATAGTAATAAATAAGGTTTTTGAACATCAATTTTCGCTTCTAATGAATTTTTTATCAGTTCAAATCTCCATTTTAACATTGAGTTGCTTTTCCAACATGCGATAGCGCCATCAAAAAGAGACAAAGTTTTGTCAGGTACAACTAAATCTTCATCAACACCAACTGCAACTCCTAAACCTTCGCAATTAGGACATGCCCCTGACGAACTATTAAAAGCAAATAGATGTACGTTTGGCTCTTCAAAAATAATATTGTCCGCCTCAAAACGATTGGAAAATATTTTTGTAGATTTTATTTTCTTAAATATACCTAAAACTTTTATAATACAACTGCCTTGACCCTCATAAAATGCCGTCTGAATTGAATCACCAAGCCGTGAATTATTCTCTTCACTCTCTTTATTTACACTAATACGGTCAATTAAGATATTAATCTTTTGCTGTTTTTTATCTGTTTTTGATTTTGATGAAATAAAATCTTGGATATCAACTATATTTCCATCTATTTCGATGCGCGAAAAACCTTTTTTGTTCAGAATATCAAGATGTTCTAATAAATCTCTATCTGTTGGCGGATCAACGGGTGCTGCGATAATAATTTTAGTATCCTTAGAAAATGAATTTATATAATCAATGACATCAGTAACTGTTTGCTTTTTGACAATTGAGCCTGAAACAGGCGAATAAGTTTGTCCAATTCGTGCAAAAAGGAGTTTTATGAAGTCGTAAATTTCCGTTGATGTTCCTACTGTAGAGCGCGGATTACGCGTGTTTACCTTTTGTTCGATGGCAATAGCAGGCGGAATACCTTTTATAATATCAACCTCCGGCTTGTTGATACGTCCCAAAAACTGACGTGCATAAGAACTGAGACTTTCAACGTACCGCCGCTGCCCTTCAGCATAAAGAGTATCAAAAGCGAGAGAACTTTTCCCCGAACCCGAAACTCCTGTAATTACTATAAATTTATTGTGAGGAATATCGACAGAAATATTCTTAAGATTGTGAACTCTCGCTCCCTGAACAATGATATGAGTTTTGTGATTTGTCATTAAAAATTACCGCTCTTATTAATAAATTGGATGCAAAGATAAATGATTTTTTTTAATTACACATCGTTGAATAAATTTTTAACCTGTTTTATTATAAGAAAAATGGTAAAAAACAGATAGTTCGGCGTTACTCACTACTAGTAACACAGATGCGGCAGATGGTTTCGTATATTCAGGCATTTCCTCTATCGGTGATTATTTGCTATCAGTGCCTCAACTCCTAATCTGTACGAATCTAACCCAAAACCTGAAATAAAGCCAACGGTTGCAGTAGCAATTAAAGATTTATGCCTGAAAGTTTCACGCTTAAAAACATTAGAAATATGCACTTCGACCACTGGGACATCAATGGCGGATATAGCATCGGCAATAGAAACCGATGTATGCGAATATCCACCAGCATTTATAATTATACCCGAACACGAAAACCCATATCGATGTAGAATATCTATTATTTCTCCTTCTGAATTTGACTGAAAAGATAAAAATTTTATGTCAGGATATCTTTCTTCTAACATTTGAAAATAAGCCTCAAAAGAAGTAGTTCCATAAATATCTGTTTCTCTTTTGCCCACTAAATTTAAATTGGGACCGTTTATTATTATTAGTTTCATCTGTTTATATTTTTATTACGGTACACGGTACACGGTGTACAATTTATTTAATTATTTCATTTGTAAATATTTTGTATGTAATAGAAATTGTTTATTATTAAATTGAAATTGTCATTTGAGTTTCATCTGTTTTTTAGACACAAATTACACACACTGTTTTTTTACTAATTAAGGATGTTTTGTTAAAACAATAAGGTTATAACCTAAATACTAAATACTGAATACTAAAATACTTAAATACTTAATACTGAATACTCTTATTCACTCATTCACTCATTTTCTCATTCACTAACTTAGTTTTCAAATTTCGTAAAAACTTTCCGGTAAATAGACGTTTTCAATATTTTCGTCAATAGCGGCACGAAATAATGGAGCAATTTCATCTACCGAAAAACCTGCAATTCCACAACCTATTTCGGTTACTAAAAATTTTAGTTCGGGGTGTTCTTTGGCAAAAACCAGAAATTCATCTACATAAGGTTTTATAGTTTCTACGCCGCCTTGCATTGTAGGTATAGCGTATGTTTGTCCGTGTAAACCAACCCCTTGTCCCCATATTGCACCAAATTTTTTGTGTGCGATGGCAGCGGCACCGCCACCATGAAAACCCGAAAGATTACTACCAAAAACAAAAATTTCGTTTTTTTCTAAATTGGTTATCCAATTGGAAGAAGTCCGTTTTGTATTCATATTATTTAAGATTTGTGATATTATTTATTTTGATAATTCATAAAAAGACGGGACAAAACCACCTTGACAACACCCTGCAATTGGTATCATATTGTCCCCTTTGATGTCAACACCTTCAATTTTTGTAATTGCTTGATACCATGTTTTTTCATATTTTTTTTCAATTTTCGCAAGTTCGACGAGCAAATGAAAGCCACCACGTGTAAGTAAAAAATGCAAACAATCTGTATTAATTATGCCATTAAGTTGCGAGCGAACGGTATCTAATTCAACTCCATCAAAGTCGATATCAAAAAATACTTTCCTGCTATGCGCTTTTTGTATTTCGGACATAATTTCCTGGTGCGGATTGTAGCCTGAATATGGTCTTGTAATAAGGTCGGCTAATTTTTTCAGTCCTTCTTTTGCTGCTTTTTCATAACTTCTTGGATTCGGGTTTATGTAAACTGCAAGTGATTCCTGCGGTAATGGTGTTTGTTTTTGGTAATAACTGCCTACTTCGCACTCTAATTGTTTGATTTTCTCAAATAAAAGTTCTTTTGTAGAAGTAAAACGTTTCACTTGTTGTTTGTCTGATGCTATATGAGTAACCTCTTTGCAGTATTTTGACCTTGCTAATAAACAACAATAATAAGCCTCGCCTAACTTCAGGTCGGGGAGCCATTCGATAAAGTTAAGAAGTTTTTCTTTGTCAATTATGATTTTATAATTCATTTTACTTGTTTTGTGCGTTGAAGATATAATCTTCTATTTTCATTTTGCAAAATTATAAAAATTTTTTGAATTAATAATACTTTTTGACTTATTGTTCTGTTGTTTTCCATTACTATTTTGCTTTTAAACACTTAACCACAAAGAACACAAAGTTTTCACAAAGAACACAAAAGTTATTTTTCATTTAATTATTCACATATTTACTTATATGGTGGACGACCGCAAGGGTGTGCCCCTACACTCATTCACTCATTTACTCATTCCCTCATTCACTCAAAACACTTAACCACAAAGAACACAAAGTTTTCACAAAGAACACAAAAGTTATTTCTCATTTAATTATTCACTCATTCACTCATTCTCTCTTTCACTTATATGGTGGACGACCGCAAGGGTGCGCCCCTACCCCCATTCACTCATTCACTCATTTACTTATTTACTCATTAAAAACCATTTTGCGGTATTTTTCACAGCATCTTTAACGGGAATAAAATGATAATCAAAGCGTTGTGAAAATTTTTGTGCTGAATATTTAGAGATTATTTGCGCTGTTCGTGCAGTGTCGCTTGTGATTGCGGGTGCTTTGCGGGCAATAAAACAAATCACAAGATTTAGCCGCCACCCTATTTCTGTAAGAAATTTTGTCGCTTTTATAAAAGGTTTCAATTTGTTCATCGTTTCTGCCATCATTGTATAGAACTCTTTAAATGACAAATTTTCACTATTTAAAATAAATCTTTCGTTTACGGTATCGCTATTCATTAGCAAAATTATTGCATTCACAACATCTCTAACATCGACAAAACCTGTTGCACCGTTAGTGTAAAAAGGCATTCCTTTTTTTACAGAATAAAAGAGTTTTCCGCTACTCCGTTTCCAATCCACGGGACCGATAATAACAGAGGGATTAACAATAACTACATTTATACCTTCGTTTGCTGTTCGCCACACTTCCATTTCTGCACGAAATTTACTATAAGCGTACGCTGACCGTTGATTGTCGGGGTGCCACTCAACCGTTTCATCGATAATTCCGCCATCATATTGTTTCCCAAGAGAAGCGATGGAACTAACATAACACACTTTTTCAACTTTGTTGAACAAACAGGCATTCATTAAATTTGCCGTTCCATCTGTATTTATTTTAAGCATTTTTGCTGATTCATACGGATTAAAAGAAACCATGGCGGCAGCGTGATATACCTGTTTTACTCCTTTTAATGTATCTTCCAAAGTAAAATAGTCGCATAAATCGGCTTCAATCCACTCAATTTGTTCAAATTTTGTCATAAAATCAGAATCATAAAAAGCAAAAATTTTTTTTACATCTACAATTCTATTTTTGTCTCTGTAAATTGCTTTTACTTTGTAACCCTTTGTTGTGAGGCTAAACAATAAATGCGAGCCAACTAATCCTGTTCCACCTGTAACTAAAATCATTATTTATTTTTTTATTTTTTGCCACTAATTACTGCTACTAAGGTTGTTTTGTTAAAAAAATAAGGTAAAAATAAGGTTTTTCTCATTCACTCATTCACTCATTCACTCATTTACTCATTCACTCATTTATTAAGGGTGGGCGACCGCAAGGGTGCGCCCCTACTAACCACTAATCACTAACCACTAATCACTAACCACAAACTCATTTAAGTGTCATCATTTTTGAAAAAATTCCTTCTTTATTTACTAATTCCTCAAAAGTACCTGTTTGTGCGATTTTTTGACCGTCAAGGACAACAATTTTATCTGCCATTTTGATAGTAGAAATACGATGACTAATAATCAAAGATGTACGTTTAGAAGTAATTGACCTAATATATTTCAGCAGTTTAGCTTCTGCAAACGAATCAAGCGCACTTGTGGGCTCGTCAAGGATAATAATTTGCGAATCGTTATAAAAAGAACGTGCCAATGCGAGTCGTTGCCATTCTCCGGGGCTCATTTGTTCGCTTCCGTCAAAAAGGAAACCCAGAGTAGTGTTGTATTTTTGCGGAAAATCTTCGATAATTTGGTCAATACCTGCTTTTTGTGCGGCTTCATAAATAGAGTTATCATCAGTTTCGTTGTGAACATTTCCAAAAAGGATATTTTCGCGAGCCGTCACGTTATAGAGTGTAAAATCCTGAAAAATAACACTAATATTAGCGTTCATTTCAGAATTTTTTATTTGCGAAAGAGGAGTATCATCAATTAAAATTTCGCCTTCAATTGGTTGATAAAGTCCGCACAGAAGTTTTACTAAGGTGGTTTTTCCTGCACCGTTAATTCCCACTATTGCAACTGTTTCACCCGCATTAATGGTAAAATTCATGTTTCGTATCACCCATTTTTGATTTGCAGGATAATGAAAACCTACATTGTGAAAAATAATCCCTTTTTGAATAGGTCTTGGAAATATCAGTTTTTTATGTGAATGTATTTCATTTTTATCATCTTCCAATTTTAAAAATTCAAAAAGATTGTCTAAGAATAAAGAATCTTCATATAAACCGGTCATCCGTGAAAGTAGTTCTTGCAAATAAGAATAACCTCTTTGCATTGCGAGGAAATATAGCACAACATCTCCAATTGAAATCTGGTGATTATATGCTTTAAAGGCAATAAAACCGTAAACAGCAAAAAATGCAACTGCTGCAAAAATTTGTACCGTAGTCTCTTTTTTTGTTTTATCAACGAGCAGTTTATATTGTGCTTGTCGCCAACTAATTTTGAGAGAGTAATATTTTTTCCGGAAATAGTTACCTAAATCAAAGACACGTAGTTCTTTTGCAAATTCGGGAGCGGTAAGTAGTCGATTATAATAACTTACCTTTCTTTCGTGAACTGTATTTTCTCGCTTAAAATGAAACATTTTTTTTGCATAACGGAGACGGATAGCCGCAATGGGAACAACAATTATCAAAAGAACGGCTAAAACTGACCAATGAACAGTCAATAAGATTCCACCCATAGCAAGCAAAGTGATAGAATTTTGAAATATTCCTAATATTCCATAGAAAACACGTGCAGGACGATGTGATGCTTCATTTAATGCACGATAAAAAATATTTTGATATTTTGGAAATTCAAAAAAACTATAACTGAGGGAGGTTGTTTTGTTGTGGATTATTTTGTCAAAAAAATCAGATATGGCAAAAGCTTGTTTTTCACGAACAAGTGATGCTAAAGATGCTGATAATGAATTAATTAAAAACAAAACTCCCGCCAAAATAAGAACTATAAGCAGTCGAGAATAATCTTCCTCTCCTTGAGGCATTGAAATTACTGCCTGCAATTCATCAACTGTTAATTTTACCAAATAAATGAGTAGCAAAGGCAAAACTCCACGTATTAAAACTATTAAAACATTAAAAACCGTTAGCAGCGGAGCACTGCTAAATATATGTTTTAATATTGTTTTGATTTGTTGTCTGGCTTTTTTCATCTCTTATATTTAGCCACTAATTACACTAATTATCACTAATTTTCTTTGTGTTCTTTACATTCACAACTTTGTGACACTTTGCGCTAAAGTCTTTTTATTTAATGCAAAGGCGCAAAAATTTACTATTTATTCCACCGTTCCATATCGAAAAACATTTGGCGGGTGTTTAGCATTTCGTTGTCATTCACTTTTTTTCGAAGATTTTCAATTTCTTGCTGTTCGGTTGAAAATACAAAAGAGAAGTCACCCTTTTGATAGTAGGCAAGTACGGCATCGTTATTGTATGCATCCACTACAAGAAAACGCACTAAATAGGGGAAATTAATATCGCAATAATATTTTATTGCATCTAATAGTTGCAAGCCAATTCCCTGACCTGCAAATTCTACCGAAACGCCTAACCTTCCTATAAGTAGCGCCGGATACGATTGTAATGCTTTTTCGCGTGGTATCAACTCTTTAATCTTTTTGATACGACTTCCGGGCATTAGTACTGTTTTCAAACTGTCCGCTGATAACGAAAATGCGCAAACAATTTTGTCAGTATCTTTCAAACAGTGAAAAAAAGTTTGTCCCAATCGTTGCTTCTGAAATAACATTGCATCACGATTGAAAAAATCGTTGAGGTCGCTGTCGCCACAGTCAAAGTTAGAAATGGGTCTTTCGGACGTCAACTTCAAAAAATCACAATGCGTTTCTAATTCTATCAAGTTCATATTTCATAAAATATTTTTTCCACGCCTCGCGTTTTTCTTTCGATGGAGGGCGTTTCAATGGTTCTTGCAACGATTGATGCCATCTTTCGTAAAACTCTATTGCCTCGTCTCCTTCAAGTACAGGGGCAAATCTGATAGGTATTGCCATAATAATATTCTTTAAAATTTGGGCGCAAAGATAATAAAATTTTTAAAATTTCTTTAAAAACATAACTTAAAAATATTTTGTATCTCGTTTTCTGAAATTGTATCTTTCTCTCCTTTATCATAAATTGAAAGCAAGAATACAAATCTTTCTTCTGTTTTTAGGTATGTAATAACTCTTGCGCCACCTCTTTTTCCTTTGCCTTTGGAAACAATTGCCAGTCGGATTTCATAGATGTTGTTTCCAAGTGGAGTTCCTATTTCGGGATTTTTTTGCAGCTCCTCGCCCAGTTCTTTTAACTCATTTTTTAAAGAGGGGTATTTTTTTAATAAGCGTTTTGCTTTTTTTTCGAAATAGTGTGTGATTTCTACTTTATACTTAATTTAAAAAATCTATTAACGGACGAGTTTCTAACTTTCCTTCTCTGATTAATATCAAATCTTTAGCCGCCTGCTTAAGATTTGCAACAATCTCTTCATACGAGTCGCCGTCATTGTCTTCTTCGGTACAAAAATTGTTAATGTCATCCATATTTCGAACATAAAATTCACCGTTTTTTGCCTGCTCAAAACTTCTTTTCATTTTAGGACTCCACTTTGTTCCAACTTCTTTTTTGTAGTTTTTTGGAACTCCTGATGACGTTTGCTTTATATTTATTTTGGCTACTTGTGCCATAACTTTATTTTTAAATTTGGGCTTTATTTCATACCCCGAATTGCACTTACGCTTATTAGGGGTTATCTAAATTTAACTCCTTGCGGAGCAAGTTAGAGGAATTTTTATTTTTTTATCTCATTCCCTCATTCCCTCATTCACTGATAACTGAAAACTGACAACTGAAAACTGATATCCCCGATATCCCCAATCCGTACAGACGCCCGGCCGTGCATCTCTATCTATATTTAATGTATCTCACTGTAATTCTGGGCATATACCCAATTTCTGGGTTTTGAGGGTCGTATTGGTTATTAATAATCTGCTGTCTGAAATCAAATTCAGGGCTTAATGGACGAATATATAAGTCACTGATTTCTGCGTAATTACCATTTTCATCTTTTCTAACCAATTTGTTAAAATATTCGGGATTAATTCTGAATGTGAAATTATTTAATGAAGAGTTGTAAGTAGAGTATGGATCAGTATTTCCCGAACTGCCAATGGAATAAAAACATGGAGAACTATTTCCATATTTATTTATGAATGTTGGGAAAATATAGTCTCCATTATCGTCTTCTTCATAAATAGCGAGAAATTGTTGTCTTTCGAGAAATAATCCAGCAATACCGAGTACTCTATTGGTCCAAAATTCGAGCGTAATTCCGCTAAAACTAAAATGTAAATCATTATTTTCTGGGTTATTAATGGAATCTCGCCAAGCTTCGATTAAATTTCTAAAATCAATTTTTGCAATGCTCCCCGCCATACCCTGTAAAAAAATTTTTTCAGATGTAGGGTCATTTAGAATAACCCCACCGTCAGCGTTAGCATCGTATTCGTGCTCAAACCTGTTGAACATTCTAGATTCTCTATTAATAGGGAATGTAACGCTATCTTTTTCGTATCCATAAATAATAGTGGGGTCTAAGAAATCTCGTAGTTCTTTTGTAAAAAAAAGTCTCATAAAAGAATTTGTAGAGCGAAGGTTAATTTTGAAAAGAGCTCCCGTAATAGCGTCATTATCAGCAGGTATGTCTGAAGTTATATAAAAACCTTTTAACACTTCTTTAAATGCCTCTCTATTTTCAAGCGAACTTTGAGAAATATTAAAAATAGTATTCATCAGAGTTTGGTCTCTATTAAAATTAAAGCGAAGGGCATTTTCAAAATTGGAAATCGACCAAATGGAATCAGTTAAATTGTTTCGAGGGCTAATTTCAAGTTGTGAAAGCAACACATCTTTGTGGTCGATTGAGCTGTCTTGGTAATATTTTTCTTTGAAAGACATTGGCTCTTTTAACTCATAAACCTTTAAAGTAATAATATGACCGGTATCACCATACCATGCATTGTTTGAATACGCAAGGCTTAAAAGCAGAGAATCAACACTATAGACATCTCTATGTCTATTAAAAGAATCTAAACCCTGCGGAATAGAAACTTCAGTAAAAAAGTCGGCAATTGTAGTGCCTCCAATTCTTGTATCTCTGAAATATCCAACAATACCGAAGGAATTTTCTGTTGGTCCGTCGGTGCGCAACCTGTTGCTTTCAAGGTTCCAAATTTTTATGCTGTCAATATGTACGCCAACATAAACAATTTCACCTTCGGGGAGAATATCGATTCCTATTGACGATGGATCTTCGGTGCAACCCTTTGTAAAAAAAGTGGCTGTTAAAATTAATAGAACAATGATAAATCTCTTATTTTTAATCATCTGTAGGTGGTGTTAACAATAAATTGTAAAAATCATTAATTGTTTCGATGTAATTATCCATGTCATAATTTTCGAGGAATGGTTTTTTCGATTCTATAATATATTTTTCCAATTCGGGATTAATTTCTTTACTCCCTTTAATGATACCATCAGAAAATTGGATTGCAGATTTAACGACATTTTCATAATTAGGGTCTTCTAATAATTTCAAATCTTTATCGCCCACGCCCAATTTTTTTATTTTATTTTTCAATTTTAATTCTAATGTATCTTTAAAGTCGTCATTATAAACAGAAAAGACAATTTTGGATTTAGAAAAATAAGGGTCTTCGTTCATCACTGTTTTAATCAAAATTGGTGTAAGTGCGGAGAACCATCCGTGACAATGAACTATATCGGGTGCCCAGCGGAGTTTCCTAACAGTTTCGACAACTCCTTTTGCATAAAAAAGAGCCCGTTCGTCGTTATCTTCAAAAAAGTTGCCATCCTCGTCGTAAAACGTAAATTTTCGATGAAAATACTCTTCATTTTCGATGAAATAAATTTGCAATCTTGCCTGCTGTATCGAGGCTACTTTGATAATAAGCGGGTGGTCGCTTTCATTAATAATAATGTTCATTCCAGAAAGCCGAATTACTTCATGTAATTGATAACGGCGCTCGCTTATCAAGCCAAATCTGGGCATAAATGTTCGAATTTCTTTTCCTTTTTCTTGTATAAATTGAGGAAGGAATCTTGAAACAAAAGACATCTCATTTTCAGGAAAATAGGGCATTACTTCCTGAGAAACATATAAAATTTTGGTTTTTACCATCGTATTTTGATAATGAAATAATTTGCAAAGGTAATCAAATTTTTTGAATTCCAAGTAAAAAAATAATACTTTTTAAAAAATAATTTTTGGTGGTCGATTATTTTTCTTTTTTAATATCTACTTTTTATGACCACTTAACTCTTTTTTTTCAAATTTCTTTACAGCAAAAATCGTTGCATAATAGCTAACAACTATTGCCGCTACCCAGCAAAGATAACCTATTATTTCAGGAAGATATTTCATAGTATGTTTATGGTGTTAGGTTTACGTACATTCGATGTATTGGAATTTCGCAATAAATTCACTTCTAACTCGTCAATTTCCTGCTCATCCATAATTCTTTTGATGTAAGAATTATCTGCCATGCGTTCTATTGATTTAAGCATGTGCCAATTTTTAGTTCAGGTTTAAATTTCCGAAACGACTTTGATATTCATACAACATCGCAAGAGCCTTGTCTCTTTCACTCCATGCGTTGTCTCTTTCACTCCATGCGTTGTCTCTTTCGCTCCATGCGTTGTCTCTTTCACTCCATGCGTTGTCTCTTTCACTCCATGCGCTGTCTCTTTCACTCCATGCGTTGTCTCTTTCACTCCATGCATTGTCTCTTTCACTCCATGCGTTGTCTCTTTCTGCTGTAGCAATAGAAACAGCATTTTTAAGGTCATGGACTCTGTTTTTCAACAAATTCACTTCTAACTCGTCAATTTCCTGCTCATCCATAATTCTTCTAATGTGTGGATCAGCGGCTATACGTTCTAATGATTGTAGCATTTTATATAAAATTTTATGGGTTTTAGAATTTATGTTATAATAATAATTTTTAGTATGCTTTTTATCAACAAAATAGTTTTGTTCGAACAAACTCAATAGTTTCAGTAATTCACTACAGTTTTCCCAATTTTTGTACATACTCGGTTTAAGTCGCGAAACCTGTATAAAATAAGCGTCGTGCGTAAGAATTTCAACTAACTTTTCTTTGATTTTAACTTTTTTCCCCGTAAGAATATTTGTGCTACTACGGTTTATTTTTATTGCTATACTAGAGTTTGAGGGCATTTGGTAGCCTAAAAGATAAATAACAACAATAGGCAACGGCTTTATATCTTCTGTATTTTTTTCCTCGCCTTTTATTTCAACATTTCGATGTATATAATGTTTACCAATATAACCGCTAAAGCGAATAACATCTAATGGCTTTTCAGATTGCTGAATTTCTATCAGTACTTTTTTCTCTTCGCCTTCTTTTGTGAGAATAGTAGCAACAAAATCCATGCGGACTGCCTTAATTTTTTTAATTAAAGTGTCTTCAACATTTTTCCGATAATAAGTATATTCCTGCGGAGCGAAAACTATATCTACTATATTAACACCCAGAATTGTACCTACAAAGTATTTAGCGAATTCTAAATCAGCTTGCATCAGTGTCTTAAACACCACGTCATACATTGGATTAGCAATGATTTTCTCTTTTATTTTTTTTGTCATTCTATACAAAAATTTTAACGCCGCAAAATTACAAAAAAATTGAATAACTTTCATTTTTTTTCATATTTTTTTTAAATTGAAAAAATTTATCTATTTTTGCAAAAAATTTTTTTATAATTTGCCTTCATGCATACCAATTTGGAAGATAGTCATCATATTGAAAATCACCCAGAATATATAGGTTTGGCAGTAAACAGAGGAGTTGAACGACTTCCTTCTCTCAGTACGGATTCTGCCAACCGTTTTTTGCGGATAAAGCGTCCGAAATTAACGGTTTCTGATTATGTTGATGGAATTTTGGCGGGTAATGTAACTATTTTGAGTCAAGCGGTTACTTTAATAGAAAGCGTTTTACCAAAACATCAAAAAATAGCACAAGAAATTATTCTTCGTTGCTTGCCGTATGCAGGAAAATCTATTCGTGTGGGCATTACAGGTGTTCCTGGCGCAGGGAAAAGCACTTTCATCGAAGCACTTGGATTGTATGTAATTAACAAAAAATCTAAAATTGCTGTTTTAGCGATTGACCCAAGTAGCATTTTGTCAAAAGGAAGTATTTTGGGAGATAAAACTCGTATGGAACAATTATCATCTGAAACGAATGCTTATATTCGTCCATCGCCGTCGGCGGGTTCGCTTGGAGGTGTTACACGTAAAACAAGAGAAACAATTATTCTTTGCGAGGCGGCGGGTTATGAAACTATTTTTATTGAAACCGTTGGAGTTGGACAAAGTGAAACAGCAGTCAAATCTATGGTGGATTTTTTTCTGTTGCTTTTGATACCCGGTGCTGGCGACGAACTTCAAGGAATTAAGCGTGGAATTATGGAAATGGCGGATGCTATTGTTATTAATAAAGCAGACGGACAGAATATTCAAAAAGCCGAATTAGCGAAGTCTCAATTTAGGAATGCAATTCACCTGTTTCCGCCCACAAAGTCTGGTTGGATACCCAGAGTAGAAACTTGCTCTTCAATTTTTTCCTCAAGAATTCCTTTAATTTGGGATATGATTATTGAATATATTAATCACACTAAAAATAACGGTTTTTTTGATGAAAACAGAAAAGAGCAGTCAAGATATTGGATGTATGAAACTATTGATGAAAACTTAAAACGAAGTTTTTATCAAAACCCCAGACTGACTGATATTATTAAAGAATATGAAACGATGGCAAAAAACGACAAAATGAGTTCGTTTGAAGCCGCACAAAAATTATTAGATATTTATTTTAACAAAAATTATTAAAAGTATTATTAATGAGAAAATTATTTTTTTCGATACTGATAATTTCGGTATCATTGTTAAGTTCCTGTTCATCAAATGAATATAAAATAACAGGACAATTTGAAAATGACCTAACGGGACAGGTTACATTAAAGCGCCTCACCCTCGAAGGTCTCGAACCGGTTGATACGGTTCGACTAATTGACGGAATGTTTACATTTACAGGCAGTGTGGATATCCCCGAAATGTATATGATTGATATTGATAACATTCAGGAACCTATTTTCCTGTTTGTTGAAAATAGAAAAATTACCATTACGGGTAACACAAAAAACCTGCAAGACATTGTCGTTAAAGGCTCTAAATTAAACGACATTTTTTACGGAATAAAAAAAGATATTCCTCATCAAGAAAAAATGCAAGAGTTGGAATCAAGCTTTATTATGGCGCAAAAGTTTGGGGATGAGGCTGCAATGAGAAGTATTATTGCAGATAGCGAGGTACTTATAGAAGATATCAAAAATTACTATCTAAAATGCATCCGAACTAACTACGCCAATCCCATTGGTGCGTTTCTTGTGTTGGAAGCAAGTCAAATGATGTCTATGGATGAATTTGAAGAAGTTATTCTGGGGTTGAAAGAAAATTTAAGCGACCATCCATATACAATCGGCTTAAATGAATTTTTAGAGTCAATGAAGTTTCGGCAACAAATGATGGAACAAATGCAAATGGCAATGTCAATGCTCGAACCGGGAAATGAAGCACCGAACTTTATTCTTACCGATATCAAAGGTAAAGAAGTTGATTTAAAGAGTTTTAGGGGAAAATATGTTTTTATTGATTTTTGGGCATCATGGTGCCGTCCGTGCCGAATGGAAAATCCTAACCTCGTCAAAGTCTACAAAATTTACGGTGGCAAAAATTTTGAAATTATTAGTATTTCTCTCGATGAGACCCCTGAAGAATGGAAAAAAGGCGTAGCAGATGATGGTCTTACATGGACACAATTATATGATGCCACAGGAGAAGTTGCCGAAAAATATGGTGTTGAAACAATTCCAAATACTTGGCTTTTAGACAAAGAAGGCGTGATTTTAAAGAAAGATTTGCGAGGTGAAGAATTAATTGAATATTTGAAAAGTATCCTCTAATTAAATAAATTTAAATCAATCAACAAAAAGTATTAATTATGACAAAAAAGAAATTAGCAGTAATTTTGTCGGGTTGCGGTGTTTTTGATGGCGCTGAAATCCATGAATCAGTTTTAACAATGCTCGCAATAGCCAACAATGGTGCGGAGTATCAGATTTTTGCACCTGACAAAAACCAACACCACGTAATAAATCATATTACGGGTGAAGAAATGAAAGAAACGCGAAACGTTTTGATAGAAGCAGCCCGCATCGCACGTGGTAACATTAAACCATTAACAGACTTAGATGTCAGAGATTTTGATGCTATTCTGTTTCCCGGAGGTTTTGGAGTAGCAAAAAATTTATGCGATTTTGCACTCAAAGGCGCTGATTTTTCTGTTATTCCTCTCGTAGAAAATGTCATCAAATCAGCCTATCAGAACGGAAAACCGATAGGTGCATTGTGCATTTCACCTGTTATGATTCCGAAAATATTAGGCGAAGTGGAAGTTACCATCGGCAGCGATAACGGCACAATTGCGGCAATTGAAAAAAATGGCGGCAAACACAAAATTACAACCCACGGCGAAATTGTTATCGACAATAAATATAAAGTCGTTACAACTCCTTGTTATATGCTCGATGCAACAATTGACCAAATAGCAACCGGGGCTGATAAATTAGTGAAAGCGATTTTGAAATTAGCCTGATATTTTATGTTAATAGAAAAAACTTCTATTAGAGCCCGCTATTGCGAAACCGACCAAATGGGACACGTTAATAACGGCGTTTATCCTAATTGGTTTGAGGTCGGTAGGACAGAGTTGTTTCGACAATTAAAAATGCCTTATAGCGAATTTGAGAAAAAAGGTTTTTTTATGCCCATTGTTGAACTGCATGTTAAATTCATTTTTCCAGCATTTTATGATGAAATTGTTACGGTTACAACAATGATAAAAGAGTTGCCTCTAACAAGAGTAGTCGTATTTTATGAAATTCATAACGAAAAAGAAAAATTATTAGTTACCGGCGAAACGACACAAGTTTTTCTTGACGCTAAAACAATGCGACCAACAAGAATACCCGATTTTTTAAGAGAAGATATGATTCGGTTCTTTGCAAACTGAAATTTAACATTTTCATTTATTCCTCTGTGAAACTCCGTGTAATAAAAAATAAAATTATACAGAGAAAATTCTTGTTATTTCGTACAATTCGTGTCTAAAAAAATAACTTCGTGCGACATTGTAAAAAAACATATTCGTGGTTATCTACGTTGCACTCTACCGAGTGCTGCTGAGTGGGATGTACGGAGGGCTGCAATTTACGATTATACCCTTTCCTAACTATATACCTACTTTACCTGGTATGGGAGTACCTTTGCGGCTGTCTCTTAGTTCGGAATCTATATCTAATCCTCCTCGTCCCCACTAAATCCGTACCTTTTAATTACATTATATGCCTTAAAGATACCAAGTTCGCCTGATTTACTTAAATCTAAGGTTCCTTCGATTTCGCGACCAAGAAAAATGCTTGTTAAGCCACGATTGAACCACGCTTCTGCAAATTTTGAATTTGATTGAATGGCTGACGTAAAATGTGCAATTCCACCCTCAAAATCTCTCATTATGCAACAAAGCATTCCAAGGTTGTAATGTGCGTATGCAAAATTGGGATTGAGTTCTAATACTTTTTCTAAATCATTAATAACGAGGTCGTAATCAATAATTTTGTTGTCGCTTTCTTGATTTTGTGGTGTTCGTGTACCTATTGCGCCCATTCGTATAACTTGTTTTTGGTCAGGCGTTTCGGCTTCTATTTCTTTTATGATTTCTACCATTCGAAAACGTGTATATGCCATACTATACAAAGCCAAATAATTATTGGGGTTGAGTTCAATAACTTTATTAAAATCATCCATTGCGTTGTTTAGGTTTAATACGGCGGAATAATGCAATGCACGTAAAAAATAGAGGTTTTCTTTTTCTTCATTGGTTGCTTTTTCTATTTTGCGATTAATTTTTTCTATTTCGAAAAATACATTTGCCGACTGTTCGCGAGTAAGTTCTAATTCATAATTTGAAATAGCAATTTGAGTGTTGCAAATCTTTTTTCGGTTTAATTTATCTACTTCCATGTCAAAATATCTTAAACGGTGAACTAATGTATCTGCCGGAAAAAGTGTAAGACAAAAAACGGGTTCTAGTTCAACAATAATATTTCTGTTTTGGATGCGACCTCGCAAAGGGTTTGTATTTGAGCTGTCATCAATTTTTTCTATTTCAAAATCGTCTAAAACAGCAATTTTATCATAATTTCTTATATCTTTGTCTGATTCTTTTCGGGTTGCTTTTCGTCCTTCTTTATTAGATTGTTCTTGTTCTTCTTTATTATCAGACTGTTGGTTATCATTCTTATTTTCGTTATTTGTTATTATTTTGGGGTCAGGATCATAAGAATTATTACGTTTTTGTCGGTCTAATTCTAATTTGACGGCTGTTGAGTAATCTAACTGAGCGCCATAATTATCTCCGACCATCTGTTTTGCCTGCGAACGACTGAGATAAGCAGGTCCAAAATCTTGATGATTATCAATAATAATGTCCAAATCGGCGATTGCTGCGTGCCACTGACCTGTTTCGGCAAATAAAAGCGCACGATAATAGAGAGTGAGCAGGTCATCGTTTCGTAAAGCTAAAACGCGCGAAAAATCTTCGATAGCGCGATTATAGTCGCCAACTTCTGCGCGTAATATTCCTCGATTTGCGTAGGCTAAAGCATTTCGGGGTTCTAATTCTATTGTTTTGTCAAAATCTTCAACAGTGCCGACAAGGTCATCAATTTGATAGCGCACAAATCCACGATACATATATAATCGGGCATCATTTGGGCGCAGTTCGATGGATTTATCCATATCTTCTAAGGATTTTTCGAAGTCGCCCATTTGGTAATAAAGTATTGAACGACTGATAAATCCATCAGGTATATAATGGTTTATTGCAATTGCTTTGGTAAAATCGGCAAGAGCACCTATGGTATCAGTAGCCAAACTTTTAGCAATTCCTCGATTGAGGTACGCAGAAATAAGGTTCGGCGACAATTTAATTGCTCTATCATAACTATCAATCGCTTTTTCGTAATCTTTAAGACGTATGTGACAAATGCCAATATTTGTAATAATATTAATGTTTGTAGGGTCAATTTTTAATCCTTTTTCAAAATCTTCTAAGGCGGCAGTTGTATTGTTTAATCTTTGTCGGGAAATACCTCTAAGATTGTATGCATCAACATAATAAGGATTTAATTCTAAAGCGGTAGTGCAATCTTTTTCTGCTCCTTGCATATCATCAAGGCTATATTTTCCAATTGCGCGAAAAAAATATGGCTCAAAAAGATGCGGTTTTGCGGTAATAACTTGGTTAAAATATTGAATACCAAGAATATAATCTTCGTAATATAAAGCGTGACGTCCGATAATAATCATTCGGTCGGTATCTATTTGAGCCGACAGCGGCATCCATTGTAACGTAAAGAATAATAGTAAAAAAAAGAATTTAGACATAACTGCCTTATTTTTTATCTTGTATTATTTTATAAATCATCTAAATTGTTCTAATCTGCATTATTCATAATATCTATTTTAACGCAAAGTCGCAAAGTTGAGAACGCAAAGAACGTTAAAAGTTTTCAGTTTTCAGTTTTCAGTTATTTTTTGTGTTCCTTTGTGGTTAGATTTTTTTTTACGCAAAGATGCAAAATATTACTTAAATCGTTCATAACATTCTTTTTATGAATAAGTTAGGCAAAATACCGGTATCATTTTTTATTCCTTTTGATCGTATGTTTAAATTTCATAAGAGCGAAATCTATTTCAAAAGTAGTTTCTGATTCTGACGTTTCTAAATTGCTGCCAATAATTTCCGATATTATTTCACCGCCTTTTTGCATTAACGTTTTTTGTTGAAACTTATCGGAACTATTTGATAACTCCGCAACAGTTTCTTGTAGTTCCATTATTTTATCAAAGGCTTCGATTATTGCTACTGTTGTTTCTGCGGCTTTGTCGCCTTTGAGAATTGTGGCAAGCATGTATAATCCTTTTCGTGTAAATGCTTTTGGTACAACGGGAGAAAATTTTACTTTGAGGTTATCGAAATTTTCGATAACCTCTTGTTTTTCCTTTTTAGTAAGTTCAATTACGTAACCTTTGGGAAATTTTTTAGGATTGTTTTTGACTGCTTCATTTATCCGCATTGTCTCTACATCGTAAAGTTCAGCAACATCACTGTCTAATATCACGTGTTTGCCGCTGATTTTGATTATTTTTTCCTGAACTGCATTAAATTTTACTATATTCACAATATTTATTTTTAGTTTTCAAAACATATAAATTCTATTTTCTTTGTAGCTATCTGTTACCTTACGTTGCATTAATTTTTGGGAAAGGTTGTGAAAAATATCCACTACCTCTGTTTTTCCTGTTCTGTTAAGGAAATAATATATCTTTTCTATAACAAATGCGAATTAGAAAACGGGACTTTTTTTACCTTAAATTCTAATAATTCAATATCGGAAGAGTAGTAGCCTTCTTTGATAGGCTCTTCTCGCATAAGGTCGGTACTTAAATATTTTTTGTTACAATCGGGGAATATTGTTGCAACATTACCATCAGTTTTGCCTAATTTTTGTTGTGCAATAACAGCGGCAACAAAGTTAGCGCCTGATGAGATTCCAACTGCAATTCCTAATTGTTTTGCAAGTTTTTGAGCCATTAAAATAGCATCTCCGTCGGCGACTTGAATAACGTCATCAAGTTCATCAAGTTTGACTAATGCGGGAATAAATTCGTCAGAAATACCTTGAATGCGGTGAACACCAACTTTATATCCTGTTGAAATTGTTGGGGATTCGGCGGGTTCCATTGGAAAAATTTTGATATTAGGAACTTTTTCACGTAGATATCTTCCAACTCCCATAACTGTTCCGCCGGTTCCTACTCCTGCAACAAATGCGTCTGGGGTGGCGCCAAATTCTTGCATTTGTAGCCATAATTCGTTTGCAGTGGTTAGTTGATGAATTTTTGCATTATCTTCATTAGAAAATTGTCGCGGCAGAAAAATATTTTTTTCGTTAGCCTTTATCTCTTCTGTAATTCTTATACTTCCCAGAAAGCCGCCTTCTTCTTTTGAAACGGGAATAATTTCTGCACCGTAACTTTTAATAACATCAACACGTTCTTGACTCATCCAGTCGGGCATTAATATTTTTACTTTATGCCTCAGAACAGCGCCCAATGCCGAAAAAGCAATACCTGTATTTCCGCTTGTTGCTTCAACAATAGTATCGCCCGGTTTTATTTCTCCACGTTCGTAGGCACATTGCAAAATATATAGCGCCATACGGTCTTTGATGCTGCCGCTGAAATTAGACCCTTCACATTTTACGTAAATTGTGCGTAAAACGCCTTTGTAATGAAATTTTATTTCAAACAAAGAACTATTTCCAACTACTTTCCATAACTCTCGGAAAGTAGCAGCAATTTTGGTATCGTTTATTTGGTTTTTCATCTGTATATATTGTAATATGTTATTGAAATATAATCATTTGTATGTGTGTCTAAAATCTTTATTTTGTCATGTAAGTTTCATAGTAAAACAATAATGTTAGTATCAATACAAAAGGTTATGCCACCTTTTTTAAATTGTTCAATTCTTGATATTTATTCCAAAACCACTCTATTATATGCCCTATTTCGTTCGCTGCGTTTAGTTCCAACATTAATTTTTTTGCTTTGTCGAGGAGGGGTCCGAATATTCTCATTTGATCATGAGTTGCGGAAAACGTTTCCATTTCGCCATTAAAATATTTATTAATAGCCTCGATTTCTTTTTGAGATAATTTAATTTTTGTGGTATTATTTTTTGATTTTGAGTGCTTTATTTTTTCTTCAAAAACTGTTGTGCCTTTTTGGTCTGTCTGCACCTCTGTATGTTTTTCTTTTCCATATATCAACTCATCGGGTATCCCGTTGGGGTACGCTTTGCAAAAGTAATCCCATTGGCGAAAATGCTTACACTTATAACAGGATATATCAGAAAAGTAATCAATGTGCAAACCACGGTCATCACAAATGATGACTCCCGGTTTACCTTCAATGTATTCTTTTTTATTTTTATAAATTCTTTTCATTAATTGATATTTTTTTATATTTTATATATTAATTTATTTTCCTGGTATAATTCCAAACATATTTTTTTGAGAGGTTTTTCATAACAACATGAGTTGTATCAATAGACGCTTCTTCTGAAGTAATTTTTCCTTCTTTAACCCTTTTTGAATATTCACTACTAACTTTTTTTAACTCCTTTTTATATTCCCTTATCATTTTTCTATTTGAAACTCCCCAACCATCGTATGGTCTTTTCATTGAGTATGTATATGTGTCAGTTACTACCCTTACTTCTGCTTGATTAAAATGTAACGCCGACTGAATATCAATATCACTAAAAGATCCTCCATTCGGATGATTATGCGTTAAAATGCCATTTTCAACATTTACTGTAGCATGCGCTTCTGCTTCTGTTTCGTTCCCTCTATTTTGTAATAATATATTCCCATCTTTATCAAAAACCGCTAATGTTTCAAAACTATTATTTCTAATACTTTTTTCAAAAGCGACCACATTTTTAGTTGAATTTGGATAAGCAGTTTCAAGTACATTGCTTTGCACTTGAATTCTGTTTGAACTTTTGTTCCTTCTTGTTATAACTCGTTGTGTTTCTCCCACGTCACTTACTGTTGTAAAATATTACCCAGACTAAATACTATAAACCAATTAGCTTCATCAGTAAAATATTCATCATTAATCAAATATTATTCATACTATAAATTTTAAAAATTTTTTTCAAAAATACTATTTTTTTCACAAACGTACAAAAGTGTTGACAACTTTTTTAAAATTATTTTTTTACAATTTTTTTTACGAAAATGTTGTCAGAATCGTAAATTTTAAGCAAATATACTCCTGATTTAAAATTATCGAAATTGATAATAACTTGATTTGTCTCTAAATCGGTGGTATAAACATTGTTACCCTGAATGTTAGAAACTTCAATTTTGATTGTTTCATATAAAAAATCGGTTCGTTCTATTGTAAGTTCGTTTTTGACAGGATTGGGATAAAACCTGTATGTTTTTTTTAGAACAACCTCGCTGATGTCGCCTCCATGACAAAGTTCATTTTTTATACATCTCTTCGGCGAATGGTCATCACACAAAATTTGTACACACCATTCGTAATGAATGTCTGACTCGATGATTTCAGAATATTGTTGCGATGTAAGGTTTTCTGCAACAAGAACATTGTCTTTATAAACATTATATAAAATCGTTGGGTCATCGTAGGGTGAATTCCAAGACAATTGTAAATTGCAAAGTGCATCTATTTCAATTTTCAAATCGAAAGCTGGTAAACAATCGCATTCACAGATCTCATTAAATATCCTAACTTTTTTCGACATTCCATTCTGACAAACGGTGCGAACACTCCATTCAAAAATAACTTCAGGGTCAATATATTCGCTATAAAAAGTATCTTCAATGTTTTCGGCAACTAATTCGTTGTTCCTGTATATGTTGTATGTAGGATTAATCATATCTTGAGGCTTTTCCCAAAATATGTGAACTATACAATCTTCATCCGTTACAATTTGAACATTTACGGGCATTTCACACTCAATCATACCATTAATCATTTCGATGGCATTTTTCATGTTTGGAATGGGTCCGATTGGTTTTGTAAGTTGTGAAAGTTGTGGATTTCCTGTTTCTACTAAAAGGTCTCGCATATCTCGACTCGAAAGATATTCACCCGTTAAAGAATGCCAATAAGATTGCAGAATAATCACACAAGATGCTACTATTGGGGTTGCTGAGCTTGTTCCGGAAAACATTGTATATCCGCGGTTAAAGTCATTATTTATCTGAATATAACTTCCATATCCACTTGTAAAAACATTTTGTCCCCATGCTTGAACGTCAATGCGTGAGCCATAAGTAGTAAAATACATAGGTGCGTGATAAATAGTTGTATTTCCTGCACCCACAATAATTGCGCCGCTATTTCCTCTGTTGTTATATTCGTCAAAATAAGGAATATCTAAGTTTTGAGCACCGTTTCCAGCGGCAGCAACAACAATAATGCCCGCTTCAGTTGCCGCTTTGGTTAAATCCCATACTATCGGATGAAATTCCGCAGGAACATAACTATCAGGATAATCTGAGTATGCAGGATATTGCATTTCATAAATAATAACATCGCCTTCGGTTGAATTTTCTATGGCTTGAGCGATAGCGTTAATTCTATTGTATCCGCTACTTTGATATTCAGGGAAAAGAACCATTTCTTGTGCACCATGCGCCATTCCTTTGTTGCCGAAATTTTCGTTGTGTGCATAAACCATCCCAAAAACTGCTGTTCCATGTTCACACCAATCTGGATCCGTTTCTGGATGTATATCCATACCGGGTGCAATAAAAAGATTTCGTCCAACTAATACCTCATGATTTCCATTAAAACCATACTCAATATCACGTATCCTAATATTTTCACCATATAAACCCAAAGACCAAGCATAATAAATATCAACGCCAGGATCGGTATTTAAATAAGTTTGAAGATATTCAAAATCGGGTGTATCTGAAATAGGTGGCTGAATAGGATAAATCGGCACAAGCGAGGCATACTCAACTTCATCTAATTCTTCAAATTGTGCCGCTAATTGATATAAAAGTGCGTTATCAGCATCGGGAATATGCACTTTATAGATTCTTTTAAGTTTCTCTATTGCGGGATTCGCACCTTTTCTGTTGTTTTGTGTTAGTTGGTCAATTTTTTTCTCGGGTAATAATGCGCAACGCTCTAATTTGATAGAATAACTGTAAATAAGCCTGTCTATTTGCTCTTTTGTTTCTGAATCATCCAAATAGAAAAAATCATCAGAATAAAAGGACACGTACAATTCATGATTGTCGCAGCCCTCTAATATTTGAAAATTACCCTTCCTATTTTGGGCAAAGAGTAATGTTGTTAAACAGGTTAATAATATTATTAAGAAAAATTTTCGCATTTTGTATGGATTATTAAAAATATTTTATTTATTTACTGAAAGATCATATTCTTTTAACATTTTTTCAACTTCTTCTTTTGTACCGCTCAATTTTTGTTTGCAGTAGTTAATCAGAAAAATGGCTCTTTGGAGTTTATTTGCAAAATCGTCTAAGTCCATTTCATTTTCGTCCATTTCTGTAAAAATATTTTGGATTTCGTCGACTGCATCCTTATAACTTATATTTTCTGTTTGTGTAGCCATATTTATTTTTTAGTTTTTAGGAATTGTAAACATTACTGCTGTTCCTTTTCCTGGTTCGCTTTTAATGCTCATAATTCCGCCGTTTATTTCAACAAATTCTTTACAAAGTATCAATCCTAACCCAGACCCGCTCTCATTAAGCGTACCAGCCGTAGAAACATGCTTATCAATCTGGAAAAGTTTATCTAAATGATCTTTGTTCATACCGATGCCGTTATCTTTTACTTCTACTTCAATTTCGTTATCATTTTTTTGGTATCCTCTAATTCTAATGGTTCCGCCAGTTTTGGTAAATTTTATTGCATTAGAAATCAAGTTGCGCAATACTATTGAAAATATATTAGAATCGGCATAAGCAGTTAATCCTCGCTCAAAATCAACGTCTATATTAATATCTTTTTCTTGAATGGATAATTTTAGTGCATTAATAACATTATCTGAAACAATGTTAATATCAGTAAGTTCGGGATTATAAGTAATAGTTCCTAATTGAGTTTTTGACCATTGAAGCAAGTTTTCAGCCAATGATAAAAGTTTCATAGATGCCGCATAGATTTGATTGCTGTAATTTTTTATTTCATTTTTGTCATAATCTTCTGAATAGTAGACCAACATTTCAGAAAATCCTAACAAAGAACTGAATGGTGCCCGCAAATCATGAGAAATAATGGAAAAAAATTTGTCTTTTGCCAAATTCTTTTTTTCCAATTCAGTTATTTGTCTCTCAAGCATTTCATTTTTCTTTTTTGAGACGATTTGATTCATCCAAAAATAGACCAAAACGGGTAGTATCAGTACAAAAAGAATTGTAATAATTGTCGAAAATATGCTCATAAAATTATTTTTTATATTATTTTCAGAATGCAAAAATAGATAAAATTTTTATTATTCAAAAAAAAAATTAAAAAAAATTAAAAATTTTTTAAAGTTAGTGTTATGTTAATTGTAAAATTGCATATTTTCAGATTCCTCATTTCACTACGTTTCATTCGGAATGACGAATTATACTTTGGGGTAGTTCAGTTTCCGCTGCGGCAGCGCCGCAGC
>WRMI01000045.1 GCA_009777175.1 Marinilabiliaceae bacterium
TTAGATGCAGTAAACACCTCGCTATAAGTGATTCCATAATTTGCAGTAAGCAACGCTGCTAAACTTGCTTCATGTCCGAAAGGCATATTTGAATCGGTAATAACAACAAAGTCAAAATTCAAACTTTCACCCAAAGGCATATCTTGAGCCGTACCGCTAACCTCATCACAGGCAGGATTAACATAAGGACTATTTATTCCTATATCACCTACCACATTGTATGCATCTGCACCGCCTTTGTTTTCAATAACTGCCGTAATTGTAACAATTTCACCTGCCTCTAAATTACCGCCTTCAACGCCGTTTATTAATACTTTTTCTAAGGAAAATTTGGGAGCATAAGCAGTTAAGCGCATTGTACTTTCCCAAATCTCGTCATCTTGTGTTATTGTAACCGTTACGGGGAATACTTTTTTGTCGACAATAGCATTATCAATTGATACATTAAAGTTTACAACTGCAGTTTCTCCGTCTTGAATAATTTCATTTACTTGCGCTGTTGTATTATTAATTGTAATTTGAGGATCATCGCATGAAACAACAACTGAAAGTGGTCCTTCTGTAGGGTCGTTACCAACATTTTTCAAAGTAACTGCAATTTCGCTGTTTTCCGAAATATATGTTAAAGCACTTTCGTTAACTGTTTCATAACTATCATAAACAATATATGGACCTTCCAATGCTGCTGCGGGAATTTGTATCATATAAGGCTGATATTGGTTTCGTGTAACCACAATATCAACATCACCACCCGAAAGAATTGGAGGATCTAATTGCACAGCCGCAACTCCTAAAGCATCTGCAAGACCAACACCGTGCAATATTCCATCTTTTGAAATTGCAACATAAGAACCCGGTACTGCTGAAACTTCATATTCATTCATACCAATGGGAACAATTGGAAGATGAGAAACTGTATTTACTGCCGCTTGTCCGTTATAAGGCATTAAAGAGCCGTCTCCCAAAACATTGTATGCTTCCCAATAATAAGGCGCAGAAACGTGAGTCGTATATCCCGGATTATTATGAGCATATTGAACAGCAAGATTTCCACCCAAAACATGAGAACAAAGGGTGTTAAAATCTACATCTCTGAACATAAAATCATAACAACCTGTTGTTGTATTAGTTAATGTTGGAGTTGTAACAGTTTCTAAATTACCTGAATAAGCACCAACAGTAAAATGGAAATCTTCGCCCCAATAACTGCTCGGAGATGAACCAATATAACCTACGGCTCCTTTTTGCTGTGCACTCATCATTGCTTCACCAAAACATATTCCGCCGTTTCCTGAATAACCAAAATCTGCCGCCAAACAACAGTTGCCCATTGCTACAAAATATTTATTTACATTGGTTAAAGTGGCAATTTGGGCAACGGTAAAACTTGGGTCACCCCATAATGTTTCGTTGCAATGTGCTGTGTAATTGGCAAAGCCTACGTTATTTAAGTGTGTGTAGCAACCTGAGTATGCGTTCCAATATTTGTGAATACTTGCGTAACCATTCGCTGTATTGTAATAATAATTTGTAGCATAGTCTATTTGAGGCTTTCCAACTCGAGGATTCCATGTTCCGTCCGCACCTGCAATCAACAACACATTATCTAAATAAGTTGGGTCTGCAAATTGATACTTTTCATAATATAATATTTTTTCAATTTGATTTGCCAACTGTTGCGTTGTTTGTGCCGACATCCTGCTATAATACATATCAGGGAAAAAGCCCGATGATGCTGTTCTTGCATAATACAAATCGGTTGCTTTTGAAGTATAACTACCTGTTTGACTTGCAGGTACTTGCGGTGTATCGCCAACAAGAATAATAAATGTAGGTGCTGTTCCGTCTCCCACTCCTGTGTTATATTTATTATGTATGAATGTTTTAATTGCCGCAGCGGTTGTGCCAATAACATCTGTATAATTTACATCCATAATAAAACCTTTTTGAGTTTTCCACTCTATCCACGGCTGAAGCGTTGTTTCAAACATTCTATTGGCAACCACCAACATTCTAACAGGTACGTTAAATAAATCGGGGTGGTCGTCATAAACATCTCTTGTAACTCCACTATTGAAAGCGATTTCATAATGTTTCAAAAAGTGCGGACTAAAAGTGTTTACAAATAATTCTTCGGTCTTTTTGTAGTCTCCACCTTTAAAATTAACTTCAATTTCAATATCATTATGAGCAATGATAGTGTGTGCCACAGGGTTGTACTGCAAAGGACGTATTGTTACCATACCGAGAATAATACCTCGCATTTGCCCTAAAATTTCAACTTCTGCCATCACAGAATAGTTGTAATCGTCAATTCCGTAGGCTTTTTCATCATAGATGAAAGGAATTTCTGTTTGGTCTTTTCGAACGCTTGGCTGTGTCGGAAAAACGGGATAGAAACCATAAGTTTCTAAATCAAACTCTTCGGATGTAAAGTTTTTCACCAAAACATGCGGAGTAGCACCCACAGGAATTTGTATCATTTTCCTAAAAACAGGCAGTTCGGGTGTTCCTATTTCACCTGCTTGGTATGCTCCCGCAATGGTAAGGGCGGAAAACGTTCCTCGCTCTGTGCCTGTAATTGTTACACTTTCAATCTGGTCGAAAGAAAATGTTGCTTCAAATCCGGAAAATTGGTCATTCGATCTAGAAATGCCTTTGTGTCCGGAAAATAGTTCAATAGTTTGTGCATTAATAGCTGCCGCCATCAAAATCGCACCGAATAAAATTAGTAATCTTTTCATTTTTACTTACTTAAATGAATAATTGTTTAAAAAATATTTTGCAAAGATAATAATTTATTTTATTATCATAAAACAAAAAAAAATAAAAAAAAATAGTTAGATATTAGAGAGGAGAATTTAGCCTGCATTATTCATAATATTTTTTTAACGCAAAGTCGCGAAGTTGAGAACGCAAAAATAGTGATTAGTGGTTAGTGATTAGTGGTAAGTGATCAAAAAAGAAACATTGTGTCCTTTGAGTATTGCAATAAATTGAATAACTAAACCTTTGTGTTCCTTTGTGGTTAAAAGATATTTTAATTTCTTATGGATAATGCAAGTTGGATATTACAAATTTAGATTTGTGAGCTTAAGTCCACAGTTATTTTGTTTTTTTTATTGTTAAAATATTTCTATTTTTGTATCGAATTTTTTTTAATAAAAAGAGATAACTTCTTTATTTATAAATGTTTAAAATATTAAATAATAAAATTTACACGAGAGTGATTATTTTAAGTTTCATACTGATTTTTGCGGTATGCTGTAAATATAAAGGAACTCCCCGACCTCGCGGTTATTTTCGCATCGAATTACCTGAAAAGGAATATTTTCGTTTAGATTCTGTTATGCCTTACTCTATACTCTATCCCGTATATTCATTCATTGAAACAGATATTTCGCAAAATGCCGAACCTTTTTGGATAAATATTGAATTTCCTGAATTTAAAGCAACAATTCATCTTACATATAAAAATCTTGAAAATAACGATATTTACGAACTATTAGAAGATAACATCAAATTGACTTTCAATCACACAGTTAAAGCCGATGCAATCGTTGAACGAATTTTTATTGACGACGAGAATAATGTTTTTGGAACAGTATTTGAAATCAAAGGAAATGCTGCCTCGCCCATACAGTTCTTTGCTACTGATAGCGTTAGACATTTCCTCAGAGGATCGCTTTATTTCAATACTTCTCCTAACCGTGACTCGCTCGCTCCCGTGATTGATTTCATAAATGATGATATTGTTATGATGATGGAAAATATTCGTTGGAAAAAAGTCTTGTAGTTGTCAGTTTTCAGTAAATAAGTGAATAAGTAAATGAGAAAATGAGAAAATGAGGAAATGAGTGAATGAGTGTAGGGGCGCACCCTTGCGGTCGCCCGCCTTGTAATAAATGAGAGAATGAGTAATTAACCACTAACCAAATTTTTTTAACAAAACAACCTCAGTAGAAAAATAAGATGGCAGAAATTTTTATAAAAAAAAATAACAACGGAAGTGTCGCTGCTGTGTGGAAAATAAGCGAAACATTCGATGAATTAATTGAAATGATTCCTTTTAGTCCTGAAATGAAATCGAAACTTGTAAATTTTAAAAACCAATCGCGAAAAATAGAATGGCTCGTTTCAAGAATTTTGTTGTTTAATCATACGGGCTTAATTCCTAATATTGAATACAATGAAGTTGGTCAACCTTTTATTTGGGGTTTTGATAAAAAAATAAGTATCTCACACACAACAGGATATGCAGCAGTTGTTATATCAGAAACAGATTTTGCAGGAATTGATATAGAACAACCAAAAGAGAGAATTTTAAGAGTAGCGCAAAAATTTATAAATCCCATCGAAACGGCATTTGTTCCTAAAAATGAGGATATTAACTACTATACACTGATTTGGTGCGCCAAAGAAACGCTTTTTAAAATGTTAAAAAAAAGAGAGATAAATTTTATAGAAGATTTGATAATATTTCCTTTTATTATTGAAAATAAGGGAATTATCAAAGCAAAAGTTGCAGGAAATCCGCCAACCGAATTTGATTTAGAATATATTGTAACACCCGAATATCATCTTGTATGGCATTTTTAGTTATCAGTTTTCAGTTATCAGTTTTCAGTGAATGAGTAAATGAGTGAATGAGTGAATGAGTGTAGGGGCGCACCCTTGCGGTCGCCCGCCTTGTAATAAATGAGTAAAGGAGTAGTGGTTAGTGGTTAGTGATTAGTGGTTAGTGGTTAGCTTTTAACTGAAAACTGAAAACTGAAAACTTTTTTGCGTCCTTTGCGTTCTCAACTTTGCGACTTTGCGTTTAAAAATATTTAAATATTCTAACTTGCATTGTTCATAAGAAATGAAAATATCTTTTAACAAAAAAGGAACACATAAAATAACTGAAAACTGAAAACTGAAAACTTTTTTGTGTCCTTTGCGTTCTCAACTTTGCTACTTTGCGTTAAAAATAAAAAATAATTTCAGAAATAATAAATTTTAATTAAATATTATGATAGAGAATCAATCAATTTATGAAAAAATAATTTCCGCTGTTTCTAATAAAGAAAAATTATTGGCATTTTTATTGGATCCAGATAAATATTCGGAAAAAGAATTAGAGAGTCTTATAAAAAAAATAGAAAAATGTCCGCCAAATCTAATTTTTGTTGGTGGTAGCATTATTTCAACCCCAATAGACTTCTTTGTTAAATTTTTAAAAGAACGTCTTGATATTCCTCTCATATTATTTCCGGGTCATCCCATGCATATTTGTCAGGGTTTTGATGCAATTTTGTTTTTATCAATGATTTCGGGTCGTAACCCTGAACTACTTATCGGAAACCATGTGGTTTCGGCACCAATCATAAAACGTTATGGAATCGAAACAATATCAACAGGATATATGCTAATTGATGGAGGCGTTTCAACTTCCGTTGAATATATGAGCAATACACGCCCAATTCCTGCAGACAAAACGGATATTATAATTGCAACTGCAATGGCAGGTGAAATGATGGGAAATAAAATGATTTATATGGATGCGGGAAGCGGAGCTTTAAATGCAATTTCTGAAAAAAACATTAAAGCAGTTAAAGAAAATTGCACAGTTCCGTTGATAATAGGTGGCGGAATTAAAACTCCGCAAAAACTTGAATCCGCATTTAAAAATGGTGCTGATATTGTTGTTATTGGTAATGCTTTAGAAAAAGAAACGAATTTTTTAGAAGAATTTCGTTATATTTCGTCAAGTAATTCTATAGTTTAACGTGCCTGTAAATTACCTTGTTTCACCAAGTTGAGGATGTCAATTGCTTCCCTGATTTCACTTAACAACAATGCTTTTTCGTTTGTAATAGGCTTAACTTTTACATACGAAAAATTGCCAAGAAGTTCCATAACAAACGATGCTTTGTTATCTTTTATATCCAATACTGCTTTCATATTATCTAATTTTAATTAAAAATAGAAATATACACCCTTTTGGATTTGCACAAAATATCTGCTTTCTATTACCCCACTTTCCTAAATGCCTCGTCAATGGCTTTAATCAGGTCTTCGGGTTTTTCGAGTCCAATGCTTAGACGTATCAGTTGTTCATTGATCCCGAGCCTCTGTTTTTCGTCATCCGGAACGTCAATGTGTGTCATAGTTGCAGGATGTTCTGCAAGACTCTCAGTTGAACCTAAGCTGACGGCTAATTTAAAGAGATGCAGATTGTTGAGAAACTGATATGCCTCTTTTTCGCCACCTTTGATATAAAACGAAATCATTGAGCCCGAAAACGAACATTGTTTGTCGTAAATATCTTTACCTTGTTCGCCATTTTTCAGGAGTCCGAGATATGAAACTCGTTCTATTTTCGGGTGTTTTGCAAGATGTTCGGCAACTTTTGCTGCTCCAATCGCTTGCTGTTCCATCCTAATTTTTAAGGTTTCGAGACTTCGTAAGACTAACCACGCAGAATGCGGGTCCATCATACTTCCCAAAAATGACCTCATTACCCTTATTTCACAAATCGGGTTTGAAAAACCGACACATGCTCCGCCAACTAAATCGCTATGTCCACCAATAAATTTGGTAGCAGAATATAGCGAAATATCAGCGCCGTGCTGCAAAGGATGTTGAAAAACAGGTCCTAAAAAGGTATTGTCAACAACAAGAAGAGGTTTACAATCACCTTCTTTATAATGCTCAGCTAAACGAGCGCACATCTCAATGTCAATAAGGGAATTAGTAGGATTTCCGGGTACCTCGATATAAATTATTTTAGGTTTTTTTCCGGGAAACTCTTTTGATACCCTATTAATTATTGTTTCTTCAGTTTCGCCGGCATAAAACTTCACAATTCCAATATTGAATCCGGGAAGCGCATGGTTGAAAAGATGCTCAGTGCCACCATAAACGGGAGAAGCATAAAGTAAAACATCTCCGGGTTTTAGGAATGTTAAAACAGTTGTGGAAATTGCTCCCATTCCGCTTGAAAAAAAGAGTGCTTCTTCAGCACCTTCATAAGCGGCTAAGCGTTTTTCTGCTAAGTCTAACGTAGGGTTATTCAAACGACTGTAAATCATACCTAATTTTTCATTAGGGCACTTTGCACGTAAGCCGTAGGCTATCTCAAAAAAAGCTTTTCCTTCTTCTGCAGACTGAAAAACAAACGTAGAAGTCTGATATAGAGGACATTTAATCGACCCCTGATGATCTTCGGCGTTATATGCATAAGACATCATCAAACTTTCGGGTGAAAATTCTTTATAATCCATAATTAAATTTTTTACAAAAGTAATATTTTTTTTTATTCAAAATTAAAAAATGATTTTTTTTTGAAAATTTTTATGATAAATTTTCTTTTTACATAAAAAAAACTTTTCTTTGTGAAAAATTTTTTACAATGAAAACCAAACAAGAAATAGTAGAAAACTGGCTGCCAAGGTACACTGGGCGGCAACTTGAAGATTTTTCAAAATATATTCTTCTTACAAATTTCAATTATTATGTTGATTTTTTTTCAAAGTTGTACAACGTACCTATTGTGGGCGAAAATGCCAATATGAGTAACTGTCAGGCGGATGGCATTACGATAATCAATTTCGGAATGGGGAGTCCAAATGCTGCAACAATAATGGACTTGTTAAGTGCGGTTAGTCCAAAAGCAGTTCTTTTTTTGGGCAAATGCGGCGGATTAAAAGAAATTAACAAACTTGGGGATTTAATTCTCCCAATCGCTGCTATCCGTAGCGACGGTACATCAAACGACTATTTACCACCTGAAGTACCCGCATTACCCGCCTTTAACCTCCAAAGAGCAGTTTCATCCGCAATTAGAGACTATGGCTGCGATTACTACACAGGTACAGTGTTTACAACTAATAAAAGAGTATGGGAATATGACGAAAGATTTAAAAATTATCTCGAAAAAACACGCGCAATGGCTGTCGACATGGAAACAGCAACAATTTTTACCGTTGGTTTTGCTAACTCAATCCCTTCGGGTGCGCTTCTTTTGGTTTCTGACCAACCAATGATTTCAACGGGAATTAAAACTGCTGAAAGCGACAAGCAAGTTACACGCAATTTTGTTAATTCACATATACAAATAGGTATCAATGCTTTAAAGGAAATTATCTATAACGGACAATCTGTTAAACATCTTAAATTCGAATAAAATAATATGACATTTGAACAAATTATTCAAGAAGTTAAAAAAGGAAATATTGCCCCAATCTATTTTTTACAAGGCGAGGAGCCTTATTTTATTGACAAAATTGCAGAAACTGTCCAAAAACACGCACTTACTGACGAAGAAAGAGGTTTTAACGAACTGATAATGTATGGAAAAGATACTGATACTACATATTTAGTTCACATTGCACGTCAATTTCCAATGGGCGCACAACGACAATTAATTATCGTCCGCGAAGCGCAAAATTTATCCAAAATTGAAACTCTCGAACATTATTTTAAAACGCCACAACCTTCTACTGTTTTGGTAATCAGTTACAAAAACAAAAAATTGGATAAACGTACTAAAACTTATACAACTCTATCCAAACAATCACAAGCAATCTTTTTTGATTCAAAAAAATTGTACGACAACCAAATGGAACAATGGATTTTGAAATATATTAAAGAATGTGGACTTACCATTGAAAATCGCGCAACAGCATTATTAATAGACTATCTTGGTACCGAACTTGAAAAAGTTGTTCAAACAATTGAAAAACTGAAAGTTGCTTTAGGTCCCGAAAAGAAACAAATCACTGTTGACGATGTTATGAAAAATGTGGGAATCCACAAGGAATTCAACCCTTTTGAATTGCAAACTGCCATTACTAATAAGGACATTCTCAAAGCAAATCGTATTGTAAAAGCACTCGCATCGAGCAAAGATTTTGCGTTACCTGTAATTACGGCTATTTTTTTTAATTATTTTAGCAAATTATTGTTGTATATTTACCATACTGACAAAAACAATACAGCAGATGTTGCAATCAAACTCAATATTAATCCGTATTTTGTTAGTGATTACAAAAAAGGGTATCAAAATTACAAAGGTAGAAAAGTTACAGACATTATTTCACTACTCCGCGAATATGATATGAAAAGTAAAGGTTTCGGAAATGTTTCGACTTCCCAAGGCGACCTCCTTAAAGAATTGGTTTTTAAAATTTTACACTAGCGAAGAGTGAATGAGGGAATGAGTAGTGAGTAATGAGTAGTGAGTAGTGAGTAATGAGTAGTGAGTAGTGAGTAATGAGTAGTGAGACTTGAGCATCCCGTAGGGGATGTAATATCGGTAGAAAAATAAGTGAATCCCGTTAGGGATGCAATATTGGTAGAAAAATGAGAGCATTCCGTTAAGGATGTAATATGGTAGAAAAGTGAGTAAGAAAGCATTCCGTTAGGCGATGCATTGAGCTTGTCGAAAATGAATGCAACGCTTGGTAGAAAAATGAGAAAATGTATTAATGATTTTTGAATTTATTGCGCCCTTTGCGTCCTCAACTTTGCGACTTTGCGTTAAAAAAAGTTAATAAGTAAAAGAATTAACGAAATTTATATGACAAAATAATGATTTTAGACACACAAGCAAATGATTTTGTTTCGGTAAACTCAATAAAAATTTCAATAACATACAAAATATTTACAAATGAAATAATTAAAGAAACCATACACCGTACGCCGTTTACCGTGTACCTTGTACCGTTTACCGTGTACCGTTATAAAAAAATAAAATGAATTTTCACCTAATTATAATTATTGTAACTTGCATCATTAGCATTATTGCCTTTCGGTCGGCATTAATGGAAAAATGTCAACTCAACGCTTGGACAATTGGACAAGGCAAAGAGTATTACAGGCTATTTTCTTATGGGTTTTTGCATGCCGATGCTATGCATTTGATTATTAATATGTTTGTATTATGGTCTTTTGGAGGTGCATTGCTTTATTATTTCGACATACTCTTTGCAGAAAAAGGAAAGTTTTTGTTTTTACTGCTTTATATTTCTGCAATTCCAATATCGGCATTCTATTCGGTCAAAAAAAATAAAACAAATCCTGAATATAATGCTGTTGGCGCATCGGGTGCGGTTTCTGCGGTTGTTTATTGTGTTATTTTTCTTAATCCGTACAGTATGTTGCGGTTGTGGGGAATTCCAATGCCAAGTATTGTTTTCGGTATTGCCTACCTTATTTATTCCTACATAATGGCAAAAAAGAAGGTTGATAATGTTGGACATGACGCACACTTCTGGGGTGCCATCTACGGATTTTTGTTTGCAGGAATTTTTAAACCCCAACTATTTGTTTCGTTTATTAGGTTGTTGTTGGAGCCATTTTTTTGAGGTAGATGACAATTAAAGAAAAGTTATCGGCTTTTTGGTGAAGTCTCAACTTCAATTATCACAACGCACACTAAATAACTATAAGCGCAATTCGGGGTATATCCAAATGGAATAAGAGGAGTGCGTTTTACTTTAAATTACTTCAAAAAAGTCAGCAAATTTTATAATAATAACGCAATGTTTTGTGCTATCGCTGTCATCTCTTCCTTAGAAAGTTCTACTCTCTTGTTTGAGAAACTAATATCTGATTCCTTTTGCATTGGAATTAGATGTATATGTGCGTGAGGTACTTCCAAACCCAGAACGACAACTGCAATCCGTTTGCATTGTACGGTTTTTTCTATTGCGGTTGCTACTTTTTTGGAAAAAAGCATAAGTTCTGAATAAATATCATCGTCTAAATCGAACAAATAATCAGTTTCAATTTTTGGAACAACTAATGTATGCCCTTTTGTCAATGGGTTGATATCTAAAAAGGCATAACATTTGTCGTTTTCTGCTACTTTGTAGCTGGGAATTTGTCCTGCGATGATTTTAGAAAATATTGTTGCCATAATTTTTCTATATTTTTGGTATTCAACTTATTTAAAGAGAAATTTCCATTATTTGCAGGGTAACAATTCCCGATGGTACTTTAATTTCGACTTTATCGCCTTTCTTCTTTCCGAGCAATCCTATTCCAATTGGAGTTGCAATTGAAATTTTTCCTTCTTTGAGGTTTGCCTCGCTTTCCGACACAATCATATAGGTAGTGATTGCATTATTCTTTAAGTTTTTGACTTTCACTTTGTTAAGGAGTCTCACTTTAGACGTATTAAGTCTTGTTTCGTCAATTATTCTACAATTTGAGATAACATCTTTCAGTTTACCAATTCTCATTTCAAGCATACCTTGAGCATCTTTTGCAGCGTCGTATTCTGCATTTTCAGACAAATCGCCTTTGTCGCGGGCTTCGGCAATCTGTTTGGATATCCGAGGCCGTTCTACCGACTCTAACTGAATAAGCTCTTCGCGAAGCTTTTTCAGCCCTTCTTCTGTTATATAACTTATTTGTGACATGTTATAATCCTCATGTTTTAAAAAAAGTAAAAAAATAAAAAGAATTCCGAAGTTTTTCGGAACTCTCCGCTGTGCAAATTTAGCAAATTAATTAATTATAAACAACTATCTTATATAAAAAGAATTATCAAAGTTAGGTCTTTTAAGTATTTCACTGTAAATTACAGCTTTATGTAAATCAAAATTTTCTGCGTTCCAATAATTTATTATCTCATCTTCTTTTTCTTCAAAAAACATTTTCGGCTCTTTACGTATTTTGAGTCCCGACGTGACAATTTTTTTGCTTTTATTTCTGTTTTCAAAATTTATTCTTTTAAATTTTGATTCAAAAACAGGCTTTTTTTCAAATGTCCGCAACACAACAGCCTTTGGTTGTGGCTGTTCTGAAACATTTGAAACCGATTCAAACACTTCTTCTAAATTATCCTCTTGTTCATATTGGGGAAAATCATTTCCGAACTGCTCTTTGTGTTTAGATTTTTTAAACAAACTAAACAAAAGGGCTCCAACTCCTATCAGAATATATAATAAATCACCTATTTCCATATAAATGTTATGATTTTTTGAGGCTGTAAAGTTTTTTTACAAAAAATATTTCTGCAAAGATAATTGAAAAAAAAATATTTTTACAAAAAAAGTTAAAAAAAAGTAAAAAAAATTTTAAAAATTCATTTTAATTCCATCAATAAAAACAGCAACTACTTTTGTATCAGGTATTTGCCTTTCATCTACAATCATAATATCTTTATTTAAAACAACAAAGTCTGCCCATTTTCCATTTTCAATGGAACCTTTCAAATTTTCATCAAAGGATGCTTTTGCTGCCCATATTGTCATGGCTCGAAGGGCATCTTCTCGTGAAAGTGCATTTTCTGTCTGAAACCCGCTATCTGGTTCAAAATTCAAATTTTTTCTGAAAACAGCAGCAAAAAATGTTTGAATAGGATTTACCTCTTCTATCGGAAAATCAGTACCAAACGCTATCCAGCCCATTTGCTCTTTTAATTTCTTATAAGCATACCCATTTTTAATTCTGTTTCCAACTCTCTCGGGAGCCCAAAACATATCAGAAGTAGCATGTGTGGGCTGCACTGACGGTACTATTGAATATTTTTTAAAATTCTCAAAATCTTCATTAGTTACAATTTGAGCATGCTCGATGCGCCATCTTAAATCATTTTCACCTTTTAAAAAATTTGCATAAAGTTTTATGGCATTTTTGACGGCTGCATCACCAATGCAATGCGTAGCCACCTGTAACCCTGCAGAATAGGCTTTTTGACAATATTCCATGAACAAGTCATCGGAAATAACTTCTATTCCTGTCGTTGAAACATCATCATCATAAGGACGCAACATCCATGCGCCGCGAGACCCCAATGCACCGTCCATGTAAAGTTTTACACAATTTACAGTTAATTTTTCGGTGCGATAAGGTGACTTAAATCGTTCAAAATTTTCTTCAGATGGCTGTAACCAAGCATCAATACGCAAAGACAAAAGCCCTTCTTGTTGTAATTTGTCAATTAATTCTATTGACGACAAAGGCAAGCCCGCATCGCTAACAGAAGTTAGTCCATATTTATAGCACTCTTTGGCTGCTTCCAAAATAAATCCTGTTAGTTCTTTTTCAGTTGGTTCGGGGATTGCATTCTTAAAACGGTCGGCAATATTTTCTAAAAATATTCCGGTAAATTTGCCATTCTTAATTGGTGCTTCGTCTGATAAAACTGTAGGATCGTTAGGCTCTATTCCTATTCGGGCAATCGCAGTTTCATTGGCAATAAGTGCATGACCATCAATTCGTTTTAATACAACGGGTGTTGTGGGATATAACATATTTAGTTCTTCATTTGAAGGAAAAATCGGATTTTGCCACAAATTTTGATCCCAACCAATCCCAACAATCCATTCTGGTTTAAATGTTTCAAAATAATCAGCAACTCGATCTAAGACTTCTTGGTATGATGTTGCCCCTCTGAGGTTTACGAAAGAAAAACTTTTTCCTAAGGAGACAAAATGAGCATGTGCATCATGAAAGCCCGGATAAATTGGCGCACCCTTCATATCAATCTCGTTAAGAGAACGATATTTAGAACGAATTTCAGATGTTGTGCCAACATCAATAAAACGACCACCTTTGACAGCAAAAGCCTCAGCTATTGAAAATTGATCGTCCACACAATAAATACGTGCATTAAATATCAATAAATCAACATTTTCCTTTGTGCTACATCTAACCATAACAATAAAACAAAAAAGTAGATAAATTATTTTTTTCATAATTATTTTTTTTTAGCCACGAATTACAGGTTCCTTTTTTTAGCCACTAATTTCACAAATATTCACTAATTACTGCCGGCTAAAACCAGCGATGGATACACGGATTTGACGGATTAGACGGATTTTTCGTCTCATTCACTCATTTTCTCATTCACTCACTCACTCATTCGCTCACTATTTAATCGTTATAAATACAAACGTGTAAAATTTTGTTTTTATTGCATTCGTTTTTGCGAAACTATTTTTTCAAAATATCCGCAATAAATGCCGCAATCTCTTCTTTGCCTACTTTTTTTTCGGCTGATGTAACAAAAATAGGGGGTAGTTCTTCCCAATTTTCTAAAAGAGACTTTTTATATGTTTCAATTTGAATATTTAGTTTTTCTTTTCCTAATTTATCAGTTTTTGTAAAAACGATGGCAAAAGGAACGCCTTCGTTTCCAAGCATTTCCATAAATGACAGGTCAATTTTGAGTGGGTCGTGACGCGAATCTATCAAAACGAAAAGGCAATATAAATTTTCTCGCTTTAAAACATAATCTGAAATTATTTTACCAAATTGTTCTCGTTTTGTTTTTGAACTTTTTACAAATCCATAGCCTGGTAAATCGACCAAATACCATAAATCATTGATAATAAAATGGTTTATCATTTGAGTTTTGCCCGGAGTAGCGGAAGTTTTTGCTAAATTTTTGCTATTACACAACATATTGATTAGCGAAGATTTCCCAACATTAGAACGACCTATAAAAGCAAACTCAGGCTTTTCGGGCACCGGACATCTATTGACATCGGGGCTACTTATTAAAAAACGCGCATTTTTGATTGTCATAATATAGTTTTCAGTTATCAGTTATCAGTTATCAGTTTTTAGTGAATGAGTGAATGAGTGAATGAGTAAATGAGTAAATGAGTAAATGAGAACATTCTGATAGAAAATCATGCGTTAGTTTTTAGTTATTTGTTTTTAGTTTTCAGTTTTCAGTGAATGAGAACATTCTGTGAGTAAATCATGTGTCATTTTTGGTAATTTGTTTTTGTTTTCAGTGTTATGTTATCAATAAAAAAATTCTTATTTTGCTAACTTGCATTATTCACAAAGAAATAAAATATATTATAACCACAAAGGAACAAAAAATAACTGAAAACTGAAAACTATTGATGCGCATCTATATGCTTTTTATTTTTCTTGTAAATTGTTAATCAATGTTATATATCGTAATATTTATTAATCTTAAAACTCCCAAAAAGAACTATCTCCATAGCTCAAAAATCGAAAATCGTTATCGAGGGCGTATTGATAATTTGTTTTCCACTCATTCCCAACTAATGCGGCAAGCAACAAAAGCAGCGTACTGTGAGGTTGATGAAAATTGGTTATTAAACCACTTATAACCTTTGGTTTGAAACCCGGTACTATCATAAGTGATGTTTCTGCATTTATGGTTTCAATACTCAAATCCTGAAAATAATCTATAATATTACTAAACAGTTCTTTATATGGTTTGTTTGATTTATATTTTAAACCGTCCCATTGTTCAATTTTAAGGAAATTTTCTTTTTGGGCAAGTTTTATTCCCAGAATATAAAGCGATTCAAGCGTTCTGACCGATGTAGTCCCTACGGCAATAATGGGACCCGAATGCTCAATAATATGTTTTAATGTTTCAATGGAAAGCTCAAACCGCTCGCTATGCATAATATGTTCTGAAATTTTTGGACTTTTAATCGGTTTAAATGTTCCTGCACCAACATGAA
This sequence comes from Marinilabiliaceae bacterium, assembly GCA_009777175.1. GTDB lineage: Bacteria > Bacteroidota > Bacteroidia > Bacteroidales > Marinilabiliaceae > WRMI01. The sequence goes on from WRMI01000045.1 coordinate 15,450, forward strand.
GTGTTATTTCGACCATTTTAATGCCTTTTTTAGATAACTTTTTCAAAAGATTCTCTGTAAAATGTAATCCTGCTGTTGGGGCAGCTACAGAGCCATCGTATTTTGAATAGATAGTTTGATAGCGTTCTTTATCTGATTCACACGATTCTCTCTCAAGGTATGGAGGAATTGGCATCTGACCCATCACATCTACTATTTCCGCAAAAGTTACTAACTTATTATCCCACCAAAATTTTATGATTAAACTATCTTGCAAACGTTCTTTGATTTTTGCATAAACATTTAATTTTGAATCTTTTACGATAATTGTTGAATTTATAACCTCTTCTTTCCACTTTTTTAAATTTCCTACCATACAAATCCATTCAACAGTCTCATTTTGCAACAAAGCCTTTTCAAAATTTGAGGGAGTATGAGGTTGTAGGCACAAAATTTCAATTTTGGCACCCGTTTTTTTTAAAAAATTTAGTCGTGCTTTGATAACTTTTGTATTGTTAAAAACAAGAAGTGCATTTCTGGGTAAAATTTCAGGCAGTTGCTGAAAAAAAGTTTGTGATGTGCGCTTTCCGTCAAAATGCAACAACTTTGCGTCATCTCGATTTGATAGCGGAAATTTAGCTATTTTTTCTATGGGTAAAAGATAATCGTAGTTGGCTATCGTGTCGATGTCGTGGTACATGTGGGGATTCTCTATTTTTTTTGCGTGGATAGAAGGAACTATCCATATCTATTATAAAACGTTACCTTTCATTAAAAAATTTCCAATTACTATTTAGCCAATCAAAAAAATCATTCTCGCAAATAATTATGAACTCAGCAAATTCTTCTTCGGAAAATGTTTCGCCTTCTTCGTCACATTTTTCAATAAAATAATTTCGTATTTCTTCGAGTGAAATAAATGTTTTAATATCTTTCATATTTTTTCGTACTTTACTTCTTCTGAAAATTGGTTATTCAAAATATTCTGCAAAGGTACGCTTTTTTTCTTGATATTAACCAAAAAAATTTCTTTTTATCAAAAGAAAAAAGAATCCATTCCTCAATTCCTTTTCCTAACATCACCTCCGGTTGACTTTCGGATTGATTTAGGGAATGCATCTCCGTAATAAATGATGTCAGCTCCGGTGCTTGCACTTGCTTCTAATTCACCCGAAACTTTAACAGCAATATCAGAGCCTGCAGAGGCTTGAAGTGATGCATTAATTGTTTCTAACTCCCGCCCCTTGATGTCGGCTCCGCCTGTTGCTTTTGCCGTTAAATTTAAAGTAGTGCCTTTGACTTTAATATCAGCACCCGACGAAGCATAAAGCAGTAAGTCAATGCTTTCCACGTTAATGTTCGCATCTGCACCCGACGAACTTTTAACTATCAGTTTTTCCAATTTCAAAGTATGTTCACAATGCAAAACTGAACCCGACGACAATTCGATGGATTCAAGCCATGTGGCAGTAACATAAACTTTAATTTTTTCAAACATACTACGGTTTATTTTCATGGGAGCATGGAAAAAATTTATTTTCAAAATTCCGTTTTTTGTTTCGGTAACGATATTTTCCAAAATATGTTCGGGGGCATCAATGGTAACTACATGTTCGTTGCCCATTGATAGATAAACACTAATACCCGAACTTACATTAATTCCCGTAAATGGTGCTACTTGACGTACGTCGTGCATTTCATTTTTTTGCGCTGATATATCAGCAAACATTAGCAAAGTGGCTAAAATTAAAATTGTTTTAATTGATTTCATAGTTTCAGTATTCAGTATTTAGTATTCAGTATTTAGTATTCAGTTTTCAGTATTTAGTATTTAGTATTTAGTATTTAGTATTATACTTTTCTCTATTCCTCTTTTTACCTTTTTAATTTTCACAAATATAGTTTTAGGACGTTTTGATAGTGTAAAAAGTTACAATTTTCATATTTTTTTTTAGCCACGAATTACACGAATTTACACGAATTGTTAGAAACCTAACCACTAACCACTAACCACTATTTCAGCCATTGGTCTAGCCATTTAAAAAATTCGCGTTGCCAAAGAATTCCGTTCTGAGGTTTTAGTACCCAATGTCCTTCTTCTGGGAATAAGATGAATTTTGCGGGAATATCCAAAATTCGTGCGGTATTGAATGCACCCATACCTTGTTCAAAAGGAATTCTAAAATCTTTTTCCCCGTGAATAACCAGAATTGGCGTATCCCATTTACTAACAAAACGATGCGGTGAAAAATCATATCCATTAAGTGGTAATTTCCAAAATGGACCTCCTAAGTCCCAATTAACAAAAAACAGTTCTTCAGTGGTCGTATATTTCATATCTTGGTTGAAAACTCCACAATGAGCAATAAATGCCTTAAAACGTTTGTTATGATTTCCTGCAAGCCAATAGACAGAAAATCCTCCATAACTTGCGCCCACAGCACCTAACCTGTTTTCGTCTACAAATGGTTCTTTTGCCAAGTCATCTATTGCACTTAAATAATCTTTCATATTTTGCCCGCCATAGTCTCCGCTAATTTGTTCGTTCCATTCTTGACCAAAACCGGGTAAACCTCTCCTATTTGGTGCAACAATAATGTAATCGTTTGCAGCCATAATTTGAAAATTCCATCTGTAACTCCAAAATTGACTAACCGTTCCTTGCGGTCCGCCTTGACAATAAAGTAATGCAGGGTATTTTTTTGTCGGGTCGAAATTTGGTGGATAAATTACCCATACGTGCATATTTTTATTGTCGGTAGTTTTAATCCAGCGTTCTTCTACTTCGCCCATTTTTAGTTGGCTCAGCAAATTGCTATTTATATTTGAAATATTTTGAGTGGTTTTTGTAATTAAATTAATGGCAAAAATTTCTGTAGGACTACTGATACTCGTTCGTGTCGCCACTAAATAATCACCTGCATTGAAAACCTTCATAAAATCGTGATTTCCTTCGGTAGTTTTGGTAATGGTAGCATCCTCAATATCAAGTAGATAAATTTGGTCGGTAGCATGAAAATTCGAAGTAAACCAAATAAACTTTCCGCTTTTATCCCACGAAGGATTTGCCACATTTTGGTCAAAACCTTCTGATATATCTCGTTTTTCGCGTGTTTCCATATTCATTACAAATAGACGGTTTTTGTCGGCTTCGTATCCGTCTCGTTCCATACTTTCCCAAATCATCATTTTTCCGTCGGGTGAAAAGAGAGGATTTATGTCATATCCATTCATTCCTTCGGTGAGATTTTCTGTCTGTTTTGTTTCCAAATCATACAGATAAATATCAGAATTGGTTGAGTGGGCATAGTCTCTTCCTGAAAGTTTTTTGCATGTATAAGCAATTTTTTTGGCATCGGGAGTCCAACTAATTTGCTCCATTCCACTCATTGGTTTCATAGGAGAATCAAAACGTTCACCTTCTAAAATATCAGTTCCTGATGTAAAAGGTTCATTTTCATTGTATTTCGCAATAAAAATGTGGTTGTAATGATAATCGTGCCAACTATCCCAATGTCTGTACATCAAATCTTCTTCGATTCGTGCGTTTGCTTTGGGCAAATCGGGGTGTAAATCTTGCACAGATTTATCAAGTTTAACGGGCTTGGAATAAGCAATATATTCCATATCAGGGGAATATTTATATCCACTGATACCACCCTCGACGTTAGAAATCTGGGCTGTTCCGCTCCCGTCTGAGTTCATTTCCCACAATTGGGTCTTTTTATTGGAATCTGGTTTTAAAAAAGTAATTTTTTTGCCATCGGGTCGCCAATTGACTTCTGATTCATTTTCCTCTGTTTCGGTGAGTTTAACCGAACCGCCGCCTATTACGGGTACAATGTAAATATCTCCATACGTACGGTTTTCTTCAATATGAGGGTAACTCACGGTATAAACAACAAATTCGTTGTCGGGGGATACTGCAATGCTGCCGAGACGACCGAATGACCAAAGAATTTCGGGTGTCAAACGGTCACCGCTGATTTGAATGTCTCTCAAATCAAAGGATTTTGGCTGTTCTGTAACAGACCTTTCTACGCACGAAACTATTGCTAACGCAACAACTATCGCATAAATTAAATTTTTTAAATACATAATGATAAATTTTATTTTATTTAAATTACTAATGTTTCGCACCTTCTTCTCATAACGGTATAACTGTTTTTTGTTAATATTATGATTTTTCTATTATACAATAATCTTGATCTTTGGCTACTTTTATTGCAACATTAATGCCAATAAAGGCAAAAATAGTAACAGATGATTCATTGATTAATCGGTCTAAATTATTTGCAAAAATAATATTTTTTTTTTAAACTGACATAAAAAAAACGCGAATTTCTCTAATTTACACAAATTTCTTTGCGAATACTGACATTTGCAATTTTTAAAATATCTTCTTCTTTAAATATTTCACCCCGCAACTCCGAACTCTCGCAGTGCCTCGTTGAGTGAGGTTTTTTTATCGGTACTCTCTTTTCTTTTGCCGATAATGAGTGCTGCTGAAACCTGAAAATTTCCAGCAGGAAATTGTTTTGTGTAACTACCCGGTATTACCACTGAAAGCGGAGGTACAAATCCGTAATATTCAATGGGTTCTGTTCCGGATACGTCAATTATTTTTGTTGAACCTGTTAAAACGACATTAGCGCCTAATACGGCTTCTGTTCCTATTCGGCAACCTTCGACAACAATAGAACGTGAACCAATAAATACGTTATCTTCGATTATCACGGGTGCTGCCTGAATGGGTTCTAATACTCCGCCAATGCCCACTCCACCGCTTAAATGAACGTTTTTTCCTATTTGAGCGCAACTTCCAACTGTTGCCCAAGTATCGACCATCGTTCCTGTGTCAATGTATGCGCCAATATTGGTATATGAAGGCATTAGTACAACTCCTGATGCAATAAATGCCCCATATCTGGCGATGGCATGAGGTACTACTCTGATACCCAAATTTTTATAATCTTTTTTTAAGGGAATTTTGTCATGAAATTCAAATGGTCCAACCTCGATGGTTTCCATTTGTTGAATAGGAAAATATAGGATAACAGCTTTTTTTATCCATTCGTTCACTTGCCAGCCGCTTTCGGTGTGTTCTGCAACACGTAATTCACCTTTATCTAAAAGTGCAATGACCTTTCTAATAGTTTCTTGCACTTCCTGATTTTTAATTAACGAGCGGTCGTTCCATGCTTGTTCAATTATTTGTTTCATCTGTTTTTTAATTTTTTTAGCCTCTAATTACACTAATTTTCACTAATAACTGCAGGCTAAAGCCGGCAGGAATACATGGATTTGACGGATTAAACGGATTTTCACAGATTTTTTCATCTTTTTAATTATTTTTTTACCAATATTCCATTCCTAACGGATGCACTTATTCCCTCATTTACTCATTTTTCTATTAAGGTTGTTTTGTTGAAAAAATAAAGTAAAAATAAGGTTATAAACTAAAAACTATTAAACTACTCATTCACTCATTCACTCATTCCCTCATTTACTACAAGGTGGACGACCGCAAGGGTGCGCCCCTACACTCATTTACTCATTCACTCATTTACTCATTCCCTCATCCACTTCCTAAAACTTAACACTAATACCTATTCCAACAAGTTGTTTAGTTTGCAGTTTTGCGCTACCGGGCGTTCCGTCTTCTTTGAGTGTTTTAACGTCATCGTCGTATATTAAGTTGAGTGCCGCAACTGCCGTTAAATATTTTGTAAACCTGTAATTAAGTTTTACTTCCCAGTCAACGTCAATATTTTGAGGTTTTTCTAACAGATTAGAAAAAAGGTCAAGTCTTGTGTAAAAGTCGAGGTTTTTGATAATATTTTCTTTTTTGTACACAGTTTTTAACATTGCACCATATTCTGCTCTGAAAAATTTTCCGTCATCAACTCCATAAAGTCCTGATACTGACAATGAATCGTCTAAAACGAAGGTCATTTTACATGTAAGAGGAGATAGATAAAGTGAAAAATCTTCGTTAGGTTTGTAGTCCATTCCCAAAGATGCCAACAAATAAGCGGGCGCCATAAAATCAGAAATAATAATTTTGTTGTCTGGCGGGTCGTCATAACCTGTTGTCATTTGGGTTTTAAAATGGATTAAAGCGGTGTAATACCAATTCTGTGTTGCTTTGTAGCCATACTTAGAGGTTAGCAAAATTTTATCATCAGTTTTGACATTATTTTCGCCTTGCTGTTTGTTCCAGCCATAGCCTAAATGTAAGGTATTTGCCCAGCTGCTATTATTTTTGTCATAATTAACAAAAGCATGTGACAAGAATGCACCTGCGGTAGAACTTTTTCCACCTGCTGACCAATTTTTTAAAGTAATTTGTGAAAAAGTGAACGTCGCATCTCCACCAATTTTCCAATATTTGACAGAATCTTGCTGCGAAAATAAATTTTTTGGAAATAGTGAAAATACTATAAAGACAATTAGTAGTCTTGTTTTAGATACTTTTAATATTCTTTTCATCATAAGTTGTTATTAATCATTTATATAATCATATTTTTGCGGTACAAAATTAGGTTAAATTTTTGATATAGCAAAATTTTTTTTATCTTATTCTTTTACAAATGCAAAATGTGCAGGAATATCTCCCGTACGAACATTCCATTTCTGTTTGCCTTCTTTGTCAAAACAATATAAAGTGCCGGGTGCTACATAATCATTAGCATCAGTTACGTAAATATCTTTTGTTATGGGATTTACAATTATTCCATAAGGTCGTTTTATCTCTTTTTCTGTTCCATCGGAAATAAAATTATGGGTAATAATCTGTTTACTACTTACATCAACAATTCCAAAACTATTCTCATAACTCATTGTAACATAACTCCATTCAGAACTACATATATACAATGTATCGGCATCAATATGAAAATTGGAAATAGGAATATCGATAATTTCAGTAAGTTTATCTATTTCTGTATCAATAAAATACAATTTTGATTGGTCAGAAAAATAATCTCCTCTTGTTGTTACCCATAAATTTCCATTTTTATCTGCCCTAATTCTATGAAGATTAACGGCAACTTCAATACGTTTCACCTCTTTAAAAGTATCTATATCAATGACTGAAATAGTGTTTTCATAGTTAGGGAACATATATCCGCCAGAATTTGCCACGTAAATTTTATTATTCACAATTTCCAATTCTTCGGGCTGAAAACCTGTCAAACATTCGTCAATAATTTGCAAAGTAGCAGTATCAATTTTAGCCACATATCCTAATTGTTCGTAATTAGGATCGATAATCACCGGACCTGCGAATGATGTAACGTATGCAAATCCGTTGTGAAAATTGATGTAACGGCAATTAGGAATATCAATTTGTCCTAATCTTTTAGCGGTTTTAGCGTCCATCACTTCGACTTTATTAGAACAATTAATTACGGCATACATTTTGCTACCATAAATTTTTAAATCGTTTCCTACGTCGCCGAGTTCTTTGGGAACAGTCGGATTTATAGTAGCATAAATGTTTCGAAAATAAGTTCCCGTCTCATAATCGTAATAATCTAACGTAGATTTGTTGCTTCCCATATTACCTTCGTTCAACAGATAAAATCCTTGAATGGATGTAAATTCGGGCTCATCTACTTCTTCTTCCTCTGGAGGAAAAACTTCTGATTCATTTCTGCAAGAGCAAAAAAAGAATAGCATAAAAATAAATAAATAACAATTTTTCATATATCAAATTTTAATATAATTTTATAATTTGTGCCTGGCATCGGATAGTTCAACACCACGTCATATTGCTGATTAAATATATTGTTGATTTCTGCCGAAACCTTACATTGTAACTTATTAAATTTCAACTCTTTTCCCATGGAAATATCACTTGTGTACCATGGTTGTTCGCGGTTTTCACGTATATTTGACGAGTTATGATAACGCTCGCCAACGTAAATAAAAGAGTAATTAAAATCATAACTTTTACTATTGATTCTAACTGTAAAAGAGCCGTTATGCCACGGTATATAAGCAATTTGACTACCGTAGGTTCCAGCAATTGGATCATTATCTGTGGCATCTGAAAAATCTTGCGCTTTTTGATAAGTGTAATTCAAATTCGTTTGAATATGAATATTTTCGAAAAATTTCCAATTAAGTTGCGCTTTAGAATCTATTCCATGAATTTTTACATAGCCAATATTCATCATCATCCACCGAAATTGTCCGTTTCCTTTGGGTATTGCCACAATTTTATCTGTTATTTCATTATAGTAAGCGTCGCTGTTGAAAGTGATGGTTTCTAAAATTCCGTTAAAAAATATTTTTGTATAATTCAATCCAATGTTGTATTGTGTTGTGTACTCTGGGTTTAGCGCAGAATTTCCAATATCGGTATAATACAAGTCGTTGAAAGTGGGCATTCGGAATATTTTTTTGTAAAATGCTCTGATATTAAAATGATGCTGCTGAAACGGTTTACAAGAAAGAAAAAAAGCAGGAGTATATTCCTTATTATTAGTATTTTGCGAGTAAATATATGGAAAACCATCCAATTTTGACTTTTCCTGAACGAATGTTCCCAACAAACTTGCTAATAGTTTAAACCGCCAAACCTCAAAAGATGTCGCTATTGCAGATAATGTGGTATATCGTTTTGGAGGTGTAAATGTCTGTAAACTTGCATCTAACGTATTTAATTGAAAATCACCTGACAGCGAAATATCCCACTTTGGTAATATCGAAAAACGATTTGATGTAGAAATATAGAGTTCCTGCTGCGTAAAATTATTGTCAATATAGATTAAGGTTGTATCGGGGTTGAGGTATCGCATGTAATCGTTTGCATATTTGGCATTTAACATAAAACTATAATTTTTGTTTACTTCTTTTAGAAAAGAGGCTTGAGTAAAAAAGTTATTATCCCATTGTCGCTGCGAGCGTTTCCAAACGTTGTTAACAATTGCGCCGGGTATACCTTTTTCAGAATTATAGAAATAAATTTTTGCATTCCAACTTGTTGTTTTTGATTGTCCATATATTCCACTTTCTATTCTGTACGCTTGAATATCGCCGTTTTGACGCACCGCAGTAGTATCCCAAGCAATAGTACCATCAGGGAGTATTTTTCGATACCTGAATTTATACTTTCCTGTGGCTTGAATATATTCGGCATTAATAGTAGATGATAGCGATTTATTGATTTTTTGTTCCCATAAAAGAGATGGATTTAGAAGCCCAAAAGAACCTGTTCGGATAATGCCTCTGATATTAAAATTTTTATCTTCCTCAAATATAGGGCGGCGGGTTTTAAGATATATAGTTCCCGCCGAGCCAAACTCTTTTGCAGATTGAAAAATTTCGCTTTTTTGCCCATTATATAGCGATACTTCTTCGATATTATCTAAAGAAAATTTTCCTAAGTCAATTTGACCATTTTGTGCATTCCCTAATTGAATGCCATCATAAAAAACACCAAGATGATTACTTCCCATACTGCGTATATCAACTGTTTTAAGTCCTCCAATACCGCCATAATCTTTTATTTGTACACCCGAAAAATAACGAATTGCATCAGCAACAGAATGACTATTAATACGTTGTAACTCCTCGCCTGAAAGCTTTTGAGACGGAATTACCTCTCGATGAGTATTAAACGTTTCTAAAATAGTTACCTCTCCTAATTGGAGTGTGAACGTGGAGTCTCGATTATTTTGTCCCGCCGTTGGTAATGTACAAAACAAAAAAGGATAAATGAAATAGGGTTTTAAATATTTTATGGAAAAAATTTTTTTAAACATAATAATTAAATCGCTTGAATCAGAATAACCTTTGAGTGCAAAAGTAATATTTTTTTATAAAATGATGAATTGTAGTGGAAAAATAAAAAATATTTAAAAGATAGAAATTTTTCTTGCTTTTTCAAAAAAAAGAATCGACAACCAAAAAAATTTACTAATTTTGCGGCGTAAAATCATTATATAATGGCAGTAAAAACAAAAAGAACGGTTAAACAACCGAAGAAATACACAAAGCAAGATTTGAGCATATATATCAATCTGCTAACTGATTTTGGTTTCAAGCGAGTGTTTGGGATCAAAGAGGTGATGCTCAACTTTTTAAACACTGTGCTAAATATCGAAGGTGGCATAACCGACCTCACTTATGGCAACGTTGAAATATTAGGGCTAACAAAAAACGACAGAAAAGCAATTTTTGATTTGATTTGCATTACCGGCAACGGCGAGCGAATTATTGTCGAAATACAAAATATTGAGCAAGAACATTACAGAGATAGGATGTTGGTTTATGCTTCACAACTTATTCAGGAGCAAAATGTTAAAGGAAAAGTAAATAACAAATACTGGAACTTTAAGTTGGACCCTATTTATTCGATAAATATTATGAATTTCCTTTTGGGAAAGAAAAAACGACCAAATAAATATTTGACACAATGGCAGTTAAAGGAATTAGACACTAATGAGGTACTCTACGATAAACTGACTTTCGTTTGTATAGAACTGCCACTTTTCAGCAAGAAACTACGAGGCGTAAAAACTGCACTTGAGCAGTGGATTTTCTTAATAAAGAGTTTGCACGAACTGAAAAACATACCGAAAAAATACAAAACTGAAATATTCCAGAAAATTTTTGAAATGGCAAAAATAGCTAAAATGAGTAAAGAAGATGTAAAAAAATATATTAAAAGTTTAAACGATATGAGCTTAGTAGAATACGAAATCAACAGAAGAGACATTGCAATTGAAAAAAGAGACATAGCAATTGCAGCAATTAGAGCTGAAAGAGACATAGCATGGAATACAATTGTAGGTCTCCAAAGCAATAACGCTGCTCTCCAAAGCAACAATGCTGCTCTTCAAAATCAAATTGAAGAATACAAGCGCAGATATGGACAATTAAACGGCAAGATGATATGAGCTTAGTTGAATACGAAATCAACAGAAGAGACTTTGCAATTGAAGCAATTAGACGCGAAAGAGATATAGCCTGGAATACCATTGCCGGTCTCCAAAGCAATAATGCGGCTCTTCTAATCGACAAAGCGGCTCTTCTAATCGACAAAGCTGCTCTCCAAAATCAAATTGAAGAATACAAGCGCAGATATGGACAATTAAACGGCAAGATGATATGAGCTTAGTAGAATACGAAATCAACAGAAGAGACTTTGCAATTGAAAAAAGAGATATAGCAATTGCAGCAATTAGAACTGAAAGAGACACTGCTTGGGCTGAAAGAGACACTGCTTTGAATACTATTACGCAACAAGAAAATACCCTTGCAGATCTCCAAAGCGACAATGCTGCTCTCCAAAATCAAATTGAAGAATACCAATGTAGATACGGTATAATAAACTGATTCTCAATATGATTTAGGAACAGCAATAACTCAAAACCGAAATTTTTGAGAAAATTTTTGAAATGGCAAAAATAGCTAAAATGAGGAAAAAAGAAGTAAATAAATAATTACCTTAAAAGTTTTAATAATATGAGTACATTACAATACGAAATCGACAAAAGAAAAAGAGAAAATTATTTTATTTTGAAAATATTTGATTTAAAATTTGCAGTAATAATCTGCGGTTTTTTATTTGCGATATTAAATTTTTTAACTCCTTTAATAGCAGACGATTAT